>NZ_JBUYEN020000003.1:0-379655 GCF_055229415.2 Bradyrhizobium sp. Leo114 | reverse complement strand
CGATCGCCAAATCGCCCCAGCCCCACCTCCATCGACATACGACCGCTCTCCACAAGACCGCCTCCCGCCAGGGAATCAGTCTTCGCCGATCTTCGCAACAAAGATGTGTGCATTAGATAGCCGGTGACCGGGCTTTCTTGCCACCGTCGCCTCTCGCGCGAACTGTTCGCGCGAAAAACTTAGCGCCAGCGTCGGGGCGCCAGGACCACACGACTTCGCCGTCCGCGAGTGCCACGCTCGTCAGTCGTGACACTCCCGTCCACCGCATCTCACCGCAACGTTCGTGACGATCGCGACCCGCCCCTCATCTGGGTGAGACGCGCGGAGTTAAATCACTGATTTGCCCGACGGCGAAAGTGGAATGTTTTTCGCGCGAGGGCTGGACAGACTTTCGGTGATTTGCCCGTCGGGTTGATTTGTCGCACCGAAAGTCGCCACGTCGTCATTGCGAGCGCAGCGAAGCAATCCATCGCGCCGCTTGTGGAGACATGGATTGCTTCGCTCCGCTCGCAATGACGGAAAGTACGGCACCCGTGGGCGCGTCAGCGCAAACGCGGACAGATCAATAACAATACGGCACGCCATCGAGCACCGGGCAGCGCGCCCGCCGCGGGTCGCTTGGATTCTCCATCGGCACAACGCCGTTGCCCTTGCCGACGAACACGCCTTGCCCGACCCTGACCGAGGACCGGTTGCCGACGATCACGCTCGGATGCGGCGAGGTCAGGCTCGAGCGCGTGCCGTCGCTCCAGATGATGGTGTCGCCCGAAAGCACCCCGCGTCGTCCGTCGTCGCAGCTCACATCCGTCCCCGCCTTGGTGCAGCTTTGCGCCAGCGCCGGACCGGCGCCCACAACCGCCACCACGACCAGGCCGAGAATCGCAAATGCCCGCTTCATGCCGCCCTCGACCGCTGATTTGCCTTGCGGTCGTCGGCACGGCAAGGATTCGGGTTCAACAGGCCGAACCCGCGCCCCGATCCCGACCGGCAGCCCCGCCAAAAACCCAAGCTCTTCCAAAAACTTAAGGAAATTTCAGCTTCCACCCGCTCTCTCCCTTGCAAAATCCGCCCCATCCCTTCAAGAGAGGGCGCTTCCGGAGAGATGGCCGAGTGGCTTAAGGCGCACGCTTGGAAAGCGTGTGTGCGGGAAACCGTACCGTGGGTTCGAATCCCACTCTCTCCGCCATTTATGCGAGTTTGTACGCCGGACTACGATTTGGACGGTGTTGCACGCGATATCACGCCGTTGCACACGCAGGGCATTCTAGAGCTTTGCTTAGCGGGTGGTTCAAGGCAACGGTCTCGAAGTGCATAATGCAGACATCTAAAACTGTCTAAGCGGTGAACGAGAGGTGCGAACGATCTCCGCACCTCCCACCAACGGGCTTACAAAAACCCGATAGAAATCCACGGCACTACAGCCACTAGAAGTGTGCCGAGGAGTAAGGCCAGTATGTACGCGACGATCGGACCCATGCCTTCGTCGGGATGAATTCGACTGATCGCGCAGGCTGCGTAATAGCCAACGCCGAAGGGCGGGGCAAAAAGACCGATTCCCATCGCGAGAACGACGACCATCGCATAGTGGACCTCATGGACGCCCACTTGACGAGCAATGGGGAAGAGCAGTGGTCCAAAGAGCACGATGGCAGGAATACCTTCGAGTACACTCCCGAGGATGACGAACGCGATGATGGTGACGATCAGAAATGCCGGCGCACCACCGGGCAAGGAGGTCATGAACTTCGCAAGCCATGCCGAGAAGCCCGACTGGGTCAAAGCCCAGGCCATTCCCGTCGCCGCACCGATGATGAAGAGGATCGCGCCGGAGAGAGCCGCGGTCTCAACCAGCATCGGATAGAGGCGACGCCAGTCAAACTGGCGATAGATGAGAAGCCCAGCCAATATGGAATAGACGATGCCGATTGTCGAAACCTCGGTCGCAGTCGCGACCCCTTCGATAACCGCGGCGCGGATCACAAAGGGAAGGGCAATAGCGGGAATAGCAATCAGAAACGCACGACCAACTTCTCGGCCCGTCGCTCGCTTGACGTGGGATAAGTCCTGCCGACGGTATCGCCACCACACGACCGCGCACAGCCCGATCGCGAGCACGATGGCTGGCAATAACCCACCGGTGAACAGCGCGGCGATTGACACGCCGGTCACCGATCCGATCGTGATCAGCACCAAGGAGGGAGGGATCGTCTCGGTCTGGGCGCCGGTAGCCGCCAACAGTGCGACGAGGTCGCCGCGCTTTGCGCCGCGCTTGGTCATTTCAGGGAAAAGCACGGGCGCTACCGCCGCCATGTCGGCCGCCTTGGATCCTGAAATGCCTGAGACCAAGTACATCGCACCGACCAACACATACTGGAGGCCGCCCCGGACGTGGCCGAGCAGGCTGGCAAGGAACCCGACCATGGCGCGTGCCATGCCTGTCATTTCGATTAACAGACCGAGAAATACAAACAGGGGTACCGCAAGAAGGATGAGATGGCTCGTGCCTTCGTCCATGCGGCCGATGACAACCACGTCGGGCGTGCTGGTGGTCAGCGTGATATAGCCGATGGTTGCCAGGCCGAACGCGAAGGCGATCGGCACCGCCGCAAAAACCATCGCCCCGACGATGAATACAAAGAAGATCAGCAAGTTGAGATTGCCGAGCGGTTTCAGCACCGGCGCTAGTAGCGCCAGAACTGCGACCAGCGATCCCACCGCGACGACGGCCCCAACGAGGTGCTTGAGATTGGCCGTGGCCGCCAGCCTTAGGCTTGCGACGATCAGCATCAGGCCAATTCCGACCGGAAGCGCGGCCGCCCGCCAGGTGTTGACGATGCCCAGTGCAGGAGTGGTGACATAGACTTCGTCGGCCGCGAACTCGTACGCCGGTTGAATGACCAAAAGCAGGAATGCCAACGATGCGGCTGTCGCGAAAACATCGAGGAACAACCTGGCTTCAGGGCGGATCATGCCGATGACCGCCGTCATCCGCATATGTTCGGCTCGTTGGAAAGCGATAACTGATCCCAGCATCGCGAGCCATAGGAATAGAATGCCAGCAAGTTCGTCCGACCAGACAATCGGCGCCTGGAGCACGTAGCGGGAAATGATGCCGACAAAGAGGACGATCACCTCGGCAACGACGAGCAGTGCGGCAGGGACGGCGACGACAGGCTTGAGCGCGCGGTTCACGCTCACGACAATCTTTCGCCATCCGGAGGCCGGTTCGGGAAGGGCAAGAACCGCCCCTTCTATGTGTCCGTGTTCCATGGCGCTCAACCCAGCTTACCGGCGGCTTTCTCGAGCTGCGCCCATGCTTCTTCACCGAATTTGGCTTTCCAGTCGGCATAGAAGCTCGTCTTCGCCAGCGCCTGGCGGAAGACCGATCGGTCGACCTCGAGGAATTGCATGCCCTTTGCGGTCAAATCGTTGCGTAGGGACTCGCTGAGCTTCGCGATATCCGCCCGTTCATCATTCGCAGAGCGATCGAACTCGCGCGTCACGATCTCTTGTACGTCTTTCGGAAGCTTCTCGAAGGCGCGCTTGTTGCCGAGAATCCAGTAGTTGTCCCAAACATGCCCGGTCAGGCTGCAGGTCTTCTGCACCTCATACAAGCGCGCCGTCGCGATGATCGGAAGCGGATTTTCCTGACCATCAACGACCTTGGTCTGCAGCGCGGAATAGACTTCGTTGAAGTTGATCGGTGCCGGACCCGCGCCAAGAGCTAGAAACAGCGAAGTCAAATTCGGAGCAGCAGGGACCCTCAGCTTGAAGCCCTTGAGATCCTCCGGCTTCTTGATCTCGCGCCCCGAGGACGTAATGTGCCGGAAGCCGTTGTCCCACGGCTTTGACACCGCCATGATCGGCGTCTTTGCAATCTGCGCGCGGATATAGGCGCCGAGTTCGCCATCCATGGCCTTCCACACCGCATCATAGTTGGGAAATAGGAAGCCCAGGTTGACGGTGCCGGCGGCCGGTACGAGCGTGGCCAAGATCAGAGAGGAGAGGTTGAAGAATTCGACACTTCCGTTGCGAACTTGTGTCAAGAGATCGGTATCCGAGCCGAGTTGATTGGCGGGGAAAACGTTGATCTCGAGACGTCCGCCGGTCGCCTCCTTGATGCGATCGGCCGCTTCTTTGGCGCGAACGTTTACGGGATGCGTCGGGTCCTGCCCGGTCGCAAGCTTGTATGTGAATTCTGCCGCCGCAGCGGGTCGTGTGAGGATGGCGCAGAACGGGACGGCCGCGCCGGCCAAGAGTAATTTGCGACGACTGATGGCGATCGGTTTACGTTGGGTCATGGGTTCCTCCTTGTTAGTGCGAAGTGGTCTATTCACCGGTAGCGGGACATGATTGCAGCTTCGACCGGCTCTCGGACGCCGGGTTCGGGTAGCAGCCATCCTTCTGCGCGGTGGGGCCGCGCAGCCGATGTTTTTTCGCAGTCGAACGTGACGAAGGGACGATGCGCGCTTAGCGCAGCCACCCCTTGATCTGCCGCGAGACTTCGGCAGTGGAAATTCCGTAGCGATCGTGCAGCGTGGGGAGCGCCCCTGCGGCAAGAAACTCGTCGGGTAGCGCGACCTGACGGAAGGCAGGATGGACTCCCGAACGCATCAGCAGAGCCGCAACCGCCTCCCCGAGGCCGCCGATGGTGGTATGATTCTCGGCGACGACAACGAGGCGACCGGGCTTGCCGGCCTCGCGCAGGATCGCTTGCTCATCGAGCGGCTTGATGGTCGGAACATGCAGCACGGCAGCATCGACTTTGTCGTCAGCAAGCGCTTTGGCGGCTTCCAGCGCGCGCATGGTCATGATGCCCGAAGAGATGATCAGGACTTCCCGCCCGTCGCGGATTAGCGACGCCTTGCCGAGCTCGAAGCGGTAGTTGTATTCGTCGAGCACAAGCGGCACCTGGCCGCGCAGCAGTCGCATGTACACCGGTCCCCGATGAGCGGCGATGGCCGGAACGATTTGCTCGATCTCATGAGCGTCGCAAGGATCGATCACCGTCATGTTCGGTATCGCGCGGAAGAGGGCGAGGTCTTCCGCCGCCTGGTGGCTTGGGCCGTAACCGGAAGTGAGGCCGGGCAAGGCGCAAGCGATCTTCACGTTGCGGTCCTCTTCCGCAATCGTCTGATGAATAAAGTCGTAGGCGCGTCGCGACGCGAACACCGCATAGGTCGTCGCAAAGGGCATGAAGCCTTCGGCCGCCAATCCAGAGGCGGCGCCGAACAGCAGTTGCTCGGCCATGCCCATCTGGTAGTAGCGATCCGGAAACTGCTTCGCGAAGATATGCAGGTCCGTGTACTTGCCGAGATCGGCCGTGAGCCCGACGACCTCCGGCCGGCTCCGCGCCAGTTCGACGAGCGCGTGGCCAAACGGCGCAGGTTTGGTCCGTTGGCCTTCGGCCGCGATCGACGCGATCATTGCAGAGGTAGTGAGCCGCGGTTTCCCGGGGCTAGCTGGGGCTGCCGATTTCATGACCTGTCTCCCGCATCGAGTTCTGCCAGGGCGAGCTGCCATTCGTGCGGCTCAATCCGGATGAAATGGTTCTTTTCGCGCTGCTCCAGGAAAGGAACGCCCTTTCCCATGAGGGTGTCGGCGACGATCACGCGCGGTTGCGGTTCGGGGTGCGAACTCGCTGCGTCAAAGGCCGCCACGACGGCGTCGAGGTCATTGCCGTCGACCCGGCCTACGAACCAGCCAAAGGCTTCGAGCTTGTCGACCAACGGCTCGAATCCCAGCATCTGCTTTGAGGGGCCATCGGCCTGCTGATTGTTAACGTCGATGATCGCGATCAGATTGTCGAGCTTGTGGTGTGCTGCCGACATCATCGCTTCCCACTTCGAACCCTCGTCGAGTTCTCCGTCGGAGAACAGTGTGAAGACGCGACTTTTGGAGCCCTTTCGCTTCAAGCCGAGACCCATGCCGACCGCGATACTTAGTCCGAGCCCCAGTGACCCGCCGGACATTTCCATGCCGGGCGTGTAGGAGGCCATGCCAGACATTGGAAGACGGCTTTCGTCGAAGCCGTACGTCTCCAGCTCGGCTTCCGGGATAATGCCGGCCTCGATCAGTGCGGCATATAGGGCGATGGCGTAGTGGCCGTTGGAAAGAAGGAAACGGTCACGATCTTCCCAGGTGGGCTCCTCGGGCCGGTAGCGCATCGCGTGAAAGTATGCGACCGCTAGCACGTCGGAGATGTCGAGAGCCTGCGCGATGTAGCCTTGGCCTTGCACTTCGCCCATGAGCAGGGCGTTACGGCGAATGTTGCGCGCACGCTGTGCAAGGGTCGGCGTGTTAACAAATGTATTCGTGGACATCCTTCTCTCCATCGCTTCTCTCAGTGAATGAGCATCCCGCCGTTGACGTCGATCACCGCGCCGGTGACGTAGGCGGAAAGGTCCGAAGCGAGGAATGTGTAGATTCCCGCAACATCCTTCGCTTCCCCGAGCCTTCCCAGCGGAATGCCTTCCAGAATCTTCGCCCTCATTTCGTCAGTGAGCTTGCCGGACGTGATGTCGGTGCCGATCAATCCCGGCGTGACGCAGTTGACGCGAATTCCATCGGCGCCAAATTCCCGCGCCATCGCCTTGGCAAGCCCAAGGACGCCCGCCTTTGCTGCCGAGTAGTGCGGTCCACCGAAAATGCCGCCACCGCGCTGGGCTGATACGGACGACATGCACGCAATGGATCCGGACCTGCGCTTCTGCATGTGCGGAATCACCGCCTGAGACAGGAACAGTATGCCCTTGAGATTGACGTCCTGAATCCGGTCCCAGTCGCCCGGCTTGATGTCGAGGAACTTCACCGGCTGGGTAATACCAGCGTTGTTGATCAAGACGTCGATCTGACCGAAGACGCTGGCGACGGTTTCGACCGCTTTCAGGCAAGCGGCCTGGTCGGCGACGTTGCAAGCCACTCCAATATGAGCGTCGCCCAGATCTTTTGCGGCGGCTTGCGCGGCGGGGCCATCGAGATCGAGGATACCGACGCGAGCGCCTTCTTCGGCAAACCGTCTGGCGGTCGCGAGGCCAATTCCGCGCGGCGAAGCCGCACCTGTAATAATGGCTGTCTTGCCGCGAAGCAGCATTCGATCCTCCCTGTGTCTATTCTTCCAAGGCGCTGCGGTAGGCAGCCGGTCCTCTTCACCCCATTCCTAGGTCCGAGGCGCTGCAGGGACAAACGCGCTGTTGTCTTGGATATGTGAATCTGGTTCACTCATAGGCATGCTGCTGTCGAGCATCCCGATCTCGGCGATCCGAGCCTTCGAGGCGGCTGCGCGCACCGGCTCCTTCAGCAGCGCGGCCGACGAACTGCATTTGACTCCGAGCGCAGTCAGTCACGCCATCCGCAAGCTCGAAAGCTCGATGAGCACCACTCTGTTCGAAAGGAGTGCACGTTCCGTCCGTCTGACGCCGGCGGGCGAAAACCTGATGCGTCACGCCGGCGCGGCTTTTGACAATCTGCGCCGTGGCATCGAAGAGGTTGCCGGTCGCGGGCCGCAGCTCTTGAGGGTGCATTGTGCGCCAAGTTTCGCCGCGCAATGGCTGGCCCCGCGATTGACAAAATTCCTCGCTGCCGAACCGCGGCTCGAAGTGAGGCTTGCCGCCAACACCGACTATGCTCGGTTCACCAATGACGACTTCGATCTTGACATTGTTTATGGTCAGCCGCGCGGCGAAGGCGTCGATGTGATACCTCTTGGGGAAGAAACTGTTACCCCGCTTTGCACGCCTGAAGTCGCGAAAAAGATTCGCAAGCCAAAGGATCTTTTGGGCGCGGTGCTCATCCGTTCAGACGTTAAGCAAGTGCAGTGGCATCAATGGTTCACTGCGAACGGACTTGAGCCGCCGGCCATCCACGGAATGCGTTTTGATCGCAGCTTCCTCGCGATAGCCATGGCATGCGGCGGTGTCGGCGTTGCTTTGGAATCGACTCGTCTGGCCGAGCGTGAAATGGCATCTCGCAGATTGGTGGCGCCGTTGGTCGGTCGTTCTGTCGACATTCGATACGTCGGCCATCATCTGGCATTTCCGCGTGCAAGTCGGCAACGCCGCGCCCTGCGAACGTTCGTGGATTGGATCACGTCGGAACTCGCGCTGGCCGATAAGGGTTAGTTCGAGTTGAGTTAGGAAAACCCGCTGGCCATCTGCCAGCCGGTGGCGCAGTGCGCTCTCGCCGCTGTGCATCAATTCCGATCATCGCGCGGCGGCTGCCTTCGGAGGGCAAATGGTCGCCCGACATGCAAGGGACAACGCATCCGACCAGTCCCAAGGATCGTGTTTTGCAGCATCTGTGACCTCGCCGCCACGCTCATTCATACGCCGCACCACGCTGCGTCGCGAAACTGGCATAAGGTACTGTTGTCGATGAAAAGATCTATCAGCGGAAAGAGATTCTGTCGGAGACAAAATACTATCTTCCAGCGTAGCTTAGAGTGTGGGTTTTGGTCTAGGAAAGACAGAAACGCTTTATCTTTCAATGGGGATTGACTGACACTCTCTCCGCCATTTACACGATTTTGTACCCCAAACTACGATTTCGCGCGCTGGGGTTCGTTAGTTGTGCCGAATGCACGCCAGTGGCTTGCATGAGGGACTCCAAGTGATCGTCCCATCAACAAGGATGTGGACGCGCCGATCTTCCAGGTGCCGTTGGGGCGAAGCATCAGCGGCAAATCTTTGGGCGCGATACCGAGCCGTTCGACTAGCTCGCGACCATCGGGCCGTCCGGGTTTGCCGCGCGTTCGTCTCTTCATCGACTCGGTTGCCGCTGTTCTCGGCCCCGGACGGCGTCTTTGGCGGTTGTGCTAATCGATGAAGGCCGCAAGCTCGTCCGGTGTCCCTGAGGGGAAGGCTTCCTTGAGAAAGTCGAGGAACGCGGATACGCGAGCGCTCAGCAATCGGCGCGATGGATAGAGTGCCCAGAGGACGATCTCCGGTCCGTCGACATCACCCCAGTGGACAAGCTTGCCGGCGGCCAGATCGTGACTCACGAGCGACACAGGAAGGCGTGCGGCGCCCACGCCTGCGCGGACCGCATCGCGGACCATGACGATCGACGACAGGCGAAGCACCGGGGCGGTCGTGATCCGAGAGTTTCCGCTTGACGACTTCACATCCCATGCGGATGTCAGATCGCTCACCCCGCGCACCACGGTCGGAACGGCAAGATCGCGCGCAGGACGACTTAGGTCGGGGCTCGCCACCACCACCAGCCGATCACGCATCAGGATTCGTCCGACAAGGGTTTCGTCCGGATCCGGATTGACCCTGATCACCAGGTCATAGCCTTCCTCGATCATGTCGACGGCGCGGTCTTCCGTCGTGACCTCGAGCCGAACCTCCGGGTATCTCAGCGCGAACGCGGCAGCCAGCTTTCCCATCGCGGTCTGCGAGAAAAGCAGAGGCGCGCTGACCCGTAACCGGCCTCGCGGCTTGTCCCCGCCCGAAGCGATAGCCGCCGCCGTCTCGTCGAGCTCGGCGAGCAATGCTCCTGTCCGCTCAAAAAGCGCTCGACCTTCCTGAGTAAGCTTCAGTGTGCGCGTTCCGCGCTCGAACAACCGCAGATCGAGGCTGCTCTCCAGTTCCGAGACTCGGCGGGAGAGCGTCGCTTTCGGGCGGCCGGCGGCCCGGGCGGCCCGTCCAAAGCCTCC
Organism: Bradyrhizobium sp. Leo114; assembly: GCF_055229415.2. Taxonomy (NCBI): domain Bacteria; kingdom Pseudomonadati; phylum Pseudomonadota; class Alphaproteobacteria; order Hyphomicrobiales; family Nitrobacteraceae; genus Bradyrhizobium; species Bradyrhizobium sp. Leo114. Next base: position 369,997 of record NZ_JBUYEN020000003.1, on the reverse strand, counting down.
ATGGCGGGCGACGAGGTTGAAATCGGCGAGGGCCAGCAAATCCATTCGTTCCACCAGTGAGACGATCTGTCTAAATATAGCGTCTATCTGGCTGAATTTGGATCACTAATTTGCGGGGTGTCTCAACCCACCCGGAGTGATCCCCATGACCATCCTCGTTACCGGCGCCACCGGCAATGTCGGCCGCCACGTCGTCCAACAACTCGTCGAGCGCGGCGCCGATGTCCGTGCCCTCGTGCGCGATCCTGCAAAGGCCAACTTCCCGGCAAGCGTTAACGCCGTGAAAGGCGACCTGCTGGACGTCGACTCGCTGCGCAGCGCGTTCTCGGGCGTCTCGACCCTGTTCCTGCTCAACGCAGTGGTGGCGGACGAATTCACCCAGGCGCTGATCGCGCTCAACCTGGCGCGAGAGGCCGGCATCGAGCGCATCGTGTACCTGTCGGTGATCCACAGCGACGTCTACGTGAACGTGCCCCACTTCGCCGGCAAGTTCGGAGTCGAGCGGATGATCGAGCAGATGGGCTTTAGGGCCACCATCCTGCGCCCCGCTTACTTCATGAACAACGATCTCACGATCAAAGACGTCATGACTGGCTACGGCATCTACCCGATGCCGATCGGCAGCAAGGGCCTCGCCATGATCGACGCGCGCGACATCGGCGAGATCGCTGCTATCGAGCTCGTCCGCCGCGAGACGTCCGTCGCGTCGCTTCCGCTCGACCGGATCAATCTCGTCGGTCCGGATGTGCTGACCGGCGCGAAAGCTGCCGCCATCTGGTCGGAGGTGCTGGGTCGCACGATCGCATATCCGGGCGACGATACCGCCGGCTTCGAGAAGAACCTGAGGCAGTTCATGCCGAGCTGGATGGCCTTCGACATGCGGCTGATGAGCGAGCGCTTCCTCACTGACGGGATGATCCCCGAGGCCGGCGACGTCGAGCGTCTGACCGCTCTCCTGGGCCGTCCGCTGCGCTCCTATCGCGACTTCGTCGCCGAGATCACGGCCGCTGCCTGATGGCAGCGGCTTCACCCAAACGCGACAACCAAGGAATACGACCATGATCCATTCGACCGCCACCGTTCCGGTGAATCCGAAAGGCGAGATTCCGCTGACCCGCGCGCAGGTGTGGGAGGGCCTTGTTCTCAAGGCCCGCGACGCCCGGCTGTTTCTTCCGCCCAATCTCTGCACGCGTTGCGAGGTGGTAGAAGAAAGCAAGACGCACATCGTGCGTGAAGCCACGATCGCCGGCGACGATCTGCGCGAGATCATCGCCTTCGAGTCGGAGAAGAAGGTGACCTTCTTCCAAGCCACCGGCCCGCGCGAAGGCGCGATCGTCAACGAACTCTTCGAGGACGAGGTCGGCGCCCTGCAACTGCGGTTCTATTGCTACACGGGGCTGCGCGGCAAGAAGCCGAATGGCCCCGAAGAGCAGGCCGAGCAGGCGCAGTTTGACAGCGACAAGGGCTACAAGGCCGCCCTGCTGTCCACGCTAAAGCGGACCCGCGAATTGCTCGCGGAAACCAAGCTCTGATCATCACCGAACACCGAAACCGCGGCACGACCTCCTGAGAGGCGTCCCGCCATTCAAGGAGGCATCCATGAGCAATCCCACGAACGACAGCACCAGGACTTCCCCATCGAAACTGTTGGTCCTTGGCGCGACCGGCGGCACCGGACGTCTGATCGTCAGCCAGGCGTTGGCGCGCGGACATCAGGTCACCGCGCTGGTGCGTTCAACCCAGAAGGCAAGCGATCTGAAAGGCGCCAAGCTCGTCGTCGGAGACGTCCGCGACGAACAAGCGTTGCGCGAAGCCCTCAGGGGACAGGACGCCGTCGTGAGTGCGCTCGGCACGCCGGCAAGCCCCTTCAGCGAGGTGACGCTGCTCTCGACGGCAACGCGCGCACTGGTGAGCGCGATGAAGGCCGAGCACGTGTCCCGCCTGGTTTGCATTACGGGGATCGGCGCCGGCGACAGTGCCGGACACGGCGGCTTTCTCTTCGACAACTTGATCTTTCCGCTTCTCCTGAAGAAGGTGTACGCCGACAAGAACCGCCAGGAAGCCATCGTCAGAGACAGCGGGCTCGACTGGATTCTCGTTCGGCCCTCCGTCCTGAATGACCAGCCCAGCCGCGGTTCGGTCCGGGCCCTGACGGATCTCTCCGACTTCCATGGCGGAAGCATATCGCGACAAGACGTTGCGGCGTTCGTCCTGGATCAACTGCGAGCCGATGTCTGGCTGCATCGTGCTCCGTTGATCACCTGGTGAACGCGATTCCGCACACCGTCTGGTCCGGAACGCGTACGAGTGCGCGGAATGCGGGCTTGACTATGCTGGCGTTCATGATATGGGGCGCGCCAAGCGGGGTCGGCATCATTCTGCGCGTGGAAGCCATCATCCCCGTAGGCGACATGCTGCTCATTCTTGCAGAAGGCCCCACGAAAAGCGCCTTCGGTATGCACGGTCTCACGGCCGTGATCATGGTCGAAGTGCTAGAGTTGGAGGCAATGCATCGCCGCGAGCAACGTGGCGCTTTTCTCGGCTGGAGCGGTTTGCTGTCCGACAGAAAGTCGATAATATAGCGATAATACGTGAGTTTTGGTATCAGGAAGGGCTCAGTGACCAAGGAACGAGAGTTGCCTCTCATCGCCCTTCGGGCGTTCGCCGTCGCCGCACGTGCGCACAGTCTGAGTTCCGCGGCGAAAGAACTCGGGGTGACTCACGGAGCGGTTAGCAAGCAAATTCGGTCCCTCGAGAGTTGGCTGGGTCAACACGTATTCACGCGTGAGGGAAGGGGCCTTACGCTGACCCCCTATGGCAAGATACTCGCAGAACAGTTGGGGCAATCCTTCAAGGATATCGGAGCCGCTTGCGAGTACGTGAGACGCCAGCGAAGCAAGACGGTTCTTGCCATAGAGGCACCCTCCACATTCGCAATGTACTTTCTGATGCCCCGATTGAGACGCTTCGAGGTGCGCAATGCCAACGTGTCGGTTTGGATTTCAACGCGCATGACCGGCGAGACCCCCGACATATCGGCCAATGATTTAGTGATAACGAGAGGCACAGCGGAGCGGATTGGATCGTACCTCAAGGATACCACGGCACTTTTCACCGAGAACCTTACCCCTGTCAGCGCGGAGGTCCTCTTGCAACGTCGCCCCGTTAAGAAGCCGGCTGATATCCTCAAGCATTCTCTGATCACATCGGCAACGCGTCCGGGGCACTGGGAAGCGTGGCTGCAGGAGGCCGGGGTCCGCGATTATCTGCTTGAAGGCGGCCACCGATTTGATCACATGTTCGTCGCGATGCATGCGGTGCGCGAAGGATTGGGGTCGATTGTAGCACCCAAAGAGTTCTTCGCTGGCCCGAGCAGATGGAAGCTGCGCTGTCCGCTCCCAGGCATCGCTGTGAAAGGAGAGCAGTACTTCGCGCATTCTACTTCGAGAGCTGATCCGCGACATGTCAATCGCGTCGTGGATTGGCTGAAAGAAGAGATCGGGAAGTAGCGCACCCACGAAACGTGCCGGTCAATCTTGTCCGGCGCCGGCGGATTTCTGCGTGCCAGAAGATTGAGTTCGGACGTCTCTCCGCAAAACGATTTCGCGGATGTCCTCTGCTGGCTGGGACAGTTACTAGAACTCACATATAGGTGCATTTAATTCGATTGAAACTCTCGCTCGCGAGCGGGAATGTGCCGCCATGCACGATTTGCCCACCCGAGCCTTATCCATGAACCAACGCCTCGCGCCCTCGCAGAATCCCGCTACGGGAGTCGACGTGAACGGAAGATTTTATGCTGCGCCCAAGCGTCCCACCGTCGTGGTGTGTGTCGACGGTTTCGACCCCGCTTATCTGGAGCATGGCATTGCGAACGGCACGTTGCCCACGATGAAGTCCTTCAAAGAACATGGCTTTGTTGCAATCGCGGATTGCTCGATGCCGAGCACGACGAACACCAATAATACGTCAATCGTCACCGGCGTGCCGCCGGTCGTGCATGGGATCAACGGAAACTATTATCTCGATGCGGAAACTGGCAAGGAGATCATGGTTACCGACGCCAAACGCCTTAGGTGCGGCACCATCCTCGGTGCATTGAGTCGGGCTGGCGTAAAGACGGCTGTTGTGACCGCGAAAGACAAGTTGCTGAAGGTACTCGCTTACGAGATGAAGGGGATCAACTTTTCCTCGGAGTACGCAGGCAAAGCCAATCTGAAGGAAAACGGTATCGATAACGTCGAAGAATTGGTGGGGCGCACTACGCCGGACCAATACTCGGCAGATCTCTCGCAGTTCGTCTTCGACGCCGGTGTCAAGCTCCTGGCGACTGAGCATCCAATGCTCATGTACCTGTCGACCTCCGACTACGTCCAACACAAACATGCGCCGGGCGAGCCCGAAGCTGACGCGTATCATCAGGCTGTCGACGAGGCGATCGCGTCCCTCATCTCGCTTGGAGCAACTGTTGCGATTACTGCAGATCACGGAATGAACGACAAGTCTGCCAAGGATGGCACTCCCAATGTCGTGTACCTCGAGGACGAATTGAACTCACGGTTCGGCGACGGCTCGGTGCGCGTGATTTGTCCGATTGCGGATCCATTCGTTCGTCATCACGGGGCGCTCGGTTCCTTTGTTCGGGTGCACCTGCGAAAGCCTGGCGATGTCCACGCGATGATTGCCTTTGCCAAGACGTTGCCGGGAATCGAACTCGTCTTGGATAAGCAGCAGGTATGTAGGCAGTTCGAACTGCCCATCGACCGTGAGGGAGATTTTGCGGTCTTCAGCGATCGGCACACCGTGGTGGGCGCTCGACAGGAGGATCATAATCTCAGCCAGTTGGCCGGCCATCGGCTGCGCTCGCACGGTGGCCTCGGCGAGCAGAAGGTGCCGTTCCTGATTTCGCGTCCGATCAGCGAGCAATACAAGGAAAAGGCAAAAGCCGGACCGCTGCACAACTACGACATTTTCGATTTCGCGCTGAACGGAGTTGTCGACTAGACAGCAAAGCGCCAATCGAGAGCGGCGGTCCGTAGCTGCGCGAACCGCTGATCGTTCCGTCCGTCAATGTCTATCCCTACAAGCACGCGATAGGCTTCCCAAAGGTTTTGCAAGGCCGTCCGGCGCAACACGCAGGGGTCGCCCACGTTGACCCACGGGCGCTTGCGCCTTGCTCACATCGGCGCTCGCCAGCCGGCCGACCTGGACAGCGCCCGCCAGCTGCGTGCGTCAATCGGCGTGCGTCGCTTTAGGGACGAACGCGGATGATCGTCTTCCCCTTGCGTCGCTCGGTCGGGTTTAAGGCGGCGACGGCATCCTCGAGGGGCGAGACGTTGCCGATGTTCGTCCGCAGTCGTCCGTCCCGCACCCGCTGGACGATCTCACTCAGTTGGGCACGATCGGACTCGACGACGAAGTCGACCGCGAGGCCGTCGGCGGGCCGTGCCTCGGCCGGCCCGACGATAGACACCAGCGTTCCTCCGGCTCGAATCAGGCCTGCAGACCGCTTCCCGATGTCGCCGCCGATGACATCGAACACGAGATCGACTCCGCCGACGTCTTCCAGGGCGTCGTTGTCGAGGTCGACGAACTCCTTCGCGCCGAAGTCGAGCACCGTCTGACGGTCGGCGGCGCGTCCGGTACCGATGACGTAGGCGCCGGCCTCTCGTGCGAGTTGCGTCACCATCGACCCGACTGCGCCGGCCGCACCGTGCACGAGGACGCTCTGCCCCGCCTGAAAGCGGCCGTGCTCGAACAGTCCCTGCCACGCGGTCAGCCCCGAGATCGGCAGGCTCGCGCCGACTGTGAAGTCGACATCGCCCGGCAGCGGCGCGAGGTTGCGTGCCTCAATCGCCACATACTCGGCCAGCGTGCCGTCGCGATACCAGTCCGCGAGGCCGACCACCCGCTGTCCCACCGACAGACCGGTCGTGCCATATCCGAGAGCGGTGACCACTCCGGCCAGCTCGTGCCCCAGGATCGACGGTGTTCGATCACGGTCGAGGCGATCGGTCCAGGTCGAGGGCCACGCCAGCTCAGTCGGGACGAATCCCGACGCATGAACCTGAACGACGACGTCGTTTATCGCTGCCTGCGGCTCGGGCCGCTCCACCAGCGTCATCCCGGCCGTTCCCGCCGCTTGGTCCGTCACAACGATCGCTTTCATGATAATTTTCTCCTCGGTCATTTGTCTCTTTGGCTCGGGAGCGTGGACGCGCCGGCTATCCACAAAATGTCAGCCATTGTCGAAGTCCGGTCTCCATCCCTGCGATCTGCGCTGTCTGCATTGACCGGGGTTCCCACCAAGCCTGATGCATCGGGATCGCTCCGGTCGCCGGTGTTGACGAATAGATGCGTTGCGGCTGGTCATAAAACAGTACCAAGATTGCCAATTTTGGCTGTACCATCGCGCAACGGCTGGCCTCCGCATCCGACTTGATCGTGCCAGAAGGACCCCGCTGGCTGCCCAGATCTGCTGGCTGCCCAGATCTATTGCGCGGTCAGAGAGGGTATCGAGAACGGGCGGCTCACCTCGGGCGCGCGGTCACCCTCTTGGCGCGATCTGGCCGCTCAGCTCGGAAGGACTTGATGTCGCCGCTGGTGTCCAGACCGCCGGTGGAGCGACATTGCCAGTTGTAACGCCAGGCCAGCAGGCACCGCTCGGAATGACGATGTCGCTGCCGCGGCGGCTTGCACTGATCGCCTGGGCTCGGCGGAACGACGCCTGGATCATCGAGGACGATTACCTGAGCGAACTGCAGCTGAAAGGACGGGCGGCTCCGGCTCTCTCTCGACGGCCGGGAGCGAATAATATTTCGACCTTCTTGCGCTGTCGTCGTGATGCTCGACCCAATCCAGGATTTGGCAAGCGCCGCGCCATGTCGCGGGCTCTTCATGAAGCGAGCGAGGTACCTTTCGAGCAGGCGGGCAGCAATGTCGATTGTTCAGACAAGAAGCCGCCGCGCAGGCCATTGGAACAAAAGCATGCAATGTCGGTTGGCCACCAGTTGTCCAAGGAGGAGAGCAATGGATTGGAATCGCGTTGAGGGCAATTGGAAGGAAATGAAAGGTAAGGTCAAGGAGCAGTGGGGAAAGCTCACCGATGATGACCTCGACGTCATCGCGGGAAAGCAGGACCAACTCGAAGGTCGTTTGCAGCAACGTTACGGCTATGCGAAGGACCAGGCCAGAAAAGAGATCGATGACTGGTACGGTCGTCAGAAGTGGTAACTTCAAGAAGCCCCGCTTTTGCGGGGCTTTTTTGATCGGAGGTCCAGGGTTTCGACGTCCTTCAGGACAGGAACAAAATGTCGCACCGGCACGTTCTTCATCTGTAATCGGAATGGAGGAATGAGATGAGGAGCTACCTTCTTGCCGCCGCCTTGATGGTGTCGTTTGCCGCCCCCGCTTTGGCTGAAGACGTTGGCGTTGGGGTTCAAACCGGACCGGTTGGCGGAGGTGTCACTATCGGTGAGCCTCGCGATCATCGCGACCGCGATCGGACTACCGTCATCAAAGAACGTGAGCCTCGCGAGACCGACAGGACAACGGTCATCAAGAAAGAAAATGAGGACGGATCTCGCGAGAAAACCGTCATTCATCATGACAACGACTGACCGGGCGACTGGTGAAGACGGCCGGCAACAGCCGTAGAAAATTGGAAAAGGCGATCGGGCCATCAAGCGGGCATTCTTGGATCCGCAAGATACTGCCCGGCCCTTCAACTTCTGAAAGAGCCTCCGCTGCCTAGCGGGGGCTTTCTCATACGAGGCGGCATGGTCGTACAAGCGCTTGGTCGGAGGTCGGACCCGTGCGATTCCGGTCCACGACGAAGTGCGCTATCATCCGATTCGAGCGCGGCCCACGCCTCCCCCCTCCGATCGGGAAAGTATTGTTCATACCGGGCTACCTGATCATCGAACCGACTGTTCGAGCGCCAAGCATAAGGAGGGATTGCGAAGATTGCTCGCAATAGGAGGTTGCCGATGAAGCTGTCTGCGCCGATCTACCATTTGAAGCGCAAAGCCAAACGACTATCCCGCGAGGAAGGTATTCCACTCCATGTCGCGCTGAATCGCATCGCCCTTCAGGAAGGCTATCGCGATTGGAGCCTGCTTGCGGCGAAGCTGTCCGCGTCCAGGCCCGCCGGCAAGCTGCTTGCTCGGTTGAAGCCTGGTGACCTGGTGCTAGTGGGCGCGCGCCCGGGCCAGGGAAAGACGCTGATGAGTCTTGAGCTCGCCATTGAGGCCATGAAATCCGGCAATCGCGCCGTGTTCTTCACGCTGGAGTATACCGAAAGGGACGTTCTGGATCGCTTCCAGGCCATCGGCGCGGAGTACGCGCGGTTCGACGGACTGTTCGAACTCGACTGCTCCGACGCGCTAAGTGCCGATTACATCACGAGGGTGTTGGCGACGGCAGCTCGCGGCACCCTGGTGGTGGTGGACTATCTGCAATTGCTCGATCAGAAACGTGAACACCCGGGATTGGCCGAGCAGGTTCGCGTGCTGAAATCGTTCGCGCGGGAGCGGGGGCTGATCATCGTCTTCATCTCGCAGATCGATCGCTCCTACGATCCGGCGAAGAAGACGTGTCCTGACATTGGCGATGTCCGGCTGCCTAATCCGCTGGACTTGCGGCTGTTCAACAAGACATGCTTCTTGAACAAAGGCGAAGTCCAGTTCCGGGCGGTGAGCTAGCGCGGGCCAATCCGGTTCTGCTCCTGTCGTGTGCCAAATCGATCGTGCGCGACAGGGGCTGCAACGCCCCGTTGCTCCGTTTCTGATATCGCCAGTCGTGTTCACGCCTTCGGCAGGCTCGGCGGAAACCAATCGTTAGGATTCGGTCGGGTCCGCTTTTTCCGGCTTCGATTCGTTCTTTGAGAACGAAATGAAGTCAGATGCAGAACAGTCAAAGACAGGTGCATGGCCCGCAAAACAGCGCGCCCCGCCGCGGGCGTGCTAGTCGCCTCTCTTGCATTCACTCTCGCGCGCAACCACTGTCCGGCAACGCGCTAAGGGGCGGCCGCGATGGCTTCGATCTCAATAACGAATTCCGGCCGCACCAAGCCGGCCACCATTATCAGCGTCGTCGCCGGCGGCGTTCCCGGAAACTGCCGGTCGCGCGATCGCCTGTAGCCCTCCATGTGCTCACGGGCCGTCACATAGACGCTGAGGCGGACGACGTTCGCCAGCGTCATCCCGTCCTCGGCAAGGATCGCCGCAATGTTTGCGAAGCAGAGATCGGCCTGCGCTTCGCTGTCCGCGGGAATCCTCTCATCTGGAGCGATGCCGAGTTGCCCCGCAGTGATCACCAGCCGGTGGCCCGCCGGCACGGCGATCCCGTGGCTGTATCGCGCCAAGGGCGGTCGAATCGACGAGGGAGACAGTGCACGCATGGCGACCATCCTGAATGGAGACAAAGGGCAGATGATGCAGCCAATGTTAGTCAAAGCTGCGACGCAGCGTCAATGAGATGACGCCGCCACGTTCGGCGGAAACCAATCGTTAGGACGCTGTCCGGACCGATGTTCGCGGCTTCGATTCGTTCCTTGAGAACGAAATGAAGTCAGATGCAGAACAGTCGAAGGCAAGATGCATCGCGACGGAAAACAGCATGCCCTGCCGTTGGCGCGCTAGTCGCCTTTCTTGCCATCGCTCGGAGGCGCAGGCCTCGGTGGCGGTGGGCTGCCCACGCTGCCGGGGGTACCGCCGGTCCGGGCTCCAGGTTTGAGTGGCGGCGCGCTTCCGCCCACGGCGCCTGTTGCAGCGGCCGGGTCTCCAGGCCGGGGCGGCGGTGGACTGCCGACGCCTTGCGCAAACACCTGAAGTGGCGCGAGTGCGAGAGCTGCGGCAATCAGCATGGAGAGCTTACTTTTTGACATTCGCTTCTCCCAATGATGTCCCACGATAACCTTCAGGCCAGGTGCGAAGTTCCTCATCGACCCATCCGATCGATCTCCGCCGCAGCGAGTTGCGCGATATGCAGATCGATCTCCGCCATCGGATCGCCGTCGCCCAAGTACCAGGCTGCAGACAGACCGGTCCAAGCAAGGATCCAGCGAAGCAGGCGAAGCCGGTCGAGCTTTGCGGCTTCTGCGACGATGTCCAGACGCCGTGCAAAGCGGCCCGGCACGGTGGCCACCGGCCGCGTCGAGTCGGCGAGATCGGGATTGGTGAAGATGTTGGCGAAGTCGAAGCCGCGCTCGCCCATGATGTGCTTGGGATCAATCGCGAGCCAGCCGCGCGCGCCAAAGTCCAGCACGTTGTCGTGGTGCAGATCGCCATGCAGGACGACGATGTCGCGCTGATCGCGGAGCAGGGCTTCGGCCGTCTCGGTGCAGCGGGGAAGAATCCCGCCGTAGGTTCGCGCGGCTGGCGCGAGTTCGCGAAACCATTGCGCCAGCGGTATCAGCTTCGGCAAGGCCTTGGCGCGGGGCGCATGAAGGCGGGCGGCTGTCCGGCACAAAATGCGGCAGGCCTCATCGTCCTGTCCCGTTCGGGCCATGTCGCTGAGAGAGGCCGGACCGGTGGCGCGCTCCAGCAGCAGCGCGTGTTCGTCGCGTGCCAGCACGCAGGCTGCGCCGTCTCCATCCCACCATTCCATGACTGCGCCGCCGAGGCGTTCGTCCTCCTCGAACGCCAGCTTGAGCATGGCGGGTTCGCCGTGCCGCAGCACCGGCAGCAGCCGCGCTGCATGGGTGACAATGGGTTCGCCATCACGGACGAGGCGCCAGTTTGAGAGATATGAATCGAACATCCGATGAGCGTATAGCGGCGTTTATCGTGTTGTTCACGCGGTCGTGTAGAGGTAATTCATCGTTATTTTCGCACGAGCGCGATGCATTCTTTGCGCCGCTTGGCGACGCGCCGATTTCTGCGATTTACGCACAAGTCTTTCAAGCGCGGCGCGCTTTTTCCGAAACGGTGTTCCGCGATAGCTCTGCTGTCAGATCAGTTGCAGCCATTGCGAGTCAGGCGGGCATGTCCCTCAAACGATTACCAGAACCACGCTGTTGCGTGGGCGATGATTGCTGCCGTGATCCTCACCAAGGCAGTTACGGAGAAACAAGATGAACAGCCTCAAGATATCAGTCGCTTCGGCCATGATGCTTTCGGCTTTGGCGGCGGCGCCGGTGTTCGCGCAGCAAGCGATTCAGGAGCCCGGCCTGCACGCATTCTATCATCCCAACTCGGATGTGCTGAATTCGGGGGCGAGCGCAAACAAGCTCGTGAATGACGCCAGCGCCTACGCGGCAATGGAAGGCGGTCGTGCTTCGCAATGCGCGCCGCGGGTTCGGTCTCAGAAATCCGGATCGCGAGCCGTTGCTGCAGCGGACAATCGGCAGCTTCGCTGCGACTGACGCATCGTCCATCCTGAATGTCGAACGACAGTGCGGGTTCGCTTCGGCGGCCCGCGCTTCACACGCTGAGAACCGGAGCGCTTTGGTCGCTTCCCTGGTTCCGGATCTCGCCCGGGTCCTCGGAAAGCAAAGCGCGAATTTCTCGCAGCTCTTCCAGGATGAAATTCAGCACCACGCGCGTGCGCGGCGCAAGATGTCGGCGTGAGGAGTAGACCAGGCTGAGCGGAATGTTCGGCGACGGGAAGTTGTTCAAGACGCGGATAAGCTGGCCACTGCGCAGATCGTCGAACACGTCGACCAGCGTGAGATAGGCAATCCCGTATCCGCCTCTGGCGGCCAGATGCACAGCGCTGCCGTCATTGGCGAGGAATCCGCCCGACACGCGAAATTGCTGGGTGCCTTCGTTGGTCACGAACGTCCACATATCCGAATTCTGGCTGGTGGCGTGCACGATGCAGGTGTGCTCTGCAAGTTCGGCGGGCAAGGAAGGCTCGCCATGCTTTTCGATATAGCTCGGCGCCGCCACGGCGACGCGCGAAATCGTGCCGGCGTGACGAACGACCAGCGATGCATCTGATATCTCGCCGGCGCGCATCGCTAGATCGAGACGATCTTCGATCATGTCGCCGATCCGATCGCTCACCACGAGCTCGACCTTCAGTCCCGGGTGATCCGCGAGCAACTCGGGCAGACGCCGCGCGAGGAAGCGACCTGCGGTCCCCGTCACGCCGACGCGGACCAGGCCTATGGGAGAGGCGCTCTGTCGTCCCACGGCGGTCAGCATGCCCTCGACGCCGTCCAATATCGGTCGCGCGAGGAGGACAAGCATCTGTCCGTCATCGGTGAGGCTGATCTTTCGCGTGGTGCGATGGAACAAGCGAACGCCAAAGTGCTCTTCGAGCTGCGAAATCTGGCGGGCGACCGCGGCCTGGCTCACATCACGCTCGCGCGCGACGGCGGAAAACGAAAGAACTTCCGCTACGCGTACGAGGATGCCGAGGCTGCCGAGAAGGTCCATCGCCGGTGCGCCTGTTCTCTAAGGCTCTGCCACCTGCAGACGTGCTTTCTCCAGCCTTTCCTTAAGAGAGAATAGTTTTCCACTGAGTTCATCGAGTTCGCCGGGCGCGAACTCCGCGAAGATAAATTCAATCAATGAATCTCGTCGCGGTGCCAGTCCTTCCAGATGCTCCAACGCTCGATGCGTCAGCGACAGGTTGACGATTCGTCCGTCTCGTCGCGACGTCTTTCTCTGGATTAAGCCCTCTTTCTCAAGGATTTTTGACTGCGTTGTGACAAACGATGCTTCGACGTTCAAAATTTTCGAGACGTTGCCGACGGACAACCCGTTGTCGTCGTTGGCATCGGCGAGGATCAGCATGATCTTCCATTGCGGGCCGGTGATTCCGAGCGTTTTCGCCCAGGACTGATAGAGTTCATCAAGAGATGCGTGGAGCGACGCGATTTCCCGACCAAACTGTCGAATAGAGTCTCGCTTCCTCATTGCGAATACATCTGCTCCGTTCATTGGTCATGTCACCGAGTGTAGCTTGGCTGCAACAAGATCGATTTTGTTGTCATTTGATAATGGTGTTATCTAGATCATGACAAATAAGTTCGTTACTTATGCTCGGGCAAGGGGGCTGGTTGGCTCGACGCGATAAATTTTCCGTCAGCTTGAGACACTTGTAATTGGGCATTACGCGAGAGCGATGGGTCTCAGGCCGCTCGTTCCGCTTCGACTGACACCAGTCCGTCAGATCAGGAGGTTGCAATAAAATGACTGTCGTTAGGACATTCGTACTTGGTGGGGCCGCAAGCCTCATCACTCTGGCGGGCGCGCAAGCGGCCGATCTTCCGGTGAAGGCGAAGGCCGTCGAATATGTGAAGGTTTGCTCGCTGTACGGCGCCGGCTTCTGGTACATCCCGGGCACCGACACCTGCATGAAGATCGGTGGCTATCTGCGCGTGGACGCGACCTTCAACGGCGGCATCCATGGCACCCCGGCGTGGAACGGCGATATCGGTCAGGGGAACCGTTATCGCGATTACTTCGCCGCTCGTTCCCGTATGGCGCTGACGATCGATACCCGCACCGCCACCGAATATGGCGTGGTCCGCACCTTCGGTCAGGCCGACTTCCAGTTCTCGACGCTCGGCGGCAGCACCTACAACCCGAACTCGATCAATACCGGCCTGCCGGTTGCCGGCTCGCAGTTGCTCGACACTCCCGGCGGCGGCTACGTCGCGGTCGAATACGTCTTCATTCAGTTTGCCGGTTTCACGTTTGGTAAGTCTGCTTCCGCCTACGCTACTCCGTGGCAGGGCTTCCCGGGCAACATCAACTCCAACCTGCTCGGCGGCCAGAACACCGACACCGGTGTGAACAACATCCAGTACACCGCGCAGTTCGGCAACGGCATCTCGGCCAGCATCGGCTTGGACGATCCGACGGTCTGGGATCGCACCGCGGTCTACAACCTGTCGCTGCCTCTGAACGCGACGTTCAACACGGGCAACGCCTATGCGGGCGTTCACGCGCCTGACGTGGTCGGCAACATCCGCGTCGACCAGGCTTGGGGTCTGTTCCAGATTTCGGCCGCGGCGCATGAAGTGAGCGGCTCCTACAACACGCTCAACGCACTCGGCGCACCGGCCGGCGGCGTGGGTCTGCCGGGTGCGGCACCGACCGGAGCGTCCGAGCTTTCCGGTCACCCTGACACCAAGTGGGGTGGCGCGGCGATGATCGGCGTGAACATCAAGAACATCCCGACCGGCCCCGGCGACGACATCAAGTTCGACGTCAGCTACGCCAAGGGCGCGACCAAGTACGTGATCTCCACCTCGTCGTCCTCGCCGAGCTTTGCGATGTTCGGCGGCGGCGGCGCGGGCGCCTATCAGAGCATCGGCTTCGGTGCCACCACCGACGGCGTCTACCTGCCGGTCGCGGCCGGTGGCGACGGATCGTTGCATCTGACGGAAGCCTTCGGCGTCCGCGGCGCCTTCAACCACAACTGGGATCCGTACTGGTCGACCAGCCTCTTCGGCAGCTATTCGGCGGTCCGGTATGATGGTGCGGCGAAGGCGTTCATGTGCCTCAACTACACCACGCCGGCCAAGGCGGTCAGCGCGAATTACGTCTGCAACCCCGACTTCAACGTCTCGCAGCTCGGCGCGGTCACCCGCTGGACCCCGGTCAAGAACCTGACTTTCTCGGCCGAATTCCAGTGGTTCCACCTCGACCAGAGCTTCCAGGGCTCCGCCGTCCTGGGCCCGTCGGCGCCCAAGCCTTCGGCCCGCTACGAGTTCAAGGACCAGGATACCTACCTGCTCCAGCTCCGCGCGCAGCGTAACTTCTGAGGACAAAGAGCCGCAGCGCAGCTCGTCTGCGGCTCCAGATCATGATCCGATTAGACCAATCGGATCATGGTCCATCTATCTGTTTGAGCATGATCTTTTCGGAAAACCGGTTTCCACTTTTCCGGATGATGCTCTACCAACGTCAACAGGGACCTGCCGCAAACAGATCTTCGTGTTGACCTCCAGGGACCTCCGGCGATGCCCCGCCGGAGGTCTTTCCTTTGAGATGACATATTATTCACGTGACATGGTGTCCGCGCGACATATTGTTGTTGCGCGTGTTCCGCTTTTGCTCATATTTTATGCAGAACCCGCCGGTGAATTTCGATTTTCGCTCTGGCGTTTCCTATGGCGGCCGATGCAGCATCCCGCGCCCTGTCGGCGCTCCAGGGGCGCTTCCAGAAGGAGCAGTCGGGGGCGCCGTCGGTCATGCCCATCCTGTCCCGCGAGCATATTGAACCAGCAGAAATGTCTTACCTTGACGATTCCCTTGGCTATGCCCTCCATCGGGCACAATTGGCGGTGTTTGAGGGAATTCTTCAGTGTTTCGCTGAGTCCGACGTAACGGCTGCGGAATTCCTGGTGCTTGTGGTGGTGGCGGAGAACCCCGGCATCAACCAGGCTGATCTCGCCAAGAGCCTTGAAGTGGAGCGCCCGAGGATCGTTCCGACCCTCAACAGCCTGGAACAGCGCGGGCTAGCCAAGCGGACCCAAGTCGCCCAAGATGCCCGCGTCAGGCAGATCCATCTCACCAAGAGCGGCCATCAGCTCGTGAAGGTGCTGCAACGGCGCGCCCGGGACCATCAGAAAAGGATCATGGCGCGGCTCGATGAAACCGAGGCAAAGGTGATTCTCTCCTGCCTCTGGAAACTTGCAGGGCGGGATTGTCCGGACGAAGAGCGCGTCCGTCGGAACGGAGCGCAAGTCCGCAGCGTCTGAGTCTTCGCCGCGAACGTGCTGTGGTCACCGCTGTCGTTTCTCATTTTCGCCGCGGCTGACGATCACGCCTGGACGTTGATCAGCTTCGCCGCCGTCAGGCCGAGGATGTCGGCCTTCTCCTCATCGCTCAATGACGTGCATGCGAAGATGTGGTCGACCGGCTGCAACTGCCATGGATACGGATAGTCGCTGCCCAGCACGAGCTGCGACGCGCCGACCTGCGCGGCCAGATGCCGGATGGCCTCCGGCGTGAACACCAGCGAATCGAAATAGATCTGCTTGAGATATTCGGTCGGCCGCTTCTTCAGCTTGATGTCGGGATTGCAATTGGCCGGGCTGACCAGGCAGGCGTGATCCGCACGATCCGCATAGGAAGGCAGATAGCCGCCGCCATGCGCGGCGATGATCTTCAACCCGGGGAAGCGGTCGAACGAGCCTTCGAAGATCAGGTGCGCCAACGCGATACTGGTCTCGGTCGGGTAGGCAACGAGGTTGGAGAGCCAGCCGTTGCCGGCAAGATGCTTGTTCAATTCCGCGATGCCCTGCGGATGGATGAACAGGGGGACGCCGAGCTCTTCAGCCTTGGCCCAGACCGGGTGAAATTTGGGATCGGAAAACGGCATGCCCTCGACCATGCCGCCGATCGCCGCGCCTTTCAGCCCCTGTTTCCTGACCGCCGTCTCCAGCTCGTTCACCGCGAGATCGGGCGCCTGCAGCGTCAGCGAGGCGAAGGCCGCAAAGCGCTCGGGCTTGGATGCACAAAGCTCGGCCAGCTTTTCGTTCTGCATCTCTACGATCTTGCCGGCGAGCTCACGATCGCGGCCGTACCAGAACGGATTGATCGACAGCACTTCCATGTCGACCGCCTGCGCGTCCATCGCCGCCAGCCGCTGATCGAGATTGATGAAAGCTTCCTCGGCGCCGCGCACCGGAGGCACCTGGATCTTGCTGGCATCGTTGCCCAGCAGTGCGCCGGCTTCCCGGATCTGGCAATGCGCGTGAACGTCGATGGTCTTCACACGTTTGCCGTTGACGCTGACCGGCAGCGTCTGGCGCGCCGGCTGCTGCGCGTGCGCGCTGCGCAACAGGCCGCAACTGCAGAACATGATGCTGGCGGCAGCGCCGCCCTTCAAGAAGTTTCGACGGGTGGTCACGCGGGTTCCTCCCAGTTCTATTTTTGAAGTGTGCAAGGTAAGGTAGTAAACGCGGCCTCAACAAGGCAGCCGGTGCGCGCCGCACAAAATGCAACCGCGGCAACTTTTCAGAGGCGCTTCTCGAAGAACGTGTCCGGATACGGATCGTCGTTGAAACGCTCGATCTCGTTCCAGCCGCTGTTGCGGTAAAGCTGCTGCGCCTCCGGCAGCGCGCTGTTGGTATCGAGACGCAGGACCTTGATGGACAATTCGCGCGCGATGTCCTCGGCGGCCTCCATGAGACGATGTGCGAGCCCAAGGCCGCGCGCTGATGGCGCGACCCACAGCCGCTTGATTTCCGCGATCTCGCCGCCACCGCCCTTCAGTCCGACGCAGCCGATCGGCAGGCCGTCCGATATCGCGACGAGGAACGCGCCGCGCGGGCGGATCATGTCCACGGCTTCCGGATCGCGGGACAGCGAGACGTCGAAGCCGTTCTCGAAGCGGCGCGCCAGCTCGGCATAATATTCACCGAGGCAGTATCTGGCGTCCTCGCGCCTCGGGTCGATTTCCTCAAGCACGATGCGGCCGCACCCGAGCGCGGAAGCGACCAGGTCCATCGCACGCAGAAGTTCTTCCTGCCGCGAGTGGCGGGCCAGGAAGTCTTTGGCCCGGGCGTTGGAGAGCGCTTCATAAGCGCGGAATTCGGAACGGCCAGTCCTGGTCAACCGGGCGACGCGCCGCCGTGCATCCTCGGGATGCGGCACGGTCTCGATCAGGCCTTCGTCTTCCAGGCCGCGCAGCAGGCGACTCATCAGGCCGGAGTCGAGGCCGAGATAGTCGCGGATCGCCGCAACATCGGACTGCCCATGCCCAATCGCGTTGAGCACGCGCGCGCTGCCGAGCGGGCGTCCGCGCCCGAGAAAGGAGGTGTCGAGGGCGCCCACCTCGGAGGTGACGGCACGGTTGAAGCGGCGGACACGCGCGATGGGATCGAGCGGCATGATACCTGACTTTAGTCAGATAAATTGTTCTGTCAATCGAGGGCGGGGCGAAGTTGGGACGAAGCCCTGCGCACTGCGTCATGTCGTTCGCCAGATCCGGGCTCGCCAGCAGGCACTTACCGCGCCCGTTAACTCAACCTCTTAACAATCCGTAAACACCTGCAAGCGCAGCCTCCGCACCGGAGGTGCAGCATGCTCATCTACCCCGTACCTGTCGAAGTGACGAAGGCGAGGGTTCAGCTTCTCGCCCATCAGATGGAAAAGGCCCCGCCTCGTGTCATCAACGAAGCCGTCCTTGACGTCTTCGCGGCCAAGAACAAGGTCGAGCGCGACGCTGTCGCTGTCGATATCAAGGCGTAGCGCGCGGCCGTCCTTGCAGTGAGAAAAGCCGCCCCTCACGTTGCGCCCACGCGATCTCTGTTGAGCAACGGTGGCGCGGACCTATCGGAGCGCTCGGGCGTTGATGGCAGACCATCCCGGTGATGGTGGCGCCATTGTCTCACCGTAAGGTCATGCAAATGAAGCGGCAGTTCATCATCGCTCTCGGTGGGTTGACGTTCCTGCTCGCGTCATTCGCTTCCGGGCAACCGATGGCGCAAGACGCGGGCGCATCGGGACAGCAACTGTTCAACAATTCCTGCCGCACCTGCCACACCACGAAAGAAGGTGACAATCGCTTCGGTCCGCATCTGCACAATATCATCGGCCGCAAGGCCGGTTCGCTGCCGAATTATCGCTACTCCGAGGCGATGCAATCTGCCGATTTCGTGTGGGACGAAGACAAGCTCGGACGCTTCATTCAAAATCCGGATGCACTGGTGCCGGGCAACGGCATGACACCCTATACCGGAGTCCGGTCCGCCGAAGACAAGGCGAAGATTATCGCTTTCCTGAAGTCGTCCGGCCAGTAAGGCGCGCCGCCTTCAGTGCGCCGGCACGACGAAGACCTGGCCGGGATAGATCCGGTTGGGATTGCGGATTTGTTCCTTGTTCGCCCGGTAGATGACGGCATAGCGTTGCCCCGCACCGAACGCGCGCTGGCTGATGCGCCAGAGGCTGTCACCGCGGGAGACGGTGGCGGTCGTGATCTTCGGCACCACCACGGCGGAGGGCGAGCCCTTGTCGGACGGAGCGGTCGCCTGGGCAGCGGCCAGCTTGGTCGGGGCAGCTTCCGAGGGCTTGGCCTGCGCCGGCAAGGAGGCGGTCGTCAATGTGCTCGGAACGTTGAACGGCACCTCGGCGCGCGCGCGGACGGCGCCTGAAGCAGCCTCCACCTCGTCCAGCCTGATCCGGTAATTGCCTGCCGCCACGCCGGCATTAATGGCGACGGAGAGGCGCCCGTTGTCGTCCGACGTCACGGCGGTGACAAAGCTGTCGTTGAGATAGAGCCTCACGGCGGCGCCGGGATGCGCGCGACCGCTGACACGGAGCTTTCCGCCCGGCTCGGTCTCGATCGCTTCCACGACGATCACGCGCTCCGCCGCCGGCGTCGGGGCGGGATCCTGCGAGAGCACCTTCACAGGTTTATCCGGCGCTATCAGCGCTACGATCGGCTGCTCCTTCCCGGCAGGCTCGAGCGCCACCGCGACGCTCTGCTTGGACGCGGTCTCCTTGCCGTCCGGCTGCTTGACGCGCAGGGTGAGATCGTAATTCCCCGGCGGCAGTGGACGCGGGATCATGGCGAATTGTCCCGATTGATCGGCGACGATGCGATCGTGCAATTCGCCGTTGCGGAGCAGCTCCACCGTCGCACCCGGCGTCGCCCGGCCCGCGATCACGGCTTCGCCTGTTGGCTCGATGCGGACAACGTCGAACTCCGGCATGCCGTCGCTGCTACCCGGGGCGGGAGGCAGGCCGGTAAGCGCTGTTGCGAGGTTGGCCGCCTCCGATTGTAGGGCCGATAGAGCCGATGGTGCCTGATCGCGCTTGTCCGATGCCGAATCCTGCGCTGCAGGCGCAGACGTCGTGGCGGAGCTGGTGTCCACCGGTGGCGTTTGCCGCGCGGGAGGAATGAGGAAGAACAGCGCGACGACGCCGGCGATGGCAAATGCCAGCATCGGCACGACCATTCGGCTTATCGACGTGGCGCTCATGATGTTCATCCGTTTGGCCGAATCGCTTGACGGCGCGTGGCGCAGCATGTCGGGAACAGTGCTCCCATCTGTTCAGTCCATCAAGTAGCCTTCAAATCGCTTGGTAGATTGGTCAGCCAGGCTGACTTAATCCGCCAGCGCTCCTCAGTGCCAATCCGCCAAATTGATCGCGAGCGCGATGGCGCCGACCAGGACCAGGCTCACGGCCCAGACCGTCTCCAGATTGAACCAGCTTCTCGCCACATACCTCACGCCGAGATAACGATACACCAGCCACGCCAGGCATCCGCCGGCGGTGATCATGGCTGCGGTGTGGACCAGGGCGACCAGCAGCGCCATCGCGAGGTTCTGGTTGACGACGCCTGCCGCCGCCTCGTGGCCGTCATGGATGCCGGAAGGCAGGCAGAGCCCGAGATAGAGCGGCAGGATCATCAGCCCGGCGCCATGGGCGATCGCGACCGCGAACGACCACAGGCCAAGTTGCGTCGGCGGTATCCGTGCCAGCGCGCGCGGATGGCGAGGCCTGAGCAGTCGCGTGACGCCAAAGGCGATGACGAGCAGGCTGGCGCCGGCCTGGATCGGGCGCTGCCACTCGACCAGCGCGATCAGGAGCGCGAACGGCAACAGCACCAGCAGCATTGCAAAGAGGTGACCGACCGACAGCGGCAAGAGCGCACTGACGAGTGCACGAGGGGATTTCTCCATCAGGCCCGCGGCGACCGCGAGCGGCCAGCCCATGCCGGGATTGATCCCGTGATAGAGGCCGCTCGCGACGATGCCAAGCCAGAGCCAGAGGATGGGCGTGTCTGCCTCGTTCAATTCCAGACCGACGGATAGCAGAAGGAGTCCGTCGAGCAGTCGCCGCCTTCGAGGCGGATCTGATGCGCGCGGTAGCCATCGGGGAAGCTCACGAAGTAGTCGCGGGCGAGCTCCAGCCCGCCCTGCGGTCCGACATTGGCCATCACCTTGGCGCCCGGCACGCCGTCGGGATAGAACTGGTCGTCCCAGCTCGAATAGAGCGAGTTGGTCCAGTACACGCGCTTGCCGTCGCGGCTGATCTCGACCATCTGCGGGCCGCCGGCGAAGGCTTTTCCATCGGGGTGTGGCGTGCGGCGCGCGATGCCGCCGATATGCACGGAGCCGGCAAGTTTCGGCTTCCTGGGATCGCTGACGTCGTATTGGCGCATTTCGCCGGTGCCCCAGCAGGCGACGTAGAGGAAACGATCGTCCATCGACAGATCGATGTCGGTCACCAGCGGCGGCACCCCGCCGAAGCCCTGCAACAGCGGCGGCAGTTTTTCCTTCGGTGCGGGCTCCGCGGGAATTGTCGCCGTCTTCTCGATGTGGAACTTGCCGCCCTCGCGCCACCAGGTCCAGATCGAGCCTTCGAGGTTGGTGGTGTCGACGACGACGCCGACGAAGCCATATTCCCTGACCGGATCATGCGCAGGACGCACCTCGAGCGCCATCTGGTGGTTGGCGCCGAGATCGAGGGTCTGCACGTTGCGGCGGGCGCGAAGGTCCCAGAAATGCAGCCTGTGGCCGTATTTGTTCGACAGCAGATCTTCCGGCACGACGCCGTTCTCGAATTGCGGCGGCAGCGCCCATTCGCTGCTCACCATGTAGTCGCGCGGCAGATTCCACCAGAAGTCATAATGCAGCGTCTGCGGGCCGCGATCGATCTCCCAGCGCCCGAGCACGTCGAAGGTTTCGCAGTCCATGATGAAGATGCCGGGAGGCCCGTTGGTGCCGTCCTTGCCGCTGCCGCCGAGCGTCGAGACATAAATGCCGTCCGGCCCGCAATGGATCGTGTGCGGCCGCGAGTAGCCGGTCTTGCCGAACACTTCCTCGGGCTCGATGATCTTATGAATCTTTGCCTCGAGCGGCGATGGCTTTGTGTCGATCACATAGATGCGCGAAGATCGCAGTCCCGGGATGATGAGATAGCGGCGTTCGACAAAGGCGTGTCCCGTGAGCGGCGACAGCGCGGAGGAGCAGGCGTTCCAGCCGAAATGATGGAATTCATCGCCCTTGTTCGGCATCGTCACGGTATGGACGATCTGGCTGTAGGTCTTTGAGCCCGGCTTGACGTCGATCACCGCGAGCGCGTCGGGCTTGGAGAAATCGGGGCTGAGCAACAGCGTGTAGGCAAAATTCTCCGGCGGCGCTTCCATGGCAAGCTTCGGCGACGCATGGAACGTGGGGTCCGGTCTCATCGTCATGACTTCCTCCGTTATTTCGGCTTGGGCCAACGGCTCGGACGGTCGGAGCGAGGAAACGGCTTGTTCTGGGACTTGCGATCGGGGCTCCGCGGGCGAGGGTTGGCAGCGCCAGCTTACGGCATCGCGCGCCTGCGCGGAATATGCTTGTGGGCGACAGCGGTGCGGCGATTGGGCCCTGCCGCGGAGTTCTTCGACAGCTGCGGAGCGTCGCACTGCGCTCGGGGTCACGCCGAATGGGCAAGTATCTCTGTGATCCGGTATTCTTCCGTCAACCAAGCTTATTCAGCTTTCGGCTAGGAATGCCTGCCAAGCTGTCGTCATTGCAAGTGGTCGCGACTGAAGCGTGATGACTTCTTCTCGAATTGTGATCCCGCTTTAGCTTCTTAGTTTGAGCATGATTTTTTCGGGGAGGCGGTAGTCACGCTTCCGGATCATGCTTGAGCGACAGTGAATTCCGGAATGATTTGAAACCCGGACCAGCCCGGTTGGCGGTCTCTTCCACAAAGGAGGCCCCTATGCTCAAGGGCTTCGCAATTGCGGTTTTGCTGCTGCTTGGTGCATCGCAGTTCGATCAATACTGCTACGCAGGCCGTTACACGGATGCTGCGCTGTCAATGCTGAGACAGATCAGGCACTCATTTCGGATCTGACGCCCGGCGCTGTCTGCACCGGATCATCGTTCGGGGCGTATACTCGCACGCCTGGGACGCGCAAGCTGCCAATGGCCAAGCCTGCGTTCATTCGGGCTCGATCTGGCGCAGATTTCAATCTATGATTGATAACAGCAGAGTTCGGCGAGAGGCGTGAACCGGGAGGGGTCCAATGCGTTTCAAGATGCTGACGCTTGTCGCGTTGGTCGCGAGCTTTCAGTTCTTTGGCGCATCCAACCGGCTTGATGCCGCAACTGACGGTGAAGGTCCTCAGGAAGTCCTCTGGCCGACAAAATCCTGGCAGACGTCGAGCCCCGAAGAACAGGGGATGGACTCAGCGAGTCTTGCCCGGCTGATAGAGAATGTCGGCACTTATCAGCAGGACAGCCTGACGATCATTCGTCACGGCAAGATCGTCGCTGATGTCTACTACGCTCCGTACATCGCCGGGGTCAGCCATGATTTGAGATCAGTGACCAAGAGCGTCGTCGGCACGCTGACCGCTATTGAGCTGCAAAAGGGCGAGCTTGATAGCGTTGATCACCCGGTCATCGATCTGTTTTCAGACAAGCAAATCCAAGACGTCGATGACCGGAAAAAGGCGATCACGGTGCAAAGCCTTCTCGACATGACGTCAGGCATCGAATGGCTGGAGAAGGCGTATCGCCCCGGCGAGACCATCATGAAGATGTACGAGAGCCCCGATCGGACGGCCTTCGTGCTGAACCAGCCGATGGCTGGCGCGCCCGGTGCCACGTTCAATTACAATGGCGGCAACCCTTATCTGCTGTCCGCGCTCGTCAACAGGAGGTCCGGGCAGAGCGCCTTCGATTTTGCAAAGAAGGAGCTGTTCGAACCGCTTGGCATCCACAGTGCCCGATGGGGAAATGTGGACGCGCAGGGTGTGACGGACGGCGAAGCGGGCCTGTATCTCTCGCCGCACGACATGGCCAGGATCGGCTACCTGTATCTTCACAACGGGCAGTGGGAGGGAAAACAGCTTATCCCGTCGTCATGGGTCGAGAGGGCGAAGTCCGGGCCCGTCGCAGCGACGTCTGGATTTCACTATGGGAACCTGTGGTGGTCTTATCCCGAAAAGGGCGCCTACATGGCGCGCGGCCGGCATTCGCAATTGATCCTGATCATACCGAGGTTGGATGTTATCGTCGTCATGACCGGCGCCCTGCGGGACACCGAGTTCTATTCGGCCTCCGGGCTGATCGACGACATCTCGGGCGCGGTCAAATCCGACAAGCCGCTGCCCGAGAACCCCCTCGCCAAGGCGTTGTTAACCGACGCGATACGCCGAGCCGCGGCCGAAAAACCGTACGCCATCGGCGGCACGCCGGATCTGGCCAAGGCGATTTCGGGAAAGGCCTATCATTTCTTCGACAACAGGCTGCGGTTGAAAAGTTTCACGCTGAATTTTTACGACACGGATTCGTCCTGGGTGATCACGACCTATACCGACAAGTCAGATGGCCGGTTTACAGGATTGGTCGGACTGGACGGAACCTATCGCAAGAGCCCTCCGGCGCAGTATGGGATCAACGCCGCAAGAGGGCGCTGGACCGGCGACCATACATTTGTGATGGAGCGCCGGATCCTGGGGCATGGCGAAATCCAGACCTGGGCGCTGACCTTCGACGGCGACAAAGTGAAGGTGAATTTCGAGAACACCGACGGCTTCAAAGCAGAGCTGCGAGGCGAGAGCACCGAGTGAATGCAGCCCGCTGCGAAAGCGGGCCCGCTCCTGCAACAGATGGAGCGTGAGCCGCACGATGCGTCGATCGAGTATCGGAAGCGGGTATTCGCATCGGTTTGGTCGACGAGACGGTCATGACTATCTCGCCGACCAAGGAGCCAATTCAGTCCGTTCAGCGTCACGACAGGGACTGCGCGACGCCGGTCCGGCGGCGAAGCCTGGATACTTCGACCGGAGTGATTTCTCCATCGAGCCAGTCCTGCTCGCGCGCCAGGGCCCTCCAGGAATCTTCCAAGCGCTTGAAGTAAATTTTCGTCTGCTTGTCGGTTGTCCGCTTTGCAAGCTTTGAACAGATCACCGCGTTATCCAAGAGATGCTGCGATTGCTTCATGGAAAGTCCTCCCGTTCGAAGGAAACGTAGGCGATCGGCAAGGCCATTCAACGAAACTTCCGTGACGATTTGGTCACGCTCATGAACACCTGTTCATCATGAGCGTGCAGTCGCGGGCAAGCGAATGAAGTCAATTCGCGGCTGCAAATGTCTTGCGCAGCGATTTCCGAACGCGCTTACACCTCGACGTTGCGAAGAGCGGGAACATCACGACATTGTCCGCGTTGAGGGTGCCGTTGGAATGCTTCAATGAAGGGCGACCCATGAACAAAGCAACGCTGAACGGAATCGCAACCGCAGGTGTCCTGGCGCTCGCGCTCGGCATCGCTCCGGCGAATGCTCAAGAGGCTGGACGAACGAAAGTCGGCACACTCACCTGCAGCATATCGCCAGGGGTCGGGATGATCGTCGGGGGACAGCGGCAGCTGAGCTGCATCCTTACGTCGGCGAGAGGCAGAGCACGCGAGCCTTATGATGGCACCGTCAGCACGCTCGGGCTCGACATCGGCGCCACATCCGGCGGCCAACTGACATGGGCGGTTTTTGCGCCGACGACACTGCGCCGCGGCGCGTTGGCGGGAACCTATGTGGGGGCCACCGCCGGCGGCACAGTCGGCGCCGGCGTGGGCGCCAACGTCCTGGTCGGAGGATCGGACCGCACGGTCACCTTGCAGCCGCTGTCCGTGCAGGCGCAGACGGGCCTGAATATCGCGGCGGGCGTATCCAACATGGAGCTACGGCCGACCGCTGCGCCGCCTGCACGTCGCAGGGCTCAGTGACTGGAACGAGCCCGGCTCATTGCTGCGTGCCGGCGTCCTTGTTCCGGAATGCTTTCTCTCCGGCATCGGACACTTCGACCCACGTCTTGTCGGGCGCGGCGTCGGCGACGTAGTTGTCGTGCCAGTTCCACCACTTGTAGGTCGGGGTCTGGGGATAGCCTTCGGGCGAGTCCTCCCAGACCTCCTGCCGGCCCAGCGGCGTGATGTCGAGATAGTTCCAGGTGCCTCCCATCTGCTCGTCGCCGCGGTTGTTGATGAAGTAGGTGCGGAACACGCGGTCACTGTTGCGGTAGAACACGTTGGTGCCGTGCCACTCGTTCACGCCGAAGTCGGCGTCGAAGCCATCAGTGATGGTGAACCATGGCATCTGCCAGCCCATCCGCGCCTTCAGCCGCGCGATGTCCGCCTGCGGCGCGCGTGAGACGAAGACGAGGGTGGTGTCACGGGCGTTCAGATGGGCGAGGTGGGCGACCTGATCGGCCACCATGGAGCAGCCGCGGCAGGCGTGATCAGGCCAGCCGAACACGCCCGGCTCGAAGAAGGCGCGATAGACGATGAGCTGACGCCGGCCGTCGAACAGGTCGAGCAGGCTCGTCTTGCCCGCAGGCCCCTCGAACGTATACGACTTCTCCACCGCCATCCACGGCATGCGCCGGCGTTTGGCGGCGAGCGCGTCACGGGCGCGGGTCTGCGCCTTCTCCTTCACGAGCAACTGCTGGCGGGCCGCTTCCCACTCCCGCGGCGATACGACCGGTGGTGTGTGCATGGCGCGCTGGCCGCCTTTCCGTCCGTTCTCTGTCGATGTGTTCATGGCTCCGGAAACCTCCTGATTTGGACGAATTCGCGGCCTCGTGGCGTGAGGCGCGATTCCATTCGCCGCAAGTTGGCAGCGGAAATCGAACGGTGAGAGTAACAAGTGTGGCGCTATTCGGTTCGAGTCGCTGATTGCAGCCGCTATGCGCGAGGCAGACATTCCCCCGTCGATTCGATTGTGGCTTGGGGCCCAGAAGCAGAAGTGTCACTGACGCATTATTGGTGCGCTGCCATAAGGTGTTGGGAGCGGCCTCACCAGCCCCCCTTGCTTGATGTGCCGTATGGCTTGATGCAGACTCTGCTATCTCAAGACTTGTCTATTTGAGGCAAATTCGCGACTGAAGGGCAGGCATTGCCTGCGAGGCTGACATATGAGCGCAGGGCTCGACATGTCCGCGGCGCAAATGTTGCGTCATGGGCGCGACGTGCTGTTCGCGCTGTGCCTCGTGGTCGAACTTGTCTTCGGTCGGGTCACGCCGGCCCACGCGCTCGAACAGGTGTCGCTGCAATTGAAGTGGAAACATCAGTTCCAGTTCGCCGGGTATTACGCTGCGGTCGAGAAGGGATTTTATCGCGACAACGGCCTCGATGTCTCAGTTCGCGAGGGCGGCCCTGGCATCGATGCGGGCCTCGAAGTGGCCAAAGGCGCTGCTGATTTCGGCGTGTGCACGACCAGCGTGTTCGTCAACAGCGCCGAACGCGCCAACAATGTCGTCCTCGCTGTGATCTTTCAGCACTCCGCGGCCATCATCCTGGTGCTGCACCGCGCCGGCATCCATGCGGTCTCCGAGTTGAAGGGCCACGCTTTGATGGATGCCCCCGGCAGCGATGACATCGCCGCGATGCTGAAGCACGAGGGGGTCGGCTACGCGGACCTGCCCCGCATCGCCCATTCCGGGAATCCGCGTGATCTGCTCAGCGGCAAGGCCGATGCGATGGTCGCCTACAGCACCAACGAGCCATATTTGTTCGAAGAGTACGGCACGCCATATCTGGCCTTCTCGCCGCGCGCCTACGGGTTCGACTTTTACGGCGACAACCTCTGCACCTCAAAGCGCCAGATCGCAGCGCATCCGGAGCGCGTAGCAGCGTTTCGCGAGGCGAGCTTGAGGGGGTGGGCCTATGCGCTCGCCCACAAGGAGGAGATCGCCGATCTGATACGAGGCAAGTACGCCGCGCAAAAAACTCAGAAGGCGCTGCTGTTCGAGGCCGCGCGGACCGAGCTGCTGATCGAGCCGCATCTCACGCCGATCGGTCAGCAGAGTGTCGCGCGCTGGAACGCCATCGCGCGCGCTTATGTCGACCTCGGCATGTTGGATGAAGCGAAGCTCCCGGAAGGCCTGATCTATGCGTCTGACGATCAATCATGGCGATCGCAGATGCGGGATCCGAGACCGTGGGCCTTCCTTGCGGTCGTTGCTGCCATCCTGCTGAGCCGGATTCTTTATCGCCGGATTGCGCCCGCAATCGGTGCGCTGCGACTGAGCGCGGCGATGTCGGGATTGTTCGTCCTCCTCAGCATTCCCGCGCTGATATTCATCCTGGCCTACAATTACTGGCAAAACTCGGCCACGATCAATGCGACGCTGAACGACGTCGTGGCCAAGACCAAGCGGGCCAGTATCGATGACGCCCGAGGCCTGATCAATCCGGTCGAGGCCACGCTGGAATTGCTCGCCTCCTTCGCCGCGGAAGATCCCGAGATATTCAAAAAGGAGGAGAGCCGCGAGTTGCTCCACGAGGCGCTTACATCGGCGCCGCAGATCGATGCGGTCTATGTCAGCTTGGAGGACGGCTATCATCGGGTTGTGACCCGGATCGACGATGACCGCCGGCGCTCCGATCCCAAGATTCCGGCGACAGCGAACTGGCATTCCGGCTATATCGACAGCTTCTCCGGCTCGCCGCGACGGGTCCGGCACCGTACGTTCTACGATACGTGGCCCCATGTCGTAGGGAGTTATGACGTTGGGACAATCGAGGACATCAGGACCCTTGCCGGTTACCAGGCGGCGAAAGATGCCCGCGCACTGATCATCGAGGGGCCTCGGCCAAATCCGGACACCGGCTTTCCGGTCATCATTGTGAGAGTCCCGATTATCAAGGACGGTGCGTTCGTTGGCTGTGCTTCGGCAAATATCACGCTCAACGTGCTGTCGCAGTTTCTCACCAGCCATCGCGCCAGCCCGCGCAGCACCACCGTGATCGCCAATCCGACCGATGGCACGATCATCTCTTATCCTGACCCGAAGAAAGGCGTGAGACTGGAGAACGACCGCCTGGAAATGGCCAGGCTGGATACGATTGACGACCCCAATGTGCGCGAGGCTCATCGGCTACAGAGCGATACCAATCGCGACGATTTCCTGTTCCGGTCGCCGCAGGGCGGCGAAGAGATCAGCGCCTCATTTGCCCGCTTTCCAGGAAGTTTCGGCAAACCGTGGGAGGTTATCACCCTGACGCCGACCGATGATTTTATCAGGACCCTCAAGCGAACGAACAGGCAGATGGTCGCCCTGATCGCCGCTCTCACCGGCATCGAGTTGCTGCTGATCCATTTCTTCTCCCGCAGATTGTCACGGCCGATCGAATGCGTGTCGCAGGACTTGCGGTCAGTCGAGGACCTGACGTTCTCGCACGGGGTCGCGACGCCATCAAAGATCAAGGAGATCAAGGAACTCCAAACCGCCGTCAAGCTGTTCGAGACGTCGCTGCGCTCCTTCTCTTCGTTCGTACCGCTGGGCATAGTGAGGAATCTGATCAAGACGGGAACCCCGCTGACACTCGGTGTGGAACAGCGCTTCATGACGGTGCTGTTCACCGACCTGAAGGACTTTTCCACTCTGTCGGAGCAAATGGCGCCGAATGATCTCCTCGCGCAACTTTCGCACTATTTCGAAGTCGTCTCGCACGCGATAGCGGAGGAGTCCGGGACGGTCGACAAGTTCATCGGTGATGGCATCATGGCGTTCTGGGGCGCTCCGGTCCATCGCGACGACGATGTGTTGCGTGGCTGCTGTGGTGCGATGCGGGCGACGAGGCGAATGGAACAGCTCAATGCGGACTGGAGCAAGCAGGGGCGACCGTCACTGCATCTTCGGATCGGGCTGCATTGCGCCGAGGTGCTTGTCGGCAATGTCGGTTCAAGCGAGCGGCTCAGCTACACGGTGATGGGAGACGGAGTGAACGTTGCGGCGCGACTGGAAGGCATCAACAAGAATTTCGGAACCACGATCTGCATCAGCGACAGCGTGGTCGAGGCTGTCGGGCCGGAAATCGTGGCAAGGCCGATCAGAAAGGTTCAGGTCAAGGGTCGCAAGCGGGAGTTCATGATCTATGAGCTTCTGGGCATCAAGGCCAGCGACGATCCGGAGCTACAGGCGTCGGACAATGCAGCCAGACTGTGCGATTTGACGTGGGAGGCCTCGTTACATTTCGAGCGAGGTGAATTCGATCAAGCCGCCCGCCGCTACGAGGGTATTTTGACTGCCTTCCCCGATGATTCAGTTGCAAAGTCGCTGCTCGCGATGTGCTCGGCAAAGGCATCGGCTTAGTCCAGGCTCTTGGACGGAGTCAATTCGGGCGGCGCGCCGCCGTTCAGAGGCGCAACTGGCTTAAGGCCAGCTAATTGCGCTTCGGCCTGATGGCGTCGGCGGTACCCTGGATGAAGGCCTGGATTTTCACAACGTCCGCTTCCGTCAGCTTGCCGGCGAAATCAGGCATGCCCTTGTCGCGGAACGGACCGTGGAAGACGATGTCCTTCAGATTGGCGATCTCTTCGGCCGGAACGTAGCCGAGATTTCTAATGTTGCCTCCGGGGCCGACACCAGGCACGCCGTGGCAGGCTGCACAGGCCGCCGCGACATAGATGGCACCGCCTTCCCTCACATCCTTCGGATCGTACTTCACGCCCTGCAGGAGACCTGCGGTCTGGTACTTCACGAATTCCGGTAGCTTCGCCTTGCCGCCCAGCGCAAATGTATAGACCGTTCCCGGGTTCTGGAACTCGGTCACTCGCTGAGAAATACCGAAAGCGCCGCCCCAGCCGACCGCAATCGAGACATACTGCATGTCATCGATCATGTAAGTTGCGGGAGCCGCGACCACGCCGTTGCCGGTCGGGGTTTCCCACAGCTTGGTTCCCTTTGCTGCGTCATAGGCGACAAAGCGGCCATCCGCCGTTCCCTGGAAAACCAGGTTGCCCGCGGTGGTCAGAGTACCGCCGTTCCACGGCGACACGTGCTCGACCCGCCAGACTTCCCTTTGATGCGCCGGATCCCAAGCGAGCAGACGTCCGAATGCGGACGACTTCGGAGGTGTGCTGTTGAAAATAAAGCCGATATTCCCGCCCAGTATGGAGCCAACCTTGCCCGGCGCAGCCGCATTCTGCGTAAACGACTTTTCCGGCGTCACACTAACCGGTATGTGCTGCACCGGAATGTAGACGAGGCCGGTCTGGGGATTGAACGACATTGGGTGCCAATTGTGAGCTCCGTCTGGCCCGGGAATGGAGTCGTATGGACCGTCGCCGCGCGCAGCCGGCAACTCGATCGGCCGCCCGTTGGTGTCGTATCCCGTCGCCCAATTCACATCGACGAAGTTCTTCGCCGAGATAAACTTGCCGTTGGTACGATCGATAACGAAGAAGAAGCCATTCTTCGGCGCGTGCAAGATCACTTTACGCAGTACACCGTCGATCATGATGTCGGCGAGGATCATCGGCTGGGTTGACGTGTAGTCCCAATTATCGCCGGGCGTCTCCTGGTAGTGCCAGATATATTGGCCGGTGTCGGCGTTGAGCGCGACGAGCGAGGCGAGGTAGAGATTATCGCCGCCCGACGGACTGCGGAATTTGCGATTCCAGGGAGAACCATTTCCAGTACCGATATAGACCATGTTCAAGTCGGGATCGAACGTGATCGTGTCCCACGGAGTCCCGCCGCCACCGTTGATCCAGTATTTGCCTGCCGGGTCCCAGGTCTTGGCCGCGGCTTCCATCGAAGCGTCTTCAAACGGCTTCGATGGATCCCCGGGCACAGTGAACCAGCGCCAGAGTTGATTACCTGTCTCGGTGTCGTAGGCTGTGACATACCCGCGCGCACCGTACTCGGCGCCGCTCTGGCCGATCACGACCTTGCCGTTGAACGCGCGAGGCGCGCCGGTGATCGTATAGGAATGCGCGTGGTCGATCAGCGTATCTTTTTCCCAGACCTTCGCGCCGGTCGCGGCATCGAGCGCGATCAGGCGGCCGTCATAGGCCCCCACGAATACCTTGCCCTTGTAAATGGCGACGCCACGGTTGACCACGTCGCAGCAGCCCTTGTAGCCCTTTGACCGGTCGACACCTGGATCGAACGACCAGAGTTTTTTTCCGGTCCGCGCGTCAATCGCATGGACCACGCTCCAAGACGCCGACTGATACATGATGCCGTCGACGACGACGGGTGTCGCCTCGACACCGCGCGATGATTCAAGATTGTAGCTCCAGACCAGCCCAAGATCCTTCACGTTGTCGGTGTTGATCTGATTGAGCTTGCTGAACCGCGTTTCGGCGTAGTCGAGGCCGATAGTTGGCCAGTCCTTGGATGTTGTGGCGTTTGCCTTGATGAAGTTGCTGTCGACCGCCGAGGTACTCGCCTTGATGCGGTCGAGCGTCGCGCTGGTGACGCTCTGCGCCGATGCGTTGAAAGGGAGAGAAAGACCAAGGAGAACCGCAAGAACAACTTTTATGTTACTGGAGGAACTGTGGATCTTGAACCGATGTCCCGGTGTCGTCCCTGGCCATTCACCCTTCAAGTTTGATAGCGCCATGTGTCGTCCCCGGCCTACGCCTTGCGCTGGTTGATATGGCGTATTCAAACTGTCTTCCCGCTACGGCACTATTTCAATCTCCCGAAAAACGGTTGCAGTTGTAGGCGTGCGGCCATCACATGGCGGGGACCGCCGATGCCGTAGCCCGGGTGAAGCGTTAGCGTAACCCGGGGCTGCTCGTCGTGTTGATACGGATGTCCCGGGTTCGCGTTCGCTCCACCCGGGCTACGCAGAGAGACGAACTCGGCTCTCGTCAATCCGGCACCGGCACGTCGAACGTGTTCAGCGTGACAGAGACCATGCAGTAGATGCCGACGAGATAGGACAGCTCGGCTGCGCCGTGCTCGCCGAACTCCTGCACCGCTGCGCGATAGGTCAGTTCCGGCAGCACGCCGCCGTTCACGAGCGCCGAGGCCATGTCAAAGGCGACCGCTTCCTGCCGCGTCAGGTCGAGCGGGCGCTGGCCGGCGACGATGGTGGCGAGCTTTTCGTCGGAGAGGCCGCGCGCCTCGGCCACCAGCACGTGAGCATAGAGCTCATAGCCCGAGCGAAAATGCGACCCGGTGACGAGGATCGCGACCTCGCGCACCGCGGCTGGCAGCAGAGGGTTCGAGGCAACGGCCTTCACCAGATCCCACACCGGCTTGCCGAACCTTGGCTCGCGCAGCCAGGGATTCCAGGGGCCGAGCAGCGCGCCGTCGGCGCGCATGTTCACGAAGCCCTTGAAATGGCGTTCGATGCCCTTGCGCATGTCATCGTAGAGCGGCTTCTGCTCGTCGGTCAGTTCGGTCGGATCGAGGATCGGAAGGCGCACGGCAAAGCTCCTCTCTCTGATGAAAGCCCAAAGAAGAGTTGAGCGTCGCGTGCATGGCGGCACGAAGCAAGTGAAGTTGCCGTGACATGCGATCGGCAAGATGCGGCCGATCCGGTTCAAAACTCCAGCGGTGCATTGTCCACCACCTCCTTCATCACGAAGAAGGTTCGCGTCTGCCGGACGCCAGGCAGCGCGATCAATTGCTCGCCGTGGATGCGGTTGAAATCTTCCATGTCGCCGACGGCCGTTCTTGTGCAGCAATCGCAGGATCTTGAGGTCGATGCGATCGAGCTTGGCAGTCATGGAAGATTCCTTCGTTATTCAGCCGGTCTGTGAGAGAAATGGCGGCATGAACGCACATTTGGCGTAGCAGAGCATAAAGCAGTCAATCGAAATAGAGAGCACCTTTCGCGCAGCCGGTGCTAGGAATCCGCATCGAGACCACGCCATCAAGGGGGACCACGATGCTGGAAAAATTCGCGCGCTATCCGCTCACCTTCGGGCCGACGCATATCGAGAAACTGGAGCGGCTGTCGAAGCATCTCGGTGGCAAGGTCGAGATCTTTGCCAAGCGCGAGGACTGCAATTCGGGGCTCGCCTTCGGCGGCAATAAATTGCGCAAGCTGGAATACATCATTCCTGATGCGATCGCGTCCAACGCTGACACGCTGGTTTCGATCGGCGGCGTGCAGTCGAACCACACCCGCATGGTCGCGGCCGTCGCCGCCAAGCTCGGCATGAAGTGCCGCCTGGTGCAGGAAAGCTGGGTGCCGCATGAGGACGCGGTCTATGACCGTGTCGGCAACATCCTGCTCAGCCGCGTGATGGGCGCCGACGTGCGGCTGGTCGATGACGGCTTTGATATCGGCATCCGCAAGAGCTGGGAGCAGGCGATCGAGGAGGTGAAGGCCGCGGGCGGCAAGCCCTATGCGATTCCGGCTGGCGCCTCCGTGCACAAATATGGCGGGCTCGGCTATGTCGGCTTCGCCGAGGAGGTGCGGGCGCAGGAGAAGCAGCTGGGCTTCAGCTTCGACTACATCGTGGTCTGCACCGTGACCGGCTCGACCCATGCCGGCATGCTGGTCGGCTTCGCCGCCGACGGCCGCGCGCGAAACGTGATCGGCATCGATGCCTCCTTCACGCCGGCGCAGACGAAGTCGCAAGTGCTCTCGATCGCACGCAATACCGCCGCTCTCGTCGAGCTCGGCCGCGAGATCGTCGAGGACGATGTGGTGCTGCTCGAGGATTACGCCTATCCCGCCTATGGCGTGCCGTCGGACGCGACCAAGGAAGCGATCCGGCTGTGTGCACGGCTGGAAGGCATGATCACCGACCCCGTCTATGAGGGCAAATCCATGCAGGGCATGATCGACCTCGTGCAGAAAGGCTTCTTCCCGGCCGGCTCACGTGTGCTCTACGCCCATCTCGGCGGCGCGCCGGCGATCAATGGGTATGCTTACACGTTCCGAAATGGGTGACGGCATCCACCCCACTGCCGTAGCCCGGATTGCGCTTCGCTCCATCCGGGCTACGGGAAACACTTTGTGGTTGACGGATTTTGATTCAAAGAACAAAATAGGAACATTGCGCGCGCAACTTGCGGATGACTTGCGAAGCTTCCTATGATGGGGCGCTGGCTGGGGAGTGAAGTATGAGGTTTGCGATCAGCGCGGTTGTCGCGGCCGCGTGCGTTGTTTTGTCCGTGACGTCGTCGCATGCGCGCGGGCCGTATGGCTCGATCGCGATAGGCAACTGGCAGGGCGGCGCCTATACCGACGACAACAGCGGCAACTTCACTCATTGCGCCGCCGGTGCCTCCTACCAGAGCGGCATTTATTTTCTGGTCCTGATCGACGCCCGCGGCAATTGGCGCCTGGGATTTTCCCATCAGGGCTGGCGGTTGACGGCCGGCGAATCCTTTCCGATGACGCTGACCTTTGACGGCCAGCAGCCCTTCAACGTGTATGGGCGGCCGCTTGGGGCACAGCTCGTGGCGGTCGACATGCCGCTCAATTCGGCGCTGATCAATCAATTCCGCAAGGCGCGGACGATGAGCGCGTTCGCCGAGGGCCAGCTCTTCCAGTTCAACCTGAACCAGACCGCGCAGCTATTGCCCGCGCTGGTCACTTGCGTCGAAAGCGTCAGGAAGAACGGGCTCGCCAATGCCGGTGAGTTCGCGGTCGCACCGCCGAAGCCGGCCCCATCAACGCCGGCCGCGCCGAGTGCCGCCGCACCCAATGCTGGCGCACCGAAGCAGGCCAGGGGCCAGACCGGCACCGGCATCGTGATCTCCAGCAATGGTCACGTGGTCACCAATCACCATGTCATCGATGGCTGCGGCGAGATCACGGGCAATCTCAGCGGCGAGGCACCCGTCAAGCTGCGGCTGGTTTCCAGCGACGAGACCAACGACCTCGCACTGCTGCAGGCGCCGACCCCGTTCAAGGAGGCCGCGGTGATCAGGGAAAATTCCGTGCAAACCGGGGATGGCGTGATCGCGATCGGCTATCCCTTTCACGGGCTCTTGACGTCCGATTTCACGGTGACCACCGGCATCGTTAGTTCGCTGAGCGGCATCTTCAACGACACCCGCCATTTGCAGATCAGCGCGGCGGTGCAGCCGGGCAATAGCGGCGGGCCGCTGCTCGACTTCACCGGCGCTTTGGTCGGCGTGGTCGCAGCCA
Organism: Bradyrhizobium sp. Leo114; assembly: GCF_055229415.2. Classification (NCBI taxonomy): domain Bacteria; kingdom Pseudomonadati; phylum Pseudomonadota; class Alphaproteobacteria; order Hyphomicrobiales; family Nitrobacteraceae; genus Bradyrhizobium; species Bradyrhizobium sp. Leo114. Next base: position 334,237 of record NZ_JBUYEN020000003.1, on the reverse strand, counting down.
AGCTGAACGCGCTCAAGGTCGCGCGGGCAACCGGCAACATCCCCGAGAATATCAACTTCGCCATCAAGACCGGCGCGCTCAGGGACTTCCTCGACAACAGCGTCGTGATGTACCGGGTCACCGAGCGGCGCGAGATGAAGAAGGAGACGGCCGAGATCGCCAAAAGTGCCCGCGGCTTCACGCTTCTGATCTCCTGCACGGCGAATGAGCAAAACGCCAGCGCGAAGAAGCCGGGCAATTAGTCCAACGCATGATTCGAATCAGGTTGAACCGTAGCCGCGGTGAAGCTGCACTCCCTCTCCCGCTTGCGGGGGAGGGCTGGGGTGGGGGTGCCTCCGCATTGGGACTCCCCGAGTGGAGAGAGCCCCACCCGGCGCTTGCGCGCCGACCTCCCCCGCAAGCGGGAGAGGTGAAGCCAATCCGTAACCGCTTCAATCTGATCGGCTCTCGCTCTGACGCGCGCCTGCGCGTCACTCCGCCCGTCGCAACGTGTGCAGCGTGATCTCCGCCGGGCAGTTGAGGCGAACCGGCAGCAGGCTGGTGCCGGCGCCCACCGAGGTGTAGCCGGCCATCTTGCCGTAGCGCCAGGCGCCGGCGCCGAACTTGCGCGGCAGCCAGGCTTCGAGCTTGATCGCGATGCCGCCGGGCAGGCAGAGCTGGCCGCCATGGGTGTGCCCGCTCAGCATCAGGTCAAAGCTTGCGGCTGCCGCCGCCCGGTACACTTCCGGCGTATGCGAAAGCAGGATTGAGAAGGCGTCGCCTGGAATCGGAGCGGCGGCCTTGCCGATGTCGTCGGCGCGATAGAAATGCGCATCGTCGACGCCGGCGAGATAGATCGCTTCACCGCCGCGCCGGATCGCCTCGCACTCGTTGAACAACATCCGGATGCCCATTGCCTCCAATGCCGGCGTCATTCGGATCGAGTCGTGATTGCCGAGGATGCCGTAGACCGGCGGCTTCAAAGCCGCGATCACCGGCGCAAGATAGTCAAGGCTCTTGTCGAAGGGACCAAAGGTCTGGCCGCGATAGTCACCGGTCAGCACGCAGATGTCGTAGGCGAGATCGGCGACCATGCCGGGCAGCCGCCGCATGGCGCCAGCGCTCATGTCGGCGTGCAGGTCGCTGATATGCAGGAGAGTGAAACCGTCAAAGCTCTTCGGCAGCACGGTCGAGGCAAGTTCGTTGCGCCTGATGCACACGAGGTCCGCGTTCTGCCGCGCGCGGCCGTACAGCCCGGTGACTTTCAGCGCCGTCGCGATGACGCCCGGCGCAAGCAGCGAGTTCTCCAGGTTGAAGAACAGCGTACCCTGGCCGAACAGTTGAGCCTCATGCTCGGTCTCGTCGTTCAGCCGCCGCCGGACATGCTCGGCGCCGATCCGCTTGATCAAGTCCTGAAGGCCCAATTCGTGCATCGCCGCCACCCTAGCAAACGGGAACGTCGCCACCTAACGCCCAGATCGAGGACTTATCCCTCAGTCCTCTTCACCACCGCAACCAACTCGTCGCCGTAATGCTCGAGCTTCTTGTCGCCGATTCCGGCGATGCCGCGAAGCCGGTCGAGCGTCGTCGGGCGCACGGCGGCGATGCCGTCGATGGTGGAATCGTGCAGCACGACATAGGCCGGCACGCCCCGCTGCCGCGCCACCTCGGAACGCCAGGCGCGTAGCGCGGCATGAAGCGCGGGGTTCGCTGCCTTGCCCTGGCCGGTCGCGACCGGCGCTAGCTCGCCGCGCCGCGACTTGGAACGGACGGCGCGGTTGCGCGCGCCTTCCGCCTGCTCGCGCAAGAGAACTTCAGTCTCGCCCTTGAGGACGCCGCGCGCGCTCTCCGTCAGTTTCAGCGCGCCGAAAGCCTCGCCGTCGGCCCAAAGATGCCCCATCGCGACAAGCTGGCGCAGCACCGCGCGCCACTGCTTCTCGTTGAGCTCGCGGCCGACGCCGAACACCGAGAGCTTGTCGTGCCCAAACTGGGTTACGCGCTCGGTGAGGCGGCCGACCAGCACGTCGATCAGGTGCATGGCCCCGAAGCGCTGGCCGGTGCGGTAGACGCAGGACAGCATTTTCTGCGCCAGGATCTTGCCGTCGCGGACGCGCGGCGGCGACAGGCAATTGTCGCAATTGCCGCAATTCTCTTCTGTCAGCGTCTCGCCGAAATAGGCCAGCAGGCGCCGCCGGCGGCAGCCCACGGTTTCCGCCAGCGCCACCAGCGAATCGAGCTTGCCGATCGAGACGCGCTTATAGGCATCCGAGCCGGTGGACTCGTCGATCATGCGGCGCTGCTGCACGATATCGGAGAGGCCATAAGCCATCCACGCGCTGGACGCCTTGCCGTCGCGCCCCGCGCGGCCGGTCTCCTGGTAATAGGCTTCGATGCTCTTCGGCAGATCGAGATGGGCGACGAAGCGCACGTCCGGCTTGTCGATGCCCATCCCGAAAGCAACCGTGGCGACGACGACGATGCCGTCCTCATTGATGAAGCGGTCCTGGTTGCGTGCGCGCACGCTGGGCTCCAGCCCGGCGTGATAAGGCAGCGCCGGGATGCCGGCCGCGCTGAGCGAGGCTGCGACGTCTTCCACCTTGGCGCGCGACAGGCAATAGACCACGCCGGCCTCGCCCGCATGCCGCTCGGTGATGAACGCCTTCAACTGCGCCATCGAATTCACCTTGTCGATGATCTCGTAGCGGATGTTCGGTCGGTCGAAACTCGACACGAAGCGCGGCGCGTCGGTGAGTGACAGCCGTTCGGCGATCTCCTCGCGGGTCAGTTCGTCGGCGGTCGCGGTGAGCGCCATCCGCGGCACGTCGGGAAAGCGCTCGGCGATCACGGAAAGGCCGATATATTCGGGCCGGAAATCATGGCCCCATTGCGAGACGCAATGGGCCTCGTCGATCGCAAACAGCGCGATCTTCGCCTGCGCGAGCAGACTGAGGCAGCGCGGCGTCACCAGCCGCTCCGGCGCGACGTAGAGCAGATCGAGATCGCCTGCGATCAGGCGGCGCTCGACTTCGCCTGCTTCCTGCGGCGACAGCGTCGAGTTCAGCACCGCCGCGTTGACGCCGGCCTCGGTGAGGCCCGCGACCTGGTCGCGCATCAGCGCGATCAGCGGCGAGATCACGATGCCGCAGCCCTCGCGCAGCAGCGACGGCAACTGGTAGCAGAGCGATTTGCCGCCGCCGGTCGGCATCAGCACCAGGCAATTGCCGCCATCGGTCACATGCCGAACGATCTCTTCCTGCGCGCCCCGGAACGCGGTGAGGCCGAACACGGAATTGAGCACGGCAAGCGCATCGCTGGTCTCGCCGGACGGACGGTTGAGGACAGAATCCATGTCGGTTTCAGACGCAGTCAAGAAGCGGTGATCGGGAGCCCCGCCGGCGAACGATGCCGGGATATCCGTGTTAAAACACGGTCCAACCACAAACTCAAATGGCCGGCATGGCGAGATCGCCACGGATCATCGCAGGCATTGTCGCTGTCGCGCTGGCCGCAGGCGCAGTGGCGGCCTTTGCGATCGTGTGGCAACCCGCAATCGCCGCGATCGAACCGCCGCCACCGGCATCGTTCGATCCGGCCGTTGTCAAGCGTGGCCGCGAGCTCGCTGCACTGGGAAATTGCAGTAGCTGTCACACCGTGCGTGGCGGCCAGGATTTTGCCGGCGGCGTGCCGGTCCCGACCCCGTTCGGTGTGGTCTTCTCCTCCAACATCACGCCGGATCCGGAGACCGGCATCGGCAGGTGGTCGGAAGAGGCGTTCGGCCGCGCCATGAGCAGCGGCGTCAATCGCGAGGGCCAGCATCTCTATCCGACCTTCCCCTATGACCACTTCACCAATGTCACCGATGAGGACGACCGGGCGCTTTATGCGTTCCTGATGACCCGGCCGCCGGTGCATGCGGTGGCCCGGCCGGACGAACTCGTCTTTCCGCTGGATCAGCGGCCCATCATCGCCGGATGGAAACTGCTGTTCCTGCGCCGCGAGACATTCCAGCCGGATCCGGCAAAGAGCGCCGAATGGAACCGCGGCGCCTATCTGGTCGACGGCCTTGCCCATTGCGGCGCCTGCCACACGCCGCGCAATGCGCTGGGCGCCGAGCGCGTGAGCGCGCAATTTGCCGGCGGCGAGGCCGACAATTGGCACGCTTATGCCCTTAACGACCGCGCGCATGCGCCGGTGCCGTGGAACACGGAGTCGCTTTATGCCTATTTGCGCAACGGCTGGCATCCCGATCATGGCACCGCACGCGGGCCGATGGCCGAAGTGGTGAGCAACCTCTCCACGGTGCCCGATAGCGACGTGCGCGCCATCGCCATCTATATGACGGACGTCTCCGGCGCGGCGAAGCCGGAACGCGATCGCAGCGCTGTGCTCGCCCAAGCCGAATCGGCACCTGCGCAAGGAGACCCGACGGGTGCCGCGATCTACGTCGCGGCCTGCGCCTCCTGCCATGAATCCGGCCGGCCGCTGCCTTATGGCGGCGTCAACCTTGCGCTGAGCACTGCGGTCACCAGTCCTGATCCCCGCAACCTCGCCAATCTCATTTTGGCCGGCGTTCCGGCGGTGGCGGGCGAACGCAGTCCGATCATGCCGGGCTTCGCCGACAGCATGACCGACGCGCAGGTTACTTCGCTCCTCAATTACCTGCGCACGCGTTTCAGCAAGGAACAGCCCTGGACTGACGTTGAAAAGACCGTTGCGGATGCGCGCCGCACCCAGACCGCGCTTCTCCAGACTTCCATTGGGCCGCGCAATGCGCCGGCCGACCCTTCGCAGCGAGACCAGCCATGATGACATTGAAGGTCAACGGCCAGGAAAATCACATCGATGCCGATCCGGATACGCCGCTGCTCTACGTGCTGCGCGACGACCTGAAGCTCAACGCTGCCAAGTTCGGCTGCGGGCTCGGCCAATGCGGCTCGTGCACCGTCATCGTCGATGGCAGGGCCGTGCTGTCCTGCGTGACGCCGCTGGTGCTGCTCGAGGGCAAGCAGGTGACGACGCTGGAAGGTCTCGGCACCGTGTCCGCACCGGCGCCGATCCAGCGCGCCTTCATGGAGGAGCAGGCGGCGCAATGCGGCTATTGCATCGCCGGCATGATGATGCGGGCGCAGGCGCTGCTGCTCAGGAATCCAAAGCCGACCGATGCGCAGATCCGTGCCGAGCTGCAACCCAATCTTTGCCGTTGCGGCACCCATATGCGCATCCTGCGCGCGGTGCATCGCGCCGCGCGATTGATGGATACGGCGGATGCATCCGCAAACGAGAGGAGCGGCCAATGAATGCGCCTGTCATCCTCGATCGCCGCCGCGTGCTGCAGGGTGGCGGCGCCCTCATTGTCAGCTTCTCGCTAAGCCGCGCGTTCGCGCAAGAAGGAGCGCCGGCGGCTGCAAAGCGGCCGGGCAGCCTCGCGACCGCGCCTTATCTCGATTCCTGGCTCCGCATCGATTCCGATGGCCGCATCACCGCCTTGACGGGCAAGGTCGAGCTGGGGCAGGGATTCAAGACGGCGTTCCAGCAGATCGCCGCCGAACAGCTCGATGTGGCCTTCCAAGCGATCCACGTCGTCACCGCGGACACGCAACTCACGGCCAACGAGGGTTATACCTCAGGCAGCCACTCGATGCAGGATTCCGGCACCGCGATCCTGAATGCCGCCGCGCAGGTGCGCGAACTCCTGATCGCGGAGGCGGCGCGGCGGTTCGCCCTCGCCGCCGAGAGCCTGAAGACCGACAACGGCGCGGTCGTTGCTCGGGATGGCAGGCGGCTCACCTACGGTGAACTGGTCGCTGCCGACATGCTTCATGTGCAGGCGCAGCCGCAATCGAAATTGAAAGATCCGGCGACTTTCAAGATCATGGGCCGCCCCGTGCCGCGCGTGGATATCCCGGCAAAGGTCACGGGCGGTGAAGCCTATGTGCAGGACATGCGGCTACCCGGCATGGTGCATGCGCGTGTGGTGCGGCCGCCGAGCTATGGCGCGCAGCTTGTCGAATGCGATAGCTCGGCCGTCGAGAAACTGCCCGGAGTCGTCAAGGTCGTGCGCGATGGCAATTTCCTTGCGGTGGTCGCGGACAAGGAATTTCAGGCGGTCAAGGCGATGAACGCGCTCGCCGCCGCCGCGAAATGGAAGGAAAGCCCGAGCCTGCCAAGGCAGGATGATTTGCTCAATGTGATCACCAGCCTGCCCTCCCAGGATTCCACCATCTTCAATCGCAGCGATCCTTCCGTCTCCGGCCAAAAGACCCTCGAGGCTACTTACACGCGCCCCTATCAGTCGCATGGCTCGATCGGACCATCCTGCGCCGTGGCGCATTTTGTCGGCGACGCGATGACGGTCTGGACGCACACCCAGGGCGTCTATCCCGACCGCCAGGCGATTGCGGAGATGCTGCGGATGCCGCCCGCGAGCGTCCGCCTGATCCATGTCGAGGGATCCGGCTGCTACGGCCATAACGGCGCCGACGATGTCGCGGCCGACGCTGCGCTGATCGCGCGGGCGCTGCCCGGGCGGCCGGTGCGCGTGCAGTGGATGCGCGAGCAGGAACACGCCTGGGAGCCGTTCGGGCCGGCGATGGTGACGAAGCTGAAGGCCTCGCTCGACGCCGATGGCCGCATCGCCGACTGGAATTTTGCGGTGTGGAGCAACACCCATTCGATGCGGCCGGGCAACGCCGGCACGCTGCTTGCTGCGCAGCACATGGCGCAGGGCTTTGCCGTTCCGCCGCCAAAGCCGTTGCCTTTGCCGGAAGGCGGCGGCGACCGCAACGCGATCCCGCTCTACAATTTTGCCAACGCGCACGTGGTGCATCATTTCATTCCAGCGATGCCGCTGCGGATTTCGGCGATGCGCGCGCTCGGCGCCTATCACAATGTGTTCTCGATCGAGAGCTTCATGGATGAGCTTGCCGGGCTCGCCGGCGCCGATGCGGTCGAGTTTCGCTTGCGGCATCTCGAGGACGCGCGCGGACGCGACGTCATCGAAAAGGCCGCGCAGGAATTTGGCTGGACGCGAGATCAGAAACCGCAAGCCGGCCGCGGCTACGGCTTTGCCTTCGCGCGTTACAAGAACCTTGCGGCCCATTGCGCCATCGCTTCGGAAGTCGAAGTCAATCGCGAGACCGGACGTGCGCGGCTGCTGCGCGCGGTCGCCGCTGTCGATTCCGGGCAGGTCGTCAATCCGGACGGGCTGACCAACCAGATCGAGGGCGCGATCATGCAATCGATGAGCTGGACGCTGTATGAGAGCGTCAGCTTCGACGACACCAGGATCACCAGCATCGACTGGCAGACCTATCCGATCCTGCGCTTCGACGCGGTGCCTGACCGCATCGATGTCCACATCATCAACCGCCCTGGCCAGCCGGCCCTCGGCAGCGGCGAGACCGGTCAGGGCCCCGCCGCAGCCTCGATCGCCAACGCCATCGCCCACGCCACCGGCAAACGTCTGCGCAACCTGCCGCTGACGCGCAAACGCATCAAAGACGCGATCGACGCGTGAACGGTAAGAGTATCGCGCTGACATCGTGCGCGCCGTCTCTACTTGTTCGGACGCGCCTCTCCCCTTGTGGGAGAGGCCGTATCGCATGCAGCGAAGCGGAATGCGATGCGGGTGAGGGGTCTCTCTCCACGCACTGTGCTCGCGGAGGCAGACCCCTCACCCGGAATTCAAGCTGCGCTTGAATTCCGACCTCTCCCACAAGGGGAGAGGTGGCGTTCGCCGCGCCAGCGTCGCGCAACGTTTCACGCCGCCCGCGGTTTATTGATAAGTCGCGACGATATCGGAGACCGCGCGTTCGAGCTGCTGGGCGGTGGCACATTGGCGCACCACGCTGCAGAAGGTGGCGTAACGCGGCATTTCCGAATCGCCGAAGCCCCAGGTCATGCGTCCCTCGGGGTTGAGCCAGACCAGGCGTTTCGAACGCTCGGCGATGCGGCGCAAGATGTCGGCGCGCGGATCGAGGTTGTTGCTGCGGGCGTCCCCGAGCACGATCACGGTGGTCTGCGGCGTGATCGTGTCCATCCAGCCCTTCTCGAAATCGGCAAGCGAATTGCCATAGTCGGAAGAGCCGAAGCCGACCTTCGACATGATCTCGGCCATCGCCGCCTCAGGCGATTTGTCCTCCAATATGTCGCTCACCTCGATCAGATGGCCGGAGAAGGCAAAGGAGCGGACATCGTCGACCACTTCGTGCAGCGAGTGGATCAACAGCAGGAAGAAATCGGACACGCGCGCGACCGAGCCGGAGACGTCGCAGAGCGCGACGATCTTCGGCCGGTCGCGGTGCTTGCGCTTCCAGGCGGTCAGGAAGGGCACGCCACCCCAGGCCGCGTTTCGCCGCAGCGTGCGGCGCACGTCGAGATGGCCGCGGCGCTGGCGCTTGCGCGGCTTGGAGTAGCGTTCGCGCAGGCGGCTGGCGATCTGGCGGATCAGCGCGCGCATCTGCTCGACCTGGCGCGGCTCAATCCGGGCGAGCGGCGCATTGCGCAGGATCTCGTTGCGCAGGTTCTCGGCCTCCTCGCGGCCGTAGAGCAGAAGCGCCTGCGAGACCGTGTCGCGGACGGTGCCGCGCAATCCGTCGAGTGCCGCCTGCAGCCGCTCGGCCAATGCCGGATTGGTCGCGGTCAGGTTGTCGAGATCGTCGCGCAGGCGCTGGATGCCCATGGCGTCCAGGATGCGGCCCGAGAAGATGCCGCGTTGGGTGAAGTATCTGATGTTTGAGAGCGAGGCCGCGCCGGAGGCGTTCGCGATCGCCGCCGCTATCGCATTACGGTCCTGCGACAGCAGCATCTGCGCGAGGGGGCCAAGATTCTGGGCCTGATCGCCGCTGCCGCTTTCGCTCGAGGAATCGGAGCCAGCGCTTGAATCCGCCCGCTCGGCATCGTCCGACTTGCTCTCGTCCTGCGCCGTATCCTGCGCCGGCTCGGGCTGGCTGAAGAACAGATCAAAACATTCGCCGAGCGCGCGCTTCTCGTCCTGCGACTTCGCAAGCGTCAGCAGGAAAGTGTCGCGCAGGACGCCGCGATCGGCAAAGCCGACCTTTGAGACCGCGCGCATCGCATCGATGCTTTCGGCAGGCGAGACCCGGACCCCGGCTCCGCGCGCGGCACGAAGGAACCGATGCAGGTTCTCGCGCATGGCGTCTACCCGAACACGCCCTGCCGCGACGCCTTGGCGATGAAGGTGGTGAGTTGCGGCTGCGCGGCCTCGATGTCGGCCTCGTATTTGAGCAGGACGTTCAGCGTGTCCTTGACGATCTCGTGGTCGAGCTCGGTCGCCTGCAGCAGCACCAGCACGCGCGCCCAGTCGATGGTCTCGCTGACCGACGGCAACTTCTTCAGGTCGAGGGTGCGGATTTCATGAATAAAGCCGACCATCTGCCGGCGCAGCGTCTGCGAGATGCCGGGCACGCGGCTCTCGACGATGCGTTCTTCCAGCTTCTGTTCGGGAAAGCCGATATGCAGATGCAGGCAGCGCCGCTTTAGGGCGTCGCCGAGATCGCGCTCGCTGTTGGAGGTCAGGATCACGGTCGGCGGCGCGATCGCCGAAACCGTGCCGAGCTCGGGAATGGTGACCTGGAAATCGCTGAGGATTTCGAGGAGCAGCGACTCGAACTCGGCGTCCGACTTGTCGATCTCGTCGATCAGGAGCACGCAGCCCGCCGGTTGCTCCAGCGCCTGCAGCAGCGGCCGCGGCTCGACGAACTCCTTGGAGAAGAACACGTCGCCGAAGGTGTGGAGCTGGTCCAGCGCCTGATGCAGCGTCTGCGCGCCGCCCAGCACCTCGCCGAGCTTGTCCTTCAAGATCTGGGTGTAGAGGAGCTGTTTGGCGTATTTCCACTCATACAGCGCCTTGGCCTCATCGAGGCCCTCGTAGCATTGCAGGCGGATCATTTTCATGCCGCGCCAGGCGGCGATCGCCTTCGCCAGCTCGGTCTTGCCGACGCCCGCGGGCCCTTCGACCAGGATCGGTTTCTCGATTTCCTGCGACAGATAAACCGCGGTCGCGATCTGCCGGCTCGCGATATAGCCTTGCGCGGCGAGGCCGCTTTCGACGGCCTCGATCGAGGCCGCAGGCCGATTGTCAGCCACCGATGTGAGCTCCGGATTTGCCTTGGTGCATCAGGTTGTTCTGCCTCCCTCTCCGCCAAAGCACAAGGCTCATTTGCGCGAGGGCAGACCTGGTTCCGGCATTTTCCGCCTAGCGATATTTGTTCTCGAACCGGGAGGCGAATTCCGCTTCGCGAGGCCGGATCGCATCGCAGATGCGATCCGGGTGAGGGGGAGCCCCCCGCGATTCCATCTGTCACGGTGTTTGCGGAGGCCGCCCCAACCCTCCCCCCGTAAGAATGGGGAGAGGGGGAAGTACCGTCGACGCCGCTCAGCAGCCGCGGCAGATGCTGCGCAAGCTCTTGTAGACTTCCTCGTCATCCCGCCGCATCTGCTGCAGCGATTCCATCGGCTTGCTGTCGTAGACCGGCTCCGGCTTGCGCTTGGCCTCGAGCGCCACGGCCTGCCGCTCGTAGCAGGCTTCCCGCTCGGCTTTCGCCTGGATGAACCGGCATTGCTCGACCGCTGCCGAGGGAGGGGCGAAGCCGACCAGAAGGCCGAGGGTTATGAGGCTGAGGAGTTTCATGTCGCCCGTCCTTTACCGGCCCCTTGTCTCAGTTCCGTGAAACGCGAGCAACATCAACTTTGCGCGCGAGCCATTTCCTGACCGAGCTTTCTTTGCTAGCCCGTTGTTGCGATAACAAAATCCTCCAGCCCGTCATGATGGCGGGTCACTTCCGGGAAGCAAGCGTGCCAAAGACGATCGACGAACCCGCACGGCGCGTGCCGATCTATGGCGAATATGAAGTCGCGGTGCTCGGCGGTGGGCCTGCCGGGATCGCGGCAGCGGTTGCGGCAGCGCGTGCGGGGCGGCGCACGCTCCTGATCGAGCGCTACGGCTTTCTCGGCGGCATGGGCACCGCCGCGGGCGTGACCAACTTTTGCGGATTGCACGCCAATGTCCACGGCGAAGCGCATCGGGTGGTGCAGGGCATCGCCTCCGACCTGCTGGATCGAATCGACCGTCTCGGCGGGCTGAACAAGCCGCATCTGATCCTCGGCAAGATCCTGGCGCAGGCCTATGACACCGCGGCCTACAAGATCGCGGCCGACGATCTCCTGGCGAGCCACAAGGTCGATATCCTTTTCCATGCGCTCGGTGCCGGCGTCGTGATGGATGGCGAGAAGCGCATCGGCGCGCTGATGGTAGAGACTAAGGCTGGCCGCCGCGCGGTGCTGGCCAGCATCTTCATCGATTGCTCAGGTGACGGCGATCTCGCCGCCTGGGCCGGCGCGCCGTACGAGATTGGCGATGAGCAGGGCAGCATGCTCTACCCCTCCATGATGTTCCGTCTCAACGGCATCGACCCCGAAAAGGCCGGGGACGCCTGGCGCACGATCCCGGCGCTGATGGAAAAGGCGGAAGCCGCCGGTACCCACCAGTTTCCGCGCAAGGCCGCCATCGTGCGGCCGCAGCGCTCGCAGATCGAATGGCGGGTGAACTTCACCCAGCTTGCGCGCGAGGACGGCTCGGCCGTCAATGGCCTCGAGCCCGATGACCTTACCCGCGGCGAGATCGACGGCCGCCGCCAGGCGATCCAGGCGTTCGAATTCCTGCGCACGGTGCCGGGCTTCGAGAATTCCTACATCGTCGACCTGCCGCCGCAGCTCGGCATCCGCGAAACGCGGCGCGTGGTCGGTGGTTACAAACTCAGCGTCGAGGATGTGCTCGGCTGCGCCTCGTTCGAGGATTCCATCGGCGTCAACGGCTGGCCGATCGAGGCGCATGTCGCCGGCGATGTCATCTTCAAGTTCCCGCCGATCCCGGAATCGCGCGGCTTCAACGAACTGCCCTATCGCATGCTGGTGCCTGAATGCGTCGACAATCTCCTCATTGCCGGGCGCTGCGCCTCGATGACCCATGAGGGACAGTCGGCGGCACGGGTCTCCGGCGCCTGCTTTGCCATGGGGGAAGCGGCAGGCTCGGCCGCCGCGCTGGCGCTGTCCGGCAATACCAGGCCGCGCGACATCGCTGTAGACAGGCTGCAACAGGGACTGAAACAGCAGGGCGCCTTCATCGGGCGCGAGCAGAAAGTTCCTGACGGATTGTGAGGAGAAAGTGGATGAAGGGTTTTGTGCGGCTTGCGCTTGCGGGCCTGCTGGCGCTGACGGCGAGCGGGACAGCGCGGGCCGATGAGCTGCTGAAGGCCAAGATCGGCGTGCTCCGGCTGTCGTCCTCGGCGCCGGTGTTCATCGCGCAGGACAAGGGCTATTTCCGCGAGGCCGGGCTCGATGTTGAACTGAAATTCTTTGACGCGGCGCAGCCGATCGCGGTCGCCACCACTTCGGGCGATGTCGATTTCGGCGTCACCGCCTTCACCGCCGGGCTCTACAATCTCGCCGGCAAGGGCACGCTGAAGGTGATCGGCGGCATGAGCCGCGAGAAGGCCGGGTACCCCTTGATCGGCTATTTCGCCTCAAACAACGCCTATGCGGCCGGGCTGAAGACGCCGAAGGATCTTGCGGGCAAGCGCGTGGCGGTGACGCAGGTCGGCTCCAGCTTTCATTATTCGCTCGGCCTGCTCGCCGACAAATATGGCTTCAAGCTTGCGGACGTGAAGGTGGTGCCGCTGCAATCGCTCTCGAACGCGGCCGCCGCGCTGAAGGGCGAAACCGTCGATGCGGCGCTGCTGCCGGTCTCGACCGCGCGCCCGCTGATGGAGACGAACGGCGCCAAACTCCTCGGCTGGGTCGGCGACGAGACGCCGTGGCAGCTTGGCGCTGTGTTCGCTTCGCCAAGGACGCTTTCAAACAAGGCGCTGGTGACGAAACTGCTTGCAGCTTTGGTGAAGGCCGACCGCGAATATCACGACGTGATCCTGGCCGCGATGAAGAACGGCACAGCACCGATCAACGAAAAGACAAAACCGCTGCTCGACATCATCGCCAAATACACAAATCTGCCAGTTGAGCAGGTGGTGGGCAATTGCGCCTATATCGATCCCGACGGCAAGCTCGACGTCAACAACGTCGCCAACCAGATTTCCTGGCTGCAGGAGCAGGGCTTTGTCGACAAGGGTTTTGATGCGGACAGCATCATCGCGAAGGAACATGTGAAGCCGGATTGATACCGTAGTCGCCGTCATGGCCGGGCTTGTCCCGGCCATCCACGCACTTTGTGGCCAGGGAAAGAAAGACGTGGATGCCCGGGACAAGCCCGGGCATGACGAGCGAGAACGAAGTGCGGAGCCAAGCAAGAGCCAGATGGACCTGATCGCCGACCATATCAGCCACCGCTTCGACACGCTCGACGTGCTCGACGACGTCTCGTTCACGGTGCGGGCGGGCGAGGTGGTTGCGATTGTCGGCCCCTCCGGCTGCGGCAAGAGCACGCTGCTCTCGATCCTCGGCGGCCTGTTGCGGCCGAGCGGCGGCGCGGCCGAGCTGCGCGGTGCGCCACCGAAGGACAGCCTCAATCCGCTGACCTTCGTGTTCCAGGATTTTGCGCTGCTGCCCTGGTGCACGGTCGAGGAGAACGTCGCGTTCCCGCTCGAGCATGCGGCACTCAGTGCTGCGGAGCGCCGCGGCATCGTCGATGATGCGCTCCGCCGCACCGGGCTTTTCGATTTTCGTGGGACCTACCCAAAACAGCTTTCCGGCGGTATGCGCCAGCGCGTCGGCATTGCGAGGGCGCTCGCCGTAAAGCCGGCAATCCTCTTGATGGACGAGCCGCTCTCGGCGCTGGATTCGCAGACGCGCGAACTCCTGATGGAGGATTTCGTCCGCCTGCTTGCCGACGGCGCAATGGGCGCAGTCTATGTCACGCATAATCTGGAGGAAGCGGTGCGGCTTGCAGACCGCATCGTGGTGCTGTCGCGCCGGCCCGGACGCATCCGCAAAGTCGTGCCCATTGCGATGACGCGCAGCGAGCGCGGCGACAGGGACGTGCGCGAAAAACTGCTGGTGCTGCAGGACGAGCTGTGGTCGCTGATCCGCGAGGAAGCGATCGATGCCGAGCGCGAGGTGCAGCATGCTTGAGCGCGCGCCACCAGAGACACCATCGGATATCGACGCCAAGCCGCGGCCGGTCGCGTTTCGCGGCGCCGGCTTCACGCCGAGCACGGGGCGCGCGTCGGGCTGGATCGCGCTCGCGCTCGTCATCGCACTGTGGCAACTGGCGGGCAGTGCCGGATGGGTCAATCCGCTGTTCCTGCCCCCGCCATCGGCGATCGCGGTCGCGACCTATAAGCTCGCGATGTCGGGCGCGCTCTGGCAGCATCTCGGCTGGTCGGTGATGCGGATCGGCGTTGGCTGGCTGCTTGGCACGGTGGCCGGCGTCATCGTCGGTTTCGCGATCGGCCTGTCGACGCTGGCACGCGGCGTCGGCATCACCTTCATCTCGGCGCTGTTTCCGATTCCGAAGATCGCGCTGCTGCCGCTGTTGATCCTCTGGCTCGGGATCGGCGAGGAGCCCAAGATCGCGACCATCGCGCTCGGGGTGTTCTTCTCCACAGCGATCTCGGTCTATAGCGGCGTCGATGCTGTGCCGCGCAATCTGATCCGCATGGCGCAAAGCTTCAACGTGCCGTTTCATGCCATCGTGCGGCGCGTGATCTGGCCGGGCGCGCTGCCCTCGATCCTGGCGGGTTTTCGCATCACCGCCTCGGTCGCGCTGCTATTGGTGGTGAGCGCCGAGATGATCGGCGCGCAGTACGGCATCGGCGCTTTCGTGCTGCAGGCCGGCAATCTGATGCAGACCGATCAACTGCTCGCCGGCGTCGTGATCCTGTCGCTGTTCGGGCTCGCAGTGGGGAAGCTGATCAATTTGCTTGAGGCGAGGTTGCTCCACTGGCGATGAGAGGTGGTTCCGCTCCACCACAGCCGTCATGCCCGGGCTTGTCCCGGGCATCCACGCTCTTGCTCTCCTGTTGCGCCAAAGGCGTGGCTGGCCGGGTCAAGCCCGGCCATGACGGAGACGGCGTTTACGCGTTGCCGCGGTCTTCACGGAACAGGTCGAGCTTCTGCTGCACCGGGCGGTCGGAGAAGCTGAAAAGCACCGACTCGACATCCGCCTCATGCGTGACCCAGTGCCAGCTCGGCACCACGAACAGGTCGCGCGGGCCCCATTCGAAGGTCTGCTCGCCGATCCTGGTGCGGCCCTTGCCCTCGATCGCGGCGAATACGGTCGCATCCGTTGAGCGATAGCGCGCGGTCTTGAAGCCCTTCGGCAGAAGCTGGATGAAAGTGCCGATGGTCGGCATCGCATAGTCGCCGGTCTCGGGATTGGAGAATTTCAGCTTCAGGCCGTGACAGGCGTCCCATTCGTCGCGCGCCTTGGCCCGCTCCAGCGCTTCGCGGGTGTAGCTGTAGGGATAGTTGAAGATCGGCGACGTCTTCGACGCGCGCTTCTGGTCGACCGGCAGCAGGTTGTGACCATAGCGCGCAAAGCTGTCGCCGGCGGGTTTTGTGATCTGCTGCTGATCTTCCTTCGCGCCCTCGGCGAAGGAAGCGTCGAAGAACTGCACCATTGGGATGTCGAGCCCGTCGAGCCAGAACATCGGCTCGCTGGTTTCGTTGGAATGGTCGTGCCAGGTCATCGACGGCGTGATCACGAAATCGCCCGGCGACATCGCGGTGCGCTCACCGTCGACGGACGTATAAGCGCCCTTGCCCTCGAGCACGAAGCGCAGCGCCGATTGGCTGTGGCGGTGGGCCGGGGCGATATCGCCGGGCACCACCATCTGCACGCCGGCAAACAGCGACGTCGTGATCTTCGATTGCCCGCGCAGGCCGGGGTTTTCCAGCACGAGCACTCGACGCTCGGCTTCCTTGGCCGTGATCAGCTTGCCTGCCTCATTCATGTAGTCGCGGATCTGGTCGAACTTCCACAGGTGCGGCCGGCAGGCGCTCCTCGGCTCCGGCGTGATCAGATCGTTCATCACGTTCCAGAGCGCGGAAAGATTTTCGCCGTCGATCTTCTTGTAGAACGCCTCGCGCTCCGGCGTCTTCTGCACCGCTTCCATGGCAGGCCTCCCGTCCATTTCTATGTTGTTCGCTGATTGACAGCATACTGACAATATGGCTAGCGTCAACTTGAAGAAAATCAGAAGACACCAGGGAGGTTCCGATGAAGCTGCACGGCTATTTCCGCAGCAGCGCCGCGTATCGGGTGCGGATCGCGCTGAACCTGAAGGGGCTCACCGTTGAGCATCTGCCGCATCATCTTCGCAAAGGCGAACAATGCGCGCCCGCCTATCTCGCAATCAATCCGCAAGGGCTGGTGCCGACATTGGAAAGCGATGCGGGCGCGATACTGACCCAGTCGCTCGCCATCATCGAATGGCTCGACGAGAGCCATCCAGAACCGCCGCTATTGCCAACGGATTCGCTGCAGCGCGCAAAAGTCCGCGCCTTCGCGCAGGCCATCGCCTGCGACACCCATCCGGTGCAAAACCTGAAAGTGCTGGCGCGGCTGCGACAGCTTGGCCTGCCTGAAGAAAAGGTAACGGAATGGGCGGCCTGGGCTAACCGCGAGGGGCTTTCGGCCTGCGAGATATTGGCTGCGGGCGGAGCAGGGCCGTTCTGCTTTGGAGCTATGCCGACGCTGGCCGACCTTTGCCTGGTGCCGCAGCTTGCTAATGCGCGGCGTTTCGGTGTCGATGTCAGCGCTTTTCCGCGGCTGCTCAAGGCGGAAGCCGCAGCCAAGGCAATGAGGGCGTTTGCCGACGCCGCTCCGGACAAGCAAGGCGATGCCGAATAATAACAAGCCAACCCTTGTTACCATGGACGCGGTCTATACCGCGCCCGGCTATCTGTTCCGGCGGATGCAGCAGATCGCTGTCTCGATTTTTGTCGAGGAGTGCAGGGCGTTCGACCTGACGCCGGTGCAATATGCCGCGCTGATCGCGATCCACACCCATCCCGGCATCGATGCGACGCGGCTGTCCGCCGTGATCGCCTTCGATCGCTCCACGCTCGGCAATGTGATCGAGCGGCTGCAGACCAAGGGTCTGATCGAGCGCAAGTCCGATTCCGATGACAAGCGCGTCAAGCTGCTCACCATCACCCGGCAGGGCGCTTCGCTGCTGCGCGAGATCATGCCCGTGGTTGACCGTGCCCAGGCGCGGATGCTGCAGCCGCTCAAGCCTGCCGACCGCAAGACGCTGATGGCGCTGCTCGCGCAGCTCGTCGATCTCAACAACGAGGCCTCGCGCGTGCCGCTGCGCGCCGAGGACGCCCTCGAACATCTCGGGAAGTCGGGCTGATGGCAAAGAGCAACCTCCCGGTCCTGATCGCAGGTGGCGGCATCGGCGGCCTTGCCGCGGCGCTCGGGCTTGCGCAGAAGGGCATTCGCTCGATCCTGCTGGAAAAGTCCGCCACGCTCGGCGAGATCGGCGCCGGCATCCAGCTCGGCCCGAACGCATTCCATGCCTTCGACTATCTCGGCGTCGGCGAGGCCGCACGGCGCATGGCCGTCTATATCGACCAGCTCCGCCTGATGGATGCACTCACCGCCGAAGAGATCACCCATGTCGATCTGCGCGAGCCGTTCCGAACCAGGTTCGGCAATCCCTATGCTGTGGTGCATCGCGGCGATTTGCATGGCGTGTTCCTGCGCGCCTGCCGCGAGCACGAACTGATCGAGCTGCGCGTCAGCAGCGAGGTGACCGGCTACGAGCAGGACAGTGCCTCGGTCACCGCGCACCTCGCCAATGGCGAGCGCGTCACCGGCCGGCTCCTGATCGGCGCCGATGGTCTATGGTCGAACATTCGCAAGCAGGTCACATCGGATGGGCCGCCGCGCGTGTCCGGCCACACCACCTACCGTTCGGTGATCCCGACCGAAGAGATGCCGGAGGATCTGCGCTGGAACGCGGCGACGCTGTGGGCCGGGCCGAAATGCCATATCGTGCATTATCCGCTGTCGGACTGGAAGGTATTCAACCTCGTCGTCACCTATCACAACGACGCGCCGGAGCCGGTCGCGGGAAAGCCGGTCAGCGATGAAGAGGTGATGCAGGGCTTTCGGCACGTCCATGCGCGTGCGCAAAACATCATCCGTCACGGCAAGAACTGGCGGCTCTGGGTGTTGTGCGACCGCGATCCGAACGAGCGCTGGGTCGACGGCCGCGTCGCGCTGCTCGGCGATGCCGCGCATCCGATGCTGCAATATTTCGCGCAAGGCGCGTGCCAGGCGATGGAGGATGCGGTGTGTCTGTCGCACATGCTGTCGCATCACGACGACCACGCAGTCGCGCTGGAGCATTACCGTGCACAACGCTTCCCGCGCACCGCGCAGGTGCAGCTTTGGTCGCGCGCGATCGGTGAGCACATCTATCACCCCGCCGGCGACCACGCCCGTTTCCGCAACGCCATCATGGGCGCGAAGACGTCCGAGGATTATTACCAGGATCTCGCCTGGCTCTATGGCGGCACGGGGTTGGGAGTATGATCCTCGCGCCACATACTCCGCCGTCGTCCCGGGCTTGACCCGGGACCCATAACCACGAATGTTGATGTGACGTGATGTCCGTGCGGCAAGCTCCACCTCTCCCCTTGTGGGAGAGGTCGGAATCCAAGCGCAGCTTGGATTCCGGGTGAGGGGTATGCCTCCGCGAGTCGTGGTCCCTCGATAGACCGCGACCCCTCACCCGGATCTCATTCCGCTTCGCTACATGCGCTCCGGCCTCTCCCACAAGGGGAGAGGCGGGGCAGTTGCGTAAGCGGATATTACATCTTCATCACCGCCTGCCGGTCGATCTTGCCTGTTCCCGTTTTCGGCAGCTCGTCAATAAACTTGATCTCGCGCGGATATTTGTACGGCAGCAGCTTTGCCTTCACGTAATCCTGCAGCCGCTTCGCCGTCTCCTCCGCATCGAACGCGCGGTCGTTCATCACCAGCACCGCCTTCAGCGTCATGCGTCTATCAGGCAGTTCGGCGGCGAAGACTGCGCATTCGCGCACGTCGGGATGATCGGCGAGGCAGAGCTCGACCTCCAGCGGATAGACCCATTGGCCTGATATCTTGATCAGGTCGTCGGCGCGGCCGCGGAAGAAATGGAAGCCGTCGCGGTCGCGGACGAAGCGGTCGCCGGTGTAGATCCAGCCGCCATCGCGCACGGTCTCGGCGGTCTTGTCGGGACGATTCCAGTACAGCGGCGTGTTCGAATCGCCGCGCACCCACAAAATGCCTTCTTCGTTGTCGGCGACCTCGCGGCCGTCCTTGTCGCGCAGCAGGATCTCGTAGCCGGGGACGCGTACGCCCGCAGCGCCCAGCTTCTTCCTGTCCGCGCGGTTGCAGAGATAGATGTGCAGCACCTCGGTCGAGCCGAGACCTTCGATGATCTCGAGCCCGGTCAGTGCCTTCCAACCGTTGAAGACGTCGGCCGAGAGCACCTCCGCGGCCGAGATCGCCATGCGCAGTGAGGAGAAATCGGCCTTGTCAGCACCGTCGGCCTTGGTCAGCGCGGTGTAGAGTGTCGGCAGTCCGAAGAACACGGTCGGACGATACTGCTCGATCGCGGCGAAGATCGATGCCGGCTTCGGCTGGCCGGGCAAGAGCAGCGTGGCGGCGCCGACCGAGAACGGGAAAGTGATGGAATTGCCGAAGCCATAGGCGAAGAAAATCTTCGGCACCGAGAAGCAGATGTCGCCCGGCGTCAGCTTCAGCACGCTGCGGGAGAATGCCTGCTCGCTATAGGCCATGTCGTGGTGTAGATGCACGATGCCCTTGGGTCGGCCGGTCGAGCCGGAGGAATACATCCAGAACGCCATCTCGTTGCGGTGGGTGTCGGCTGTGGCGAGCTCGGTCGAAAAACGCGGCAGCCATTCATCGGCCAGCAGGGCCTGCGGTACGGCAGGCTCGCCGGCCGCGCCATTGACCACGATCAGCGTTTGCAGCGGCGTATCCGTGCAGGCCTCAATGCTGAAGCGCGAGCAGAACTCGGCGTCGGCAACCGCGACCGTTGCGCTCGCGTCCGAAAGATAGAACTGCAGGAGGTCCGGCGGCGTCAGCGTGTTGATGAGCAGCGGCACGAAGCCGGCGCCGATAGCACCGAAGAAGGCCGCCGGATAGGCGGGGGTGTCGTCCAGGAACAGCAGGATGCGATCGCCGCGCTTCAGGCCCAGAGAAGCGAAGCCATGGGCCCAGCGCGCGGCGTCGGCGCAGAGTTCGCGGTAGGTCCGCGTTCCCGCCGGGCCGGTCAATGCCGTCAAATCCCCGCGGCCCTGCGCGAGATTGTCGAACAGGATGCGGCTTGCGTTGTAGCGCTCGGACAGCGCAAAGCCGATCTCGCGCGCGCCCGGACTGTCCGATGGTACCTGGTCGGCGATCTCGTTCACGACTTGCTCCTCGAGGCCTCGTAGCCTGCCATGAAGTTCGGCGACATCGCGCGCAGCCGCGCGTCGTCGATCCGTCCCGAACGGGTGATGTAACTGAAGGCAAAATCCATCGGGTCGAGCTTCATGTGTTCGGGGAATTTCTCGTACCAGTCGGCGCTGGTGCGCGCCGCCGTCACCAGCTTCTTCACGATCGGTTTGCGTTCGGCTTCATAGCGGTGAAGGGCGGTGGAGACATGCGCCTCGGATTCGAGCGCCTTCGTCAGCGCAATCGCGTCCTCGATCGCAAGGCGGGTGCCGGAGCCGATCGAGAAATGCGCCGAGTGCAGGGCGTCGCCGATCAGCACCATGTTCTTGAACGACCAGTGCTCGTTCCAGATCCACGGGAAGTTGCGCCACAGCGATTTGTTCGAGATCAGCGGCTGTCCGCCGAGCGTCTCGGCAAACACCTCCTCGCACACGGACTTGGCGTGATCGGCGTCCTTGTTGGCGAAGCCATAGGCGTGCCAGGTGGCACGGTCACACTCGACCAGGAACGTGCTCATGGTCGGCGAATAGCGATAGTGGTGAGCATTGAAGGCGCCGCGTTCGGTCTTGACGAAGGTCTGCGATAGCGTCTCGAACCGCTTCGCGGTGCCGTACCAGACGAACTTGTTGGACGAATAGGACAGCGAGGTCCCGAAGTCGCCCTCAAAACTCCGGCGCACCAGCGAGTTCAGCCCGTCCGCGGCGACGATCAGGTCATAGCCTTGCAGCGCGTCGACCGACTGGATCGGTTTTTCGAATTGCGGGGTGACGCCGACCGCGCGGACGCGCTCCTGCAACAGGGAAAGCAGCGCAAGTCGGCCGATCGAGGAGAAGCCGACGCCGTCGATCTCGACGCTCTCCCCGCGCAGGTTGAGCGTGATGTTCTTCCAGCTTTCCATGTTCGGCGCGATGGCGTCGACCGTATCGGGATCGTCGGCGCGCAGGAATTCCAGCGCCTGGTCCGAGAACACGACGCCGAACCCCCAGGTCGCACCGGCCGGGTTCTGCTCGAACAATTCGACGACTGCGTCCGGGTGCCGCCGCTTCCAGAGATAGGCGAAATAGAGGCCGCCGGGACCTCCGCCGATCACGGCGATACGCACGATATTCCTCCCGATTGACAGTGTACTTACGATTTTGCGCCTAGACTATCCGCAGGGCGCGCCCGGCGCCACCGGAAAGTTTCGGTCAGCCTGATTCAGCTTGTTCTCGTGTTCCGCTGCGCGGAGCGGGCCGGTCGCGGCGGGCTCACCGCGCCGCGAACTGTCCCAGCACTTCCTTGCAGGCGGGCGACAGCGAGGCGGCATTCGAGGCTAGGCACTGCGCGATCCGGCCGCCTCCCGGCGCAACGCCGCCACACAGCGAGCGTACGTCGGCGCCGCAGGCCGACCGCACGACGAGCAGTTCTTCGCGCGGACGCAAGGGCCGCAGTACGATCCCTGCCGCAGGCGCCGCCGGCGCGGTAGCCGCAGCAGTGGAGCCGTCGCCTGCCGCTGGCGCCGCACCACCACTCGCGGCCGCAACTGCCTCACCGCAAGCGGGCGAGAGCCTCGCCTTGTTCTTCTCGAGGCATCGCAGTGCGGGGGCGCCGCCGGTCGGCACGCCGGGACAGACCTTCTGATAGTCGGAACGGCAGGCGCTCCGGATCGCGGAAACCTGCGCCTCGGTCGGCTTGGCCTGCGTGCCCGCCGCTTTCGGCTTCGCTGCGCTGGTTGCCGCCGCCGGCGCCTCGGTCTTGGTAGGGGCCGGCGCCGTCTCCGCCTTCGGTGCGGCCGGTGCTTCTACTGCACGCACCGCACCGGCGCAGCCTGCAGACAAGCTCGACATGTTCTTCTGCAGACATTGCAGCGAAGCTTCGCCGCCGCGCGGAATGCTGGAGCAATGCGCCATGTAATCGTTGCGGCATTGCGACTTGATCGCCTCACGCTGGGCCTCGCTCGGCGCCTGCGCCAGCGCTGCGGTCGCAAACAGCACGACGGAAAACGGCAGGGCGCGCCCGCATGCGCGCTTCAATGTCTTGATCATGTAAGCAAACCCTTTGTTGTCGACGGAAGCCGCCGCTTCAACCGAAGTTCATTCTTGCGAAGTTCGTTCTTGAAGAAGGTCGCTCTTGAAAAGTCTGGTACGGCAATCTTAGTGGGCGGTATCATTTTCTGTTTCGGGTTCCACTGCAAGCCAATTGTTGCTATGGATGCATCGCGACAGTCGTCTCCGGATGAACGCCTCTTTGCGGGGCAAGTTGAACTGGTGCACGGAAATGAAGCTTGCGCGCCCATCGGCCTGTTGCGGATCGAACCATGGCGCGCGACCGGCCGCTGCGCCCCTGTTGCGCATTAGCTTCCTGCTGTCCGTCTTGGTCGGTTCAAGTGGCTGCGAGCAAAATACTTTCGTGCCACCGCCGCCACCAAAGGTGGAAGTCGCGATTCCGGTGCAGCGCAGCATTACGCGTTTCCTGGAGACAACCGGCACCACCGCGCCGGTCAAGAGCGTTGACCTGGTGGCGCGCGTGCAGGGTTTTCTGCAGTCGATCGATTATCAGGACGGCACCTTCGTCAAGCAAGGCACCACGCTGTTCACGATCGAGCCTGAGACCTACAAGTTGAAGCTCGAGCAGGCAAAGGCGGCGGAGGTGGGCGCGCAAGCGACGCTGAAGCAGGCGGAGACCGATTTCAAGCGCCAGATCGACCTGGTGCAGCGACAGGCGGTCTCGCAGGCGACACTCGATACGTCGACGGCGAATCGCGACAACGCCCAGGCCAGCCTGCAGCAGGCGCAAGCCAATACCCGGATCGCAGAGGTCAATTACGGCTACACCAATGTGACGGCACCGTTCGACGGCATCGTCAGCGCGCACCTCGTCTCGGTCGGCGAACTCGTCGGCTCGACTTCGCCGACGCAGCTTGCCAGCATCGTCCAGCTCGATCCGATCTGGGTCAATTTCAACGTCAACGAACAGGACGTGTTGCGCATCCGCGAGGACGCGAGGCGGCGTGGTCTCTCCGTGGCCGAGCTGCGTCAGTTGCCGGTCGAGGTCGGCCTGCAGACGGAGACCGGCTATCCGCACAAGGGCAAGCTCGACTACATCTCGCCGATCCTCACCCAGTCGACCGGCACGCTGCCGGTGCGCGGCATCTTCGACAATCCCGACCGCACGTTGTTGCCGGGCTTTTTTGTCCGCGTCCGCGTGCCCTATGACCAGCAGCAGGACGCGCTGCTGGTGCCCGCTACCGCGCTCGGCAGCGACCAGGCCGGCCGCTATGTGCTGGTCGTCAACGCCGACAACGTGGTCGAGCAGCGCAAGGTGGAAACCGGACAGCTCGAAGGCGAATTGCGCGTCATCGATAGCGGGCTGAAGCCGGACGACCGCGTCCTCATCGCCGGATTGTTGCGCGCGATCCCCGGCCAGAAGGTCGATCCGCAACTGCAGAAGATCGAAGCCTCCGCATCGGCGAAGTGAGGGGGCGGCCATGATCTCGAAATTCTTCATCGAGCGGCCGGTCCTTTCCAACGTCATCGCGATCCTGATGATCCTGATCGGCGGCGTGGCGCTGCTCAACCTGCCGGTCGCGCAATATCCCGACGTGGTGCCGCCGACCGTGCAGGTGACGACCCGCTATCCCGGCGCATCCGCCAAGACCGTGATCGACACCGTGGCGCTGCCGATCGAGCAGCAGGTCAATGGTGTCGAGGACATGCTCTATATGCAGTCCTATAGCGGCGCCGATGGCACCTATACGCTGACGGTCACCTTCAAGATCGGTACCGATCTCAATTTCGCGCAGGTGCTGGTGCAGAACCGGGTGTCGAGCGCGCTGTCGCAATTGCCGCAATCGGTGCAGAGCCAGGGCGTAACGGTGCAGAAGCGGTCGACCTCGATCCTGCTGTTCGTGACGCTAACCTCGCCGAATAAGACCTATGACAGCCTGTTCCTTTCCAACTACGCGACCATCAGCATCAGGGATGAGCTGTCGCGGCTGTCAGGGGTCGGCAACGTCACCGTGTTCGGCGCCGGCCAATACTCGATGCGGGTCTGGCTCGATCCGAACCAATTGCAGGCACGCGATCTGGTGCCGCAGGACGTCATCCAGGCGATCCAGCAGCAGAGCCAGCAGGTCACGGCGGGACAGGTCGGCATGCCGCCGACGCCGCCCGGCCAGGCGTTCCAGTACACGCTGAACGTTGCCGGCCGGCTTGATGACACGAGCCAGTTCGAGAACATCATCGTCAAGACCGGAAACGTCGGCGACGTCACCCGCGTCCGCGACGTCGGCTGGGTCGAGCTCGGCGCCCAGACCTACAGCCAGATCTTCTCGCTCAACAATAAGCCTTCCACCGGCATCGGCGTGTTCCTGTCGCCCGGCGCCAACGCGCTCGAGGTCGAGAAGGCGGTGGAGAAGAAGATGGTGGAACTGGCCAAGCAGTTCCCGCAGGACATCAAATACGACACGCCGTTCGACACCACCATCTTCGTCCAGGCCTCGATCAACGAGGTCTACAAGACGCTGATCGAGGCCGGCCTCTTGGTGCTGATCGTGATCCTCGTCTTCCTGCAGGACTGGCGCGCGATGCTGGTGCCGGCGACCACAGTGCCGGTAACCATCATCGGCGCGTTCGCGGCGATGGCGGCGCTCGGCTTTTCCATCAATCTCTCGACGCTGTTTGCGATCGTGCTGGCGATCGGCATCGTGGTCGACGACGCCATCGTCGTGGTTGAGGGCGCCGCGCACAATATCGAGCGTGGCCTGTCCGGCCATGATGCGGCGATCAAGGCGATGGATGAATTGTTCGCGCCGATCGTCGGCATCACGCTGGTGCTGATCTCGGTGTTCCTGCCGGCGGCGTTCCTGCCGGGGCTCACCGGGCGCATGTACGCGCAGTTCGCGCTGGTGATCGCCGCGACCGCTCTGATCAGCGCCATCAATGCCGCGACCCTGAAGCCGACGCAGTGTGCGCTGTGGCTGCGCCGGCCGGTGCCGCTGGAGCAGCGCAATGTCTTCTACCGCGGCTTCAATGCCCTCTATGAGCGGCTGGAGCGCGGCTATGCGCGGCTGATCGGCGGGCTGGTCAGGCACAGCAATGTTTCGGTCGTGGCTGCGCTGATCCTGATCGGTCTTGCCGGCTACGGCCTGTCGCGGGTGCCGACCGGCTTCATCCCGATCGAGGACCAGGGCTATCTGCTGGCTGCAGTGCAATTACCCGATGGTGCTGCGTTGGATCGGACACAACGTGTCCTCGAAAGGGTCAGCGAGATGGCCGGCAAGTCGCCCGGCGTGCAGCAGGTGGTCTCCATCGCCGGCATCTCCGCGCTCGACAATAGTTCGAGCCTGGCGAATGCCGGCGTCGCTTATTTGATCCTGAAGGATTGGAGCCAACGCGGGCCCGGCGAGGATCTGCGCTCTCTGGTGTTTGGGCTGAACGACAAGCTGGCCGAGATCGAGGAGGCGCGCATCCTGGTGATTCCCCCGCCGCCGATCCAGGGCATCGGCAATGCCGCCGGCTTCGCGATGCAGGTCGAACT
Source organism: Bradyrhizobium sp. Leo114 (assembly GCF_055229415.2). Lineage (NCBI taxonomy): Bacteria > Pseudomonadati > Pseudomonadota > Alphaproteobacteria > Hyphomicrobiales > Nitrobacteraceae > Bradyrhizobium > Bradyrhizobium sp. Leo114. The sequence goes on along the minus strand of NZ_JBUYEN020000003.1, from coordinate 308,310 downwards.
CCGCGACGGCAATGCCGATTACGCCAAGCTGCAGGCGATCACCGGCGCGGTCGTCGCCAATGCGCAGACGCAAAGCGCGCTGCAGCGGGTCAGCTCGTCCTTCCGCTCCATGGTGCCGCAATACGACGTCGAGGTCGACCGGACCAAGACCCAGACGCTGAACGTCACGACCGACCAGATCTTTTCGACGCTGTCGAGCTATCTCGGCGCGAGCTACGTCAACCAGTTCAACAAATTCGGCCGCACCTTCCAGGTCTATGTGCAGGCGGATTCGAAATTCCGCCTGAACCTGCGCGACATCCAGAACCTGATGGTGCGCAACAGCCAGGGCGAAATGGTCCCGCTTGGCACCGTCGCCACGATCACGCCGTCGGTCGGGCCGTCGCTGATCAGCCTCTATAATCTCTACCCGTCCGCCTCCATCATCGGCCTGCCGGCGCAGGGCTACAGCTCGGGACAGTCAATGGCGTTGATGGAGCAGATCGCCGCAAAGACGCTGCCGCCGGGTACGGGCTTTGAGTGGACGGCGATGTCGTATCAGGAGAAGGCAGTCAGCAACCAGATCTACTATGCATTCGGCCTTGCCTTACTGCTGGTCTACCTGGTGCTGGCCGGTCAGTATGAGAGCTGGTACGCGCCGATCTCGGTGATACTCGCTGTGCCGCTATCGTTGCTCGGCCCGATGCTGGTGTTGTCAGCCTTGCGGATCGACAACAACCTCTACACCCAGATCGGCATCATCTTGTTGATCGCACTGTCGGCGAAGAATGCGATCCTGATCGTCGAGGTCGCGCTCGAGCATCACGTGCGAGGCCGCGAGCCGCTGATCGAATCGGCGATCGCGGCGGCACGCGCCAGGTTCCGCCCGATCCTGATGACGTCCTTTGCCTTCATCCTCGGTGTGGTGCCGCTGGTGCTCGCGACCGGCGCCGGAGCCAATGCGCGGAAGTCAATCGGCATCACCGTGTTCTCCGGCATGATCGCCTCGACTTGCCTTGCCGTGCTGTTCGTGCCCGCGTTCTTCGTTGTGGTGCAGGGCTTCGAGAATTGGCGCAAGTCGCGCAAGGAAAAGGCGCCGGCTACGGGGATTGTCCCGCAGGCGCCGTAACGGCTCCTTCACTGCACCTCGCCCCGCTTGCGGGGAGAGGTCGGATCGCATCGCAGATGCGATCCGGGTGAGGGGGAGTCTCCGCGAACTCAGCTATTACCGTGTTTGCGGAGAGAGCCCCTCACCCCAACCCTCTCCCCGTAAGAACGGGGAGAGGGAGAAGGCCGCATCGCCAGAACATCACACCCGGATCATGCGCTTGCCGCGGTTCTCGCCGGCGAGCAGGCCGATCAGCGCGGCCGGCGCGTTCTCCAGCCCGTCGATCACGTCCTCCTGCACCTTCAGCCTGCCGGAGGCGATCCAGGACTGCAGGTCGGCGAGCGCAGCGTCGCGCTGGTCCATGAAGTCCATCACGATGAAGCCCTGCATGATCAGCCGCTTGACAACGATCAATCCGGGCACGCCGCGCGGGCCGTGAGCGGAGGGGACGCCGTCATATTGCGAGATCGCACCGCAGCAGGCGATGCGGCCGCGATTGTTCATCTGCGGCAGGCAAGCCTCCAGGATGTCGCCGCCGACATTGTCGAAATAGACGTCGATGCCATCAGGCGCAGCCGACCGTAGCGCCTTGTAGGTGCCGCCGTCCTTGTAATCGACCGCGGCGTCGAAGCCGAGTTCGCTGGTCAGCCAGTGGCACTTGTCCTTGCCGCCGGCAATGCCGACCACGCGGCAGCCCTTGATTTTTGCGATCTGTCCAACGATCGAGCCCACCGAGCCGGCGGCTGCCGAGACCACGACGGTCTCGCCTTCCTTGGGCTTGCCGACATGGAGCAGGCCGAAATAGGCGGTGAGGCCAGCGATGCCGTAGACGCTGAGCAAATGCGTCATCGGCTCGAGCTTTGGCATCTTGGTCAGATGCTTTGCCTGCACCGCGGCATAATCCTGCCAGCCGGTGTCCCCGAACACGATGTCGCCCGGCGCAAGGCCTGAGGCCTTAGACGCCACCACCTCGGCGATGCCGCCACCGGACATCACGGTGTTGGCCTCGACCGCGGCGCGGTAGGTCGCGCCGTGCATCCAGGCGCGGTTGGCGGCATCGAGCGAGAGATAGCGCAGCCGCAGCAAGGCCTCGCCGTCCTTCGGCTCGGGGATGCTGCCATTGACCATCCTGAAGTGCTCAGGTCCGAGCCTCCCGGTCGGCTTCTCCACCAGTAGGATCTGACGATTATTAGCTTCGCTCATGGTGTCCCTCCCTTGTTGGTCAATCCCGATGCAACTGCGTGCGCGTTGCGCGCCAGATTGCACAGATTGTGCGCTGCCATGACGCTAATCCCCGCGTGTCTATTCCACAACTGGAACATGCAGCTCCGCTCGCGGAGAGCGAAAGCGTGTTGCGCGCCTGCGTAAATCTGCCACACTCCATCGCTTGCCGGGCGACTTACGGGAGTAAGAGCATGTCGAGCAGGTTCACGCAGTACATCCTCATCGCGATGGTGCTGGGCATCGTGATGGGTGCCTTCGTCTACAACTTTCTGCCCGACAGCCGGGCGGAGATCGCGGCCGACGTAAACCTGATCGCGATGCTGTTCCTGCGGCTGATCAAGATGGTCATCGCGCCGCTGGTGTTCGCGACATTGGTCGGCGGCATCGCGCATATGGGAAGTGGCGCGCGGCTTGGGCGCATCTTCGCGAAGACCATGGGCTGGTTCGTCAGCGCTTCCTTCGTATCGCTCCTGCTCGGCCTCGTCATGGTCAACCTGCTGCAGCCCGGCGCCAACTTTCCGGGCACGCTGCCCGACAAAGCCCAGTCGACCGGCCTGCCGGTCTCGGCCTTTTCATTTGAGAAATTTTTGATCCACCTGGTGCCGACCTCGATCGCGGACGCGATGGCGCAGAACGAGATCCTGCAGATCGTGGTGTTCGCGGTGTTCTTCGCGGTCGCGCTCGGCGCAATGCCGGAGCGGGCGAAGCCGATCATGGCCCTGATCGACGACCTCGCCCACATCATGCTGAAGGTCACGAGCTATGTGATGCTGTTCGCGCCGCTTGCGGTGTGGGCCGCGATCATGGCGACGGTGTCGAAGAACGGACTTGGGGTGCTCTGGAAGCTCGTCGTGTTCATGGGCGGCTTCTACGTCTCTCTCCTGATCCTGTGGGCGATCCTGGTCGTCGTCGGCTTCATCGTAATCGGGCCGCGCTACAGCCACCTGTTGCGGCTGATCCGTGAGCCATTGATGATCGCGTTCTCGACCGCCTCGTCGGAGGCCGCCTATCCGAAGACGCTGGAGGGATTGAACCGCTTCGGCGCCTCGGCGCGGATTTCGGCCTTCGTGCTGCCGCTCGGCTATTCCTTCAATCTCGACGGCACGATGATGTACTGCACCTTCGCCAGCATCTTCATCGCGCAGACCTATCATATCGACATGTCGCTCGGCACCCAGCTTGCGATGCTGGCCACGTTAATGATCACTTCCAAGGGCGTCGCCGGCGTGCCGCGCGCCTCCCTCGTCGTGATCGCCTCGACACTCAGCCAGTTCGGCATTCCCGAGGCGGGCCTGCTAATGATCATGGGCATCGACACCTTCCTCGACATGGGCCGCAGCGCCACCAATGTGATCGGCAATTCGCTCGCCACCGCCGTGGTCGCCAAGTGGGAAGGCGAGTTGAAGGAAGAGCACGAGCTTGGGCCTGACGATGCGGTGCCGTCCGATGCGGTGCCGGGTGCGGTGATGGCCGGCCATTGATGGGAGGGGTGCATGCATCACGCCCGAAGCTTGGCCGCGGCGCTGTTGTCAGCAAGCCTGCTGGCCGGCGCCGCGGTCGCTCAAACGGTGGAGGGCCTTAGCCCGACGCTCGCCAATATCAAGAACACCCATGTGGTGCGGCTCGGCTACCGCGAGAGCTCGCCGCCGTTTTCTTTCCTCGATCAATCCAACCGGCCGATCGGCTACAGCCTCGAATTGTGCGAGGCGATTGTGGAGGAGATCGGCGTCGAGGTCGACGATCCCAATCTCAGGATCGACTACGTCAAGGTCACCTCCGACGATCGCATTCCTGCTGTTGTGCAGGGCAAGGTCGATCTCGAATGCGGGTCGACCACGGCGAATGCCGAGCGGGCCAGGCAGGTCGCGTTCTCTCCTTTGATCTTCGTCGCCGGCACCAAATTGATGGTGCCGAAGACCTCTTCCATCTCCGGCGTGACCGATCTCAAGGGCAAGACGGTGGTGGTGACCAAGGGGACCACCAACGAACAGGCCATGCACAATGTCGACAAGAAATTTTCGCTCGGGCTGAATATCGTGACGTCGCCCGATCACGAGCAGTCCTACCAGATGTTGGCCGACGGCAACGCGGATGCGTTCGCGACTGACGACATCCTGCTCTACGGCCTGATCGCGCGGCACAAGTCGCAGGACAGGTTCCGCGTGGTCGGCGACTACCTATCCTACGATCCCTACGGCATCATGTACCGCAAGGGCGAGCCGCAGTTGAAGGACGTGGTCGAGCGCACCTTCCGCAAGCTCGGCTCCGGCCGCGACCTGATCCCGCTCTACAACAAATGGTTCATCGCGCGGCTTCCCACCGGCGAACGCCTCAACGTCGCGATCTCGCCGCAGCTCGAGGAGGCTTTCAAGGCGCTGGACGATAACGAGGGGACAAGTAATTAGCTTCTCGTCCGTCATTGCGAGCGCAGCGAAGCAATCCACGCTTCCGCAAGCGGCGCCATGGATTGCTTCGCTACGCTCGCAATGACGGGGAGAGAGCGCCGCATTCCGACTTCTCCCCTCACCCCGAGGAGGCCGCGCAGCGACCGTTTCGAAGGGCGAGGCCACCGGCGGGGCCTCATGGTTCGAGACGCGCGTTCCGCGCTCCTCACGATGAGGGTCTCACAGCGTCACTGCCTTACTGCGCAAACACCCTATCCAGCGCCGCTTCATACGCGGCATAAGCCAATTCCGGGTGCGAGCGGCTCAGCGCTTCCATCTTCACGCCGGCGTTGACTTCGAGGATCCGCCAGGCGCCATCGGTGCGTACGACGTCGATCGAGCCGAAGCGGATGCCGATCGCGCGGGCGGCCTTGATCGCGATCTCGATGCAGGTGTCGCGCGTCTCGCCCTGCTTCAGCAGCACCGGTCGCGCGCCGGAATCGAGGTTGTGGCGCCAGTTGAGGATGCGCCGCTCGCCCTCCGGGACGATCGCATCGAGCTCGGCCCGCCCGATCGCCGCGATCAGGCCGGGCAGCGCCGTCGATCGCCGCTCGGCAGGCATGGCCGCGAGCGCAAGCTCGAGCAGCGAATGCCTGCCGTCGCCGATCACGAACGGGCGCTCCTTGCTGTAGACGACGACCGGGAGATCATCGACCAGGACAACACGAATCTCGTCCTCGATCTCGACATAGGGCGAGATGGCGAGGCTTGGGTAGGCCGCCAGGATCCTGCCGACCGCGAGCTCGAGCGCATGCTTGGTCGTCACCCGGAAGACTCCCTCGCCCGACGTGCCCTCGTTTGGCTTGACGACGAGCCCGTTGGGATGCTCGGCCAGCAGGCGGAGCATCGTTTCCCAGGAGCCGGCCGACCGCGTATAGGCCGCAAGCTTCGGCCCAAGGAACAGGGTGTGGGGGATGCAGGGCACCCCAAAACATTGTAGCACCTCGGCGGTAGCCGCCTTGTCGTTGGCGATCTGGTGCGCGACCGCGCTGTTCAGCCCGACGTCATACGCGAAGGCGAGGTGCCGCCGCTGCCCACGTTGCATGACGATCAGCCAGGCCTCCGACCGCACCTCGACCGTAATGTTACGGGCCAGGCAATATTTCGTGACCGCGTCGACAAAAATCCGCTGGCTGATCGGGATCGCCAAGTCGATTTTCCTCTCTCAATGGTGCCGCGTGGAATTAACTGCTCTACCGGCATCGTTTCCAGCAAGTTAATTGCGCCGCGCCGGAAACCTTAACAACGATGTTTTGAACCATTCTGCGAAATCAATCGACAGCCATGCTGAGTTCGCAATTGCACAATGGATGAATTCCATTATGTGTGTCAGCGGCGCGACGGGCAGGCGGGCTTCCCCTTGATGTCAGTCAATTACGTGCGGTCGAGCAGCCGCTACTCGACCTCGTTTATGTAAGGTCAATCGGAAAAACCAGACACATGAGCGCGTTCTATCGAGAGAAGGTCCTTTCTGTTCGTCACTGGACCGATACGCTTTTCAGCTTCCGAGCCACCCGCGATTCCGGCTTCCGCTTCCAGAACGGCCAGTTCGCCATGATCGGCCTCGAGATCGATGGCCGGCCGCTGCTGCGCGCCTATTCGATGGCGAGCGCCAATCACGAGGAAGAGCTCGAGTTCTTCTCGATCAAGGTGCAGGACGGTCCGCTGACCTCCAAGCTGCAGAAGATCCGGGAAGGCGACATCATCCTGGTCGGCCGCAAGGCGACCGGCACGCTGATCACCGACAATCTCATCCCCGGCAAGCGGCTGCTGCTGCTGTCGACCGGCACGGGTCTGGCTCCCTTCGCGAGCCTGATCAAAGACCCCGAGGTCTATGACCGCTACGAGACCATTGTGCTGGTCCATGGCTGCCGCCAGGTCGCCGAGCTCGCCTATGGCGAGGATCTGGTCGCCAATCTGCGCGACGACGAATTGTTCGGTCCGCTGCTCGCCGAGAAGCTGCTCTATTATCCGACCGTGACCCGCGAGCCGTTCCGCAACCGCGGCCGCATCACCGACCTGATCACGTCGGATCAGCTCTTCAACGACATCCACCAGCCGCCGCTCGATCTTGAGACCGACCGCATCATGATGTGCGGCAGCCCGGCGATGCTGGAGGACCTGCGCAAGCTGTTCGAGGGCCGCGGCTTCACCGAAGGCAGCCACAGCACGCCCGGCCATTTCGTGATCGAAAAGGCCTTCGTCGAGCGCTGATCGGCTTCGAGTTTTAAGCCAACTCTCTCGCCCGTCATTCCGGGGCGCGCGCAGCGCGAGCCCGGAATCCATTTCTCCGCGGCGTTTGTGGCCCGATGGATTCCGGGCCCGATGCTTCGCATCGACCCGGAATGACGGCGGGGTGCCTCTTCCCCCTTTCGTTGCAGCGCAATACACCACCCCGGATCGTGTAGCGTCGGTGTCACATCCGTGAACCCGAAGACCCATTATACCGTGTAGCGTGTGGCGGACGGGGCGGGATCGATTAGGCTCTCCGCCCGCCGATAACCAGTTCGGCAGGATCCGCTGAGGGGTTTCATGGCAACGCTGCTGCTTCCGTTCTCGCCGCGCTTCATCGTGCTCACGATCTGCTCGGTGGTCACTGCGCTTCTGCTCGTGTTCGGCATCGTCGACCGGAAGCTGATCGACGTCATCCTGATTCCCTTACTGATCTTCGGCGCGCTGACGCTGCTGGGTGTCCGCGACCTCATGCAGAAGCATCACGCGGTGCTGCGCAACTATCCGATCTCGGCGCATCTGCGCTTCCTGCTCGAAGAGATCCGCCCGGAGATGCGGCAGTATTTCTTCGAGAGCGAGAAGGACGGCATGCCGTTCTCCCGCGACACCCGCGCCGTCGTCTATCAGCGCGCCAAGATGGTGCTGGACAAGCGGCCGTTCGGCACCCAGGAGGACGTCTACCGCGAGGGCTATGAGTGGATGCATCATTCGGTGGCGCCGAAGCCCCATTCGAACGAGAAATTCCGCATCACCATCGGCGGCCCCGATTGCGCCAAGCCTTATTCCGCCTCGGTCTTCAACATCTCCGCGATGAGCTTCGGCGCGCTCAGCCCGAACGCGGTGCGCGCGCTGAATGCCGGCGCCAGGAAGGGCGGCTTTGCGCATGACACCGGCGAAGGCGGCGTCAGCCCGTACCACCGCGAGAAGGGCGGCGACATCATCTGGGAGATCGGTTCCGGCTATTTCGGCTGCCGTAATCTCGACGGCACGTTCAATGCGGACGAGTTCGCGCGTATCGCCACTGAGGAGCAGATCAAGATGGTCGAGCTCAAGATGAGCCAGGGCGCCAAGCCCGGCCATGGCGGCGTGCTGCCGGCGGCAAAAGTCTCGGAAGAGATTGCCAAGATCAGGGGCGTTCCCCTAGGGGAAGATTGCATTTCGCCGGCCTCCCACAAGGCGTTCTCGACGCCGCTTGAGATGATGGCCTTCGTCGGCGAGATGCGCAGGCTGTCGGGCGGTAAGCCGGCCGGCTTCAAGCTCTGCATCGGCCATCCCTGGGAATTCCTCGCGATCTGCAAGGCGATGCTCGAGAGCGGGATCTATCCCGACTTCATCGTGATCGACGGCAATGAGGGCGGCACCGGCGCTGCGCCGCTGGAATTCATGGATCATCTGGGCATGCCGATGCGCGAAGGCGTCAATTTTGCCCACAATGCGCTGGTCGGCATCAATGCGCGTAACCGCATCAAGATCGGCGCCTCCGGCAAGATCGCGACTGCCTTCGACATGGCACGCGCGATGTCGATCGGCGCCGACTGGTGCAATTCGGCGCGCGGCTTCATGTTTGCGCTCGGCTGCATCCAGTCCTTGAGCTGCCACACCGACCGCTGTCCGACCGGCGTGACCTCGCAGGACCCGATCCGCAATCGCGCGCTCTACGTGCCCGACAAGATCGAGCGCGTCTGCAATTATCACCACGCGACGCTGCATGCGCTGGCCGAGCTGCTCGCCGCCGCCGGCCTCGAGCATCCGCAGGAGTTGCGGCCGATCCATTTCACCCAGCGGACATCGACCACGGAAGTCCGCACCTTTGCCGAACTCTACCCGGCGCTGCGCCCGGGCGAATTGCTCGAAGGCACCCAGGACCGCCGCTTCCGCGACGCCTGGGCCATGGCCCGCCCCGATTCGTTCCAGCCGGCGGGGTGAGCACGTTTCCCTCTCCCCGCAAGAACGTGGAGAAGGCGAACCGCCCATCCCGGTCATTCCGGGGCGCCACGCAGTGGCGAGCCCGGAATCCATGTTTCCACCCGCATCTGCTGCTCGATGGATTCCGGGCTCGCCGCTTCGCGTCGCCCCGGAATGACAGGGTTTGTTGCGGCGGCGAGGTAGGGACAGGCCGCGTCGGCTAATGCGGGTTCTCCAGGCTGAACGTCTCCGACTGTTCGTCATAGGCGAACAGCTCGGCATAGCGTCCCCATGAGACGATGGTCTTCAGCGTCTCGTCCGCATAATCCTCGGACATGTAGTCCTCGAGCTCGTTGCGGAATCGCGCGGCGGGGGCTGTGTGGGACGGGCGTTCGTCAAGCACGCGTTTGATCAGGCCCATCACCGGCACGTAGCTGATCAGATGTTCGGCGAACAGTTTCTTGCGCGCGTCGGTTTCGAGATTGGCAAAGCGCAGACCGGCTTCGGTCAGCACCAGGTCGCCCTCGCTTAAGCGCGCGAACCGCAATAGCTGCAGCGCCTCGCCGAGATGCAGGATCTCGTCCGTCTCCATTTGCAGGCTGCCGGCGAGAACCGGCAGGTCGGCGTGGCCGTGATAGGGCGGCCCTGCCAGCGTCTCGATCAAGCCGGACAGTTCGTTGGACGAGACATGGCCGAGCGCCGTGCCGACGCCCGCGCCGGAAGCCGCCTCGGCTGCTGTGGTCGACTTGCCGTCGGTCCGCTGCGTCATGCGCCCATAGATGTTGTCGACGAGCTGCCGGAACGCCGGATCGAGGCGGTTGCGCGGATGCGGGAAATCGACCTTGATCTCGGTCGCCACTCTGCCGGGATTGGACGAGAACACGAGAATGCGGTCGCACATCAGCACCGCCTCCTCGATATTGTGCGTCACCATCAGCACCGATTTGATCGGCAGGCGGCCGTCGGTCCACAGATCGATCAGGTCGGTGCGCAGCGTTTCGGCGGTCAGGACGTCGAGCGCCGAGAACGGCTCGTCCATCAACAGCAGGTCCGGATGCACCACCAGGGCGCGCGCGAAGCCGACGCGCTGGCGCATGCCGCCGGACAATTCCTTGGGGTAGGCGGATTCGAAACCGTCGAGGCCGATCAGGTCGATCGCGGCGAGCGCGCGGGTGCGTCGTTCTGCGGCATCGATGCCGAGTGCTTCGAGCCCGAGCTCGACATTCTGCAGCACCGTGAGCCAGGGAAACAGCGCAAACGACTGGAACACCATCGCGACGCCATTGGGGGGACCTGCGATCTTCTTGCCGCGGCAGACCGCCTCTCCCGAGGACGGGTCGACGAGGCCGGCGATGATCCGGAGCAGCGTCGATTTGCCGGAGCCGGAGCGGCCGAGCAGGCCGACGATCTCGCCGGCGCGGATGGTCAGGTCGACGTTTTCGAGCACCAGCAGGTTCTCGCCGCTGCCCTTGGGAAAGGAGCGACAGACGCCGCGGATATCGATGAGGTTAGGCTGAGCGGATTGTTCGAGCATGGCGGCTCCTCATCACCCGAGGCGAAGGCGGCGGGACAATGGCTCCTTGAACCGATCTCCCGCGATCCTTTCATTTGAGCACGATCTTCCTGTGAAGATATGCTCTAGAATTCCCCGTGCAGCCTTCCCGCGAAGATGTGCACGGGGCCACGGTCGGCGTTATAGGCGGGGTTTGTGATGAACTGATAGTCCGCCGTCAAGGTGAAGTTCTTGCTGATCGAATACGCGTAGTACGTCTCGAAGATGCGCTCGTGGCTGTAGTTGAGCCGACCGTCGCCGATCAGGAGGCCGAGGCCGCCAGCCGCCAGGAAATCGCGATGCGCGGCGGACAGGCCGTTGATCGCGCCGCCAATGCCGAACGTGTCGCTTGGCCGGCCCCAATAGCTGCCCTTGACCGACAGGCCGCCCGAAACGCTGCGGTCGACGTCGGTGAACGAGAGAATTTCGGCGCGGCCGTCGTTCCAGCTCGCGCGGGCAAACAGGCCAATGTCCGTGGCGAGCTGCTGCTCGAGGTTGGCGTAGAAGCCGTATTTGAGATTGTCGCGGCGGATGGCCGTCATCACGTTATTGATGTCGAGCGCCGGGTTCAGGCTCTCGATATCCAACGCCTCCTGATAGATGCCGGTATTGCCGCGATTGGCAAATGCGCCGAGCCGCAGCTTGCCGGGCTTGTCGGAGAGCGCATAGCGCCCTTCGAACTCGACCACGGTGCCGCCGGTCTTAAAGGTCAGGACGTCGCTGTTGGGCGCATCAGGCACCTGGAACAGGCCGGCGCGCACCGCCCAGTCCTTGCGGTTGAACTCGACCACCGCGCCGCGCGTATAGCCAGGCAGGTCGGCCGGGAAGTCGTAGGCGGCAGAGGCCCACATCGCCCAGTTCATGAAATCGGCGCGCGGGTCCTTTGCATAGGAATTGCCGTCGAAGAAGTCGCCGACCGCAAAGCGCCCGACGACGACGGTGATGCGGTTGATGTCGCGCTTGCCCGGCAACTGGTTGGGACCATCGGCGACCTCTTCCTGCTCGCCTCCAAGTCCAAAGGTCTGCTTGAGGAAGTAGCGTTGCGGCCGCAGCTTCGGAAAGGCCGCTCCTGCCTTTTGCGCTTCGCCGTTGGGGAAACCGGCAAGGCCGAGCGTGCCGTTGATGCCGAAGCCCTGCGCCAGCTCCGGATTGAAATAGAGCTCGCCGCCTTCCCACAGCCTGAGGCCGAGAAACGCCGTCGTGGTCCAGGTCGCCTGGAGTTGTCCAGGCCCCGGCAGGCTGTTGGTGCCCATGTAGGGCGAGCGGAACGACGGATAGCCCTGCGGCAGGAACGTGGTCTGCGCATGCACATTCCAGTCGTTCGACTCGGGAAGTTTGGTCGGGCTTGCCGCGACCGGCCAAGGCGCGTCGCCAAACTGATAGTTCAAGCCGAACTTCAGCAGATGGAGATCGGGCTTGATGCTGACGGAGGGCAAGCCGAATTCGCCGAGGTCGTAGGTCCGTTGCGCGAGGTTGACATAATCGTATTCGAGCTTCGCGCTCCAATTGCCGCTCAGCGCGAATTCGGCACCTGCGCCGACGGTCCAGCCGGTGTGATATCGACCGGGGGTCGAGACGATCTCGCCGTCGGCGTCGTTGATCCTGACATGGCTGTGCCCCCAGGCGAAGCCGCCGGTCAGATAGGGCATCCACCATCCGAATGCGTAGCCGACGCGGCCACGCAAGGTGCCGGTGTAGTCGATCGAGCTCTGGAAAGGGCCCGGCACCAGCCGCGGCACGTCCGTCGGGCTGGTGAAGGTGGCGTCGGCCTCGATGCCGAGCACCATGCGATTGAAGAATTGGCGATTGTATCCGGCCTGGTAGCCGCCGAGCAGCCCGGTAACGGTCGGTGGAAAGAACACGGACTGTTCGGGGAGGGGATTGGTGCGTGGGCCCAGGCTGCCATCGCCGTAGCCGGTGTGGCCCCCCAGATAAAAGCCGGTCCAATCGTAGACGGCGGCGTAGGCGGGAGCCTTGAAGGCGATATCGGCGGCAACCGCCGGGCCGCTCAAGGCGACGGTCGCGGCCGCCGCGTGGCCGAGAATCTTCGCAAAGGATCGGCTGCAGGGCGGCATGGCGGAGATGCTTCCAAACTGGACGTCGCGAGGGTTCGGCGTGCCCGTTCCCGAAGCGTTGCTACGACGCCTTCCCGCACACGAAATCATCACGCCGCCTTTGCCCCGGTCGCATGTCCTGATTCCCCTCCATCGCGCCAGATCGGGGAAGCTACACCGTACCACAATCCCTATTGCGAATAATTCGCAATAGCAAGAAACGGCGAGTCATTACCGCTGGATGGCATCGCTCAATGACAGTTTTGCAACAGAAGCGCGATCATCTTGTCGCGGCCAGATCCGGATGTGGATGACCCGCCCGGGGGGACAGCCGGGCGGGTCCGGGTACGACACGGGGTGGATGAGGCGCCCGTGCCGGACGCACAATCCACGGTCGACGTGTTTTCGAGCGAAGGAGGTTTACCGGTTCGCGCCGCAATCAAATTTGCGCAGATTGCGTGGACTTATCTGTGCAGAAAACGCGTCAACCAAAACCGCTCCGTCGATCGATCAGAAATTGCAGGTACGCACGCGGCCCATGTAATTGCCGAACGCATCGTACTGGCGAACCCAGCCGCAGCGGCGATAGCCGTCGTAGTAGTAGCCGTTGTTCGCGGCGATGGCGCTGCCGACAACCGCTGCGCCGACGAGGCCGGCACCGACGCCCAAGCCCCAGTGGTGGTGGTGGAACGGCTTGGCTTGCGCCTGGGTGGTCGACGTCGCGATCGTGCCGGTGACAGCGAGCGCGGCGAGGGCGAGAGCAGCAATCTTGGTCTTGATCGACATGGATAACTCCATCCTGTTGAAGGCGGCGCCGGGATGGCCCGCACGCACCGTTGGACGGAGCCTCCGCGATTTGGGTTCGAAGCGGAGGAGGAAGGCTATGGCTGTCGATTATTTTGCTGTCAGAACAGCGGCTTAGTGGATAAGCGCGGCCCGGCTGCGAGCTTGTTCACGTCGAAGTTATCGACGTCGATAAGCAGCTCGCAGAACGCGCGTGCGCCGTGATCGAGCAGGCGCTCGCCCTTCTCCGCGGCAGCCTTGGTCGCATCGCCGACCGCGCCGCTTGCGTGCAGGTCTTGCGTTTGCCAGGCGAAAGGCGCGGGCCGTTGCGTCGATAGCCAGCGGTGATCCTTCTCGATCGCGATGCTGGCGGGATGAAAATCCGAGATCGCGCCCCTAAGCACCGTCTGCGGATAGCGCGCCAGCATGATCGAGGTCTCGACCGCGCCGCCATGAATGCCGTGATGCACTTCTTCCGCATCGAACAGCTTTTCCGCCGCGCTCAGCCGCGACCAGCTTGTGGTGACCACCAGCATCTCGTGTTGCGCACGCAGATCCTGCGCGACCAGGCTCATCGCGGCGCTGTTGCCGCCATGGCTCGTGACCATCACCAGCTTTTTGACGCCTGCGCGCGCCACGCTGTCGCCGAGCGTCGTCCACGTCTTCAATGCGACATCGGCCGGCAGCGTCAGCGTGCCAGGAAAGTCGATATGCTCGGTGGAAATGCCAACCGGCTGCAGCGGCAGGAAGGTCGCGGGGAGGCCGACGGGCAACAGCTCGCGCACAAGCGCCAGATAGGCTTCGGCGATCATGACGTCGGTGCCGAGGGGCAGATGCGGCCCGTGTTGCTCGGTCGCTGCGAGCGGCAATACCGCGATCCAGCGCGCCGGATCGGCGCCAGCGACCTCCGGCCAGCGGATTTCGGTCCAGTCGCGGGGTGGAACAGTCGAAGTCATTTCTCTGCCAAGCGTTCCTTTGCGCGGATTTGCGAGGTAATTTGCCGGCCCTGCCGCGGGCGCATTCGGCGTCCATCACCCATCATGGGCCATAACCAGCGACGGAGTCCAACCATGAAGCGGGCCTTTTTGCTGCGAGCGTTAACCATAGCCGTGTGCGCCCTGGTTGCAGCCTTTGCGCCCGCAAAGGCCCAGACCCTGGACAAGGTTTCGTTCGGCACCAACTGGGTCGCGGAGGCCGAGCATGGCGGCTTCTTCCAGGCGGTAGCCGACGGCACCTACAACAAATACGGCCTCGACGTCACCATCGTTCCCGGCGGTCCCAACAACAACAATCGCATCCTCCTGATCGCCGGCAAGATCGATTTCTTCATGAGTGCGAACTCGCTGCAATCCTTCGACGCGGTCACCAACAACGTGCCGCTGGTCGCCGTCGCCGCGATGTTCCAGAAGGATCCGCAGGTGCTGTTGACCCATCCTGACATCAAGGCAACCAAGCTCGAAGATCTGAAGCCGCTGACGCTGCTCGTCTCCAAGGAGGGTATGACGACCTACTTCCAGTGGCTCAAATCCGAATACGGATTCAGCGAGAGCAAGGTGAAGCCGTACACCTTCAACCCGCAGCCCTTCATCGTCGACAAGAAAAGCGCGATGCAGGGCTATGTCACCTCGGAGCCGTTCGCGGTGGAGAAGGCCGCAAGCTTCAAGCCCGGTATCTTCCTGCTCGCCGATTACGGCTTCAACACCTATTCGACCCTGATCGAGACCCGCCGCGACACGGTCGAGAAGAAGCCCGATCTCGTGCAGCGCTTCGTCGACGCCTCCATCATCGGCTGGTACAACTATCTCTACGGCGACAATACCGCTGCCAATGCCATGATCAAGAAGCTCAATCCGGAAATGACCGACGAACTGCTCAGCTATTCCATCGACAAGATGAAGGAATACGGCATCGTCGATTCCGGCGACTCGCTGAAGAACGGCATCGGCGCCATGACCGACGAGCGGATGGCGAGCTTCTTCGACAAGATGGTGCGGGCCGGCGTCGTTCGCTCCGATATCGACTTCCGCCAGGCCTATACGCTGCGCTTCGTCAACAAGGGCGTTGGGCTCGACCTGCGGCCGAAGAACTAGGCACGAAGAGAGCTCTCGTGATGGCCGAGCCAGCCCCGAGCGAACTGGACGCCGGCTCCTCGCTTGCGGTGAGCCTGCGTGGGGTCACGAAGGTTTATGACAGCGGCGTCGCGGCGCTCGGCCCGCTCGATCTCGAGGTCAAGCGGGGAGAATTCGTGACGCTGGTCGGGCCGTCGGGGTGTGGCAAATCCACTGCGCTGCGGCTGATCGCTGGCCTTGCGGCGCCGACCGCCGGCACCGTCAGCGTCTCGCATCTCGCGGCGGAAGTACGCGGCCATCACTCGATCGGCTTCGTGTTCCAGGAGCCGACCCTGATGCCGTGGGCGAGCGTGCGCGACAATGTCCGCCTGCCGCTGAAGCTTGCTCATGCGCCGACGAGCGAGGCGGATGCGCGCATCGACGAGGCGTTGGCGCAGGTCGGGCTCGCCGAATTCGCACACGCCTATCCGCGCGAACTGTCCGGTATCCGCGCGAACTGTCCGGCGGCATGAAGATGCGCGTCTCGTTGGCCAGGGCGCTGGTCACCGATCCCGATATTCTCCTGATGGACGAGCCGTTCGCGGCGCTGGACGAGATCACGCGTTTCCGCCTCAACAACGATCTGCTCGCGCTCTGGCGCAAGCTGCACAAGACCGTGATCTTCGTCACCCATTCGGTGTTCGAGTCGGTGTATCTCTCGCAGCGCGTGATCGTGATGACGGCGCGGCCGGGGCGGATCGGCGCGGAGTTTCGCATCAGCGCGACCGAGCCGCGCAGCGAGGAATTCCGCACCTCCGCCGAATATGCCGGCTTCTGCCGCCAGGTCTCCAACGCGCTGGCGCCTGCCTATGCGGGACAGGCCGGCGCATGAAGTCCTCGCGGCATGCGGTCCGCCTGCTCTTGCCGGTCGTCGTCTTCGCGGCTGCCATCCTGCTGTGGGAAGCGATCGTTCGCGTCAACAATATCCAGCCCTATGTGCTGCCGGGGCCGGTGGCGGTGTTCCAGACACTGATTGGCGACTGGCCGGTGCTGTCGCAATCGCTGGGCGTCACGCTGCTGACCACGCTCGAAGGTTTCGTGGCGGCCGCGATCGGCGGCATCGCGCTGGCGCTGTTGTTCAACCAGTCGAAATGGCTGGAATATTCGCTGTTCCCCTATGCGGTGATCCTGCAGGTCACGCCGGTGATTGCGATCGCGCCACTGCTTCTGATCTATCTGCAGCAACAGACCGCGGTGGTGGTCTGCGCCTGGATTGTCGCCTTCTTTCCGGTCCTGTCCAACACCACGCTCGGGCTCAATTCGGTCGACCGCAACCTCGCCGGATTGTTCCAGCTCTACGGCGCGACGCGGCTGCAGACGTTATGCTTTCTGAAACTGCCCGCGGCGTTGCCGTTCATCCTCGGGGGGGTAAGGATCGCGGGCGGCCTGTCGCTGATCGGCGCCGTCGTGGCCGAGATCGCGGCCGGCACCGCGGGCGCAGGCTCCGGTCTCGCGTTCCGCATTGCCGAGTCCGGCTATCGTCTCAACATTCCACGTATGTTCGCGGCGTTGTTCCTGCTCTCGGTCGCCGGGATTGTCATCTATGGGGTGCTGGCGCTAATTTCGCACCTGGTATTGCGGCGCTGGCACGAGAGCGCGCTTGGAAAGGAAAGCTGATGGCTGCAACTATCTCTTCTGACAAGATCGACCTTTTGGTTTACGGGCCGATCCGTCCCATTCTGCAGAATGGCTTTCCCGATCAGTTCATCCTGCACACTGCGGAAAACCGCGCCGATCTCGAACGCTTGACGCCGGAGACCAAGGCCAGGATCCGCGGCATGGCCGTGACCTATCACACCGTGTCGACCGACAGGACCGTGCTGGCGCAATTCCCGAAGCTCGAGCTCGTCGCGAGCTTCGGCGTCGGCTACGACCATGTCGAGTCCGCCTATGCGCGTGAGCACAACATCATCGTCACCAACACGCCCGACGTTTTGACCGAAGAGGTCGCCGACGTCGCCATGGGCCTTTTGATCGCGACCCTGCGCGAATTCATCAAGGCCGACCGCTACGTGCGCTCCGGCCTCTGGCAGACGCAGAACTATCCCTTGAGCGTCGGCTCGCTGCGCGACCGCAAGGTCGGCATCGTCGGCATGGGTCGGATCGGGCAGGCGATCGGCCGCAGGCTCGAGGCTTCGCTCGTTCCCGTCGTCTATCATTCGCGCAATCCCGCGGCCGGCGTGTCCTACCAGCACTATCCCGACCTGATCGAGATGGCGAAGGCGGTGGATACGCTTGTCGTGATCGTGCCCGGCGGCGCCTCCACTGCGAAAATGATCAATGCCGAGGTGTTGAAGGCGCTCGGCCCGCGGGGCGTGGTGATCAACGTCGCGCGAGGTTCGGTCGTGGACGAGCCGGCGCTGATCGCGGCCTTGAAATCGGGGACCATCCTGGCCGCCGGTCTCGACGTGTTCGCCACCGAGCCGAACGTGCCGGACGAGCTGAAGTCGATGCAGAATGTCGTGGTGCTGCCACATATCGGTTCGGCTTCCGTGGTAACGCGCAATGCCATGGATCAGCTCGTGGTCGACAATCTCAAGAGCTGGTTCGCCGGCAAGCCGCCGCTCACGCCGGTTGCGGAGACCCCGGTAAAGGGACGTTGATCAGGGATCGTCGATGTCAGTCCGCCGTTTCAGCATCGTGGCCGTGCTGCTGGCAATTGCCGGCGGCGCTGGACCTGCGTCGTCCCAGGATGCCTCGTCGCTGAAACAGGAAATGATCGGGCAGTGGGAGCTTGCCACCACTGAGCGCAGCAAGACCTGCGTCGTGACGCTAAAGGGCGATGCCACGGCGCAAGGCCTCAAGCTCGAGCTCGAGCCGTCCTGTCCGGCCGCGCTGCCCTTCACCAAGGACATCGCCGCCTGGAACATCAAGGGCCTCGACATCGTGCGGCTGCAGAATGCGGCCGGCGAGCCGGTAATCGATTTCACCGAGGTCGAGAGCGGCATCTTCGAGGGGCACCGGACCGGCGAGGGCGTCTACATCCTGCAAAACCTCGCCGCGGCCCGCGCGCTCGCCAAATCGATGGACCAGATGATCGGAGACTGGTCCATGGTGCGCGGCAACGGACAGGCGATCTGCGGCCTGACGCTGACCAACACCGAAGCCGGCCAGGACAATTTCCAGGTCTTCCTGAAGCCGAAATGCGATCCGGCGGTGACGGCATTCGCGCCGACGGTTTGGCGGCTCGATCACGGCCAGATGCTGTTGATGTCCGAGAAGGGCGAGACCTGGCAGTTCGAGGCTGACGACAATGCGCAGTGGCGCAAGGTCCCCGACACCGCCGCCCCCCTGATTATGCTGCGTGATCAGTAGCGGCGCCGCAGGGCGTGACGACTCTTGTTTGACTCGGCGTGACCGCCGTTGTTCACCTCTCCCACAGGGAGAGGTCGGCGCGCAGCGCCGGGCGAAGGGTTACGGTCCCTCGATGGAGTTCATCCCCCTCACCCGGATCGCATCTTGCGATGCGATCCGACCTCTCCCCGATGGGGAGAGGTAAGGCACCTCCGACGTGGTACCAACTCGCCTGATCTCGCGATCCGCGCCCGTGGCGATCCGCTACTATCACCCGATGGCGGCGGCCTCGTTGGCGGCGCGCTGCATGCTCGACGACATCTCGCCGGTGACGACGCTCTGCTCCTCGACTGCGGCCGCGGTCGACGTCACATATTCTCCCACCGCCTCGATCGAGCGGCGGACCGTGCCCAGCGCAGTGACCACGTCGACGGAAATGCCATTGAGCGAGTCGATCTCGACGCCAATCTTGTCGGTCGCCTGCTTGGCCTGGTTGGCGAGGTTCTTGACTTCAGCGGCGACCACCGCAAAGCCACGGCCGGCCTCGCCGGCGCGTGCGGATTCGATGGTCGCGTTCAGCGCGAGCAGGTTGATCTGGCCGGTGATGTCGCCGATCATCTGCAGGATGCCGCTCATCGAGGCGGCTGCGGCGGTCAGCCGCTGCGCCTGGTGGTCGGCGGATTGCACATGGTCGGTGGCGGCCGCAGCCGTTTCCTTCGACTTGACCATCGCCTCCGAGATCTCGCGCACCGAGGCATTCAATTCCTCGGCGCCGGCCGCGACCTGCTCCATCATGCCGCGGACGCGCTCGCTCTTCAGTCGCGCGATCACCTGGGCGGTGACGTCGGAGGAGTATTTGACGACTTTGAACGGCCTGCCATTGAGATCCATGATCGGATTGTACGAGGCCTGGATCCAGACTTCGCGTCCGCCGGCGCCGACGCGGCGAAACTCACCGGTCTGGTATTCGCCGCGATTCAGCGCAGCCCAGAATTCGCGATAGGCAGGCAGGTCACGCTCGGCCGGATCGACGAACATGCTGTGGTGACGGCCCTGGATGTCGTGCAGCGTGTAGCCAAGCGTCTTCAGGAAATTCGCGTTCGCCGTTTTTACCGTGCCGTCCATCGCGAACTCGATCACGGCCTGCGACTTGTCGATGGCCGCGATCTGGCCGGCAAAATCGGCATTGCGCAGCTTCTGCTCGGTCACGTCGGTGGCGAATTTGACCACCTTGAACGGCTTGCCGTTCTCGTCGAACACCGGATTGTACGACGCGAGAATCCAGACCTCCCTGCCGCCCTTGCCGATCCGCTTGAATTCGCCGGTCTCGAATTCGCCCCGGTTCAGCTTCTGCCAGAACTCCCGATAGTTCGGGCTGTCGCGGAATGACGCCTCGACAAACATGCTGTGGTGCTTGCCCTGGATCTCGGCCAGCGAATAGCCGAGCGCGCGCAGGAAATTCTCATTGGCGGTGATGACAGTGCCGTCGAGATTGAATTCGATCACCGCCTGGACGCGGCCAATGGCCGTGGTCTGCGCCCGGAAGTCCAGGTTCTGCAGCCGGATCGAAGCATCGGACCATTCCACGGCGAAGCCTGCGCGCTGCCCGTCGTCGGTGGTCAGCGGCGTGATCATGAGATCAAAGGCACGGCCACCGAACCTGATGGTCTCCCGCTGCGGCGTCTTCAACTGCGCCAGCGCGTGGCGCTCGGCGGAATCCCTGTAAAACATGTCGATGCTGCTGCCGATCAGCTTGCCGACCGAGAAGCCCGGAAGCTCCTTGCGGATATCGGCTTCCGCGTCGGTGAGCAGCCTGGTCACCGCACGATTCATGTAGGTGATGGTCAGTGACGCATCTGCGATCATCAGGTTGGCAGTGATGACGTCGGCGGCAGTCTTGGCAATGTCACCGGCACGCGATTTCCGGCTTCCAAACATGTCTGGGTTCCTGCGTTGGCGGGCCAGGCGACGCAATTGTCGATCTGGTATTCATGATCGGCGAATCAAAATTCCAAATGTCACCAGAAGCTTCTCAGCATGGTGTGAACGGTCCCTTAAATATCCCGCTACCGCTGGCAAAATTGCCGAGCTCCGATATTGCGTCGCGGCCGAACACGCAAAACCGCGTGCTCGGCGCTTTCTTCGAGCAGTTCTTCACCCGCTCTCACCTGTCCTTGTGCTGGGACGAGGAACGCCCTTGGCGTGTGCGGCGTTGGCTGTTCATGTCTCGATCCGGCTTCTTCGGACCAGGAGCGCGCTATGGCGACGACCGTGCTTGCAATTGGCATCGATCCCGCATTCGCGGATTTCAGCGCCTTTCCGCAGCTCACGCCGGACCTCATCAGGAACTATATCGACGCGCAGATCGATCAGTTGCGCAGCCACGGCTATGAGGCGGACGCCTGCCTGGTCGACCTCGGCGATACGGCGGAGCAGGTGGTCGCTTCGGCGCTGCAGTCGAAGCGGTTCGACTGCGTCGTCATCGGCGCGGGCTTGCGCGAACCCTCCGCCCACCTCCTGCTGTTCGAGAAGATCCTCAATCTGGTCCACCGGCTGGCGCCGGAGGCCTCCATCTGCTTCAATACCACGCCTGCCGACACGATCGATGCGGTGCGGCGCTGGGTCGGGCCGTAACTCTTCGGCGATGCGAACGATCCGAGTGTTTCTCTCTCGAAGCTCCGCACACAATCACAACACTGATGTACCCCGACCGGGGAATCTCGTCAGGGCGCCGAGGGATGGAGTCTGTCGATGTAGTCGGTTACCTCCTTGTATGTGACCGGCTTGGCAAGGCTTTTCATCGGCGGCTCGCTACCTTTGCGGATCTCCAGGCTTTTTCCGTCACGAGCGTGCGTGACCTGATAACCGCGATACAACCAGGTTTTGCCTTCGGTCCAAGTCGGTCGTTCTTGCATCGGATCATCACTCCCTGACTGATCGGTTAACCTCTGGCGCCGGCGGTTAGTCTCTCAACAATCGAACGTGGTGTCACGGCGCCATCGCAATCGCACTAGATTGTGAACGTCGATTAATGAACGCTCGAGTAGTCGTTCGATACCAAGCTTTGCAGACGACGATTTATTGCAGTCACGTTTCCCACAGCAAAGATGCTAGCAAATGGCACCAAATCCGATCGTTATCGAAAACCAGAACACCGGCACCCCTCAAGACGTATGGGACCTCAGCGGTCCGGCGGCCACCAATATAGAAGGCTTCGCCACCAGCATCAGTGTCAATAGTGGAAGCCAGATCGGCTTCAAGATCAATACCGATTCGACGAACTACCGGATCGACATTTATCGCCTTGGCTATTACGGCGGCGCCGGCGCTCGTTTTGTAACGTCCATTCAGCAGAACACCGCGTCGATCCAGCCGTCGCAACCGGACGGTGATCCGTCGATCGGTCTGTACGATGCCGCCAACTGGAACGTCACCGTCACGTGGACCGTCCCCGCGACGGCGGTCTCCGGCGTGTATATCGCAAAGCTTGTCCGTCAGGACACGACAGCCGGCGAAAGCCATATTACCTTTGTCGTCCGCAATGACGGTGTGGCGCGGGACATCGTCTTCAAGACCTGCGACACCACATGGCATGCCTACAACGGCTGGGGCGGTGCAAGCCTGTACGGAGGAAATGCGACGCAGAGTTCTGACGGGCGCGCTTACAAAGTCAGCTACAACCGGCCCTTCGGTACACGTGACGGCATTGGGCTATATGCTGGCCCGCAGGATTTCGTGTTCAGCGCGGAATATGCAGCAATTCGCTGGCTCGAGCGAAACGGATACGATGTGACCTACATCTCAACCGTCGACGCGGGGCCGGGCAACATCCCGCTGACGAACTACAAGGTGTTCATGTCGGTCGGACACGATGAATATTGGTCCGGCGATCTCCGGACCAATGTAGAGGCCGCACGTGATGCGGGCGTGCATCTCATCTTCATGAGCGGCAACGAGGTTTACTGGAAAACGCGATGGGAAGCGGATGCGAACGGCACGGCGAACCGCATTCTCGTCTGCTACAAGGAAACCCACGCCGCCGCAAAAATCGATCCGACGCCGGAGTGGACCGGCACCTGGCGCGATCCGAGCTTCAGCCCTCCGTCCGATGGAGGACGTCCTGAAAATGCGCTGACCGGCACCATCTTCCAGGTGGATTCATTTCGCGGCGACAAGATCACGATTCCTTCGGACCTCGCACAGTTCAGATTCTGGCGGAATACGGCGGTGCAAGCCGGCCAGACCAACTCTCTGGCAATCGGTATGCTTGGCTACGAATGGGACGAAGCGCCTGACAACGGCTTCCGGCCGGGCGGATTGATTGCGGTGTCATCGACGGTCCTTCCGGTGGACACCTATCTGCTCGATTATGGCAACACCACCGGCGCCCGAACTGCGACACATAATCTCGTCCTGTATCGCGCGTCGAGCGGGGCAATCGTGTTCGGTACGGGAACGGTCTTCCTGTCTTTTGGCCTCGACACGACGCACGACTACTGCAACCTTGGCAGTGTGGGGCCGACGCCCGAGGATCCCAACGTACAGCAGGCCATGGTGAACGTGTTTGCGGACATGGGCGTGCAGCCGCAAACCCTGCAGACCAACCTCGTTGCCGCCAGTGCATCAACGGATCACACGCCACCGGTCTCGACGATCTCTACTCCCGCTTCAGGTGCAAGCCTTGTCCAGCAGCAAGCGGTGACGATTTCGGGCACCGCTGGAGATGTCGATGGGCTGGTTGCGGTCGTCGAGGTCTCGACCGACGGCGGAACGACCTGGCACCCGGCCACAGGCACCACGAACTGGACATACACGTGGTGGCCACTGCAGCCGGGCACGTTCACCATCAAGTCCCGGGCTGTCGACGACAGCCTCAATATGGAGACACCCGCCGCCGGTGTAACCGTAAGCGTTATACCTGGAGCGGTCGTGAGCCTTTTCACGCCTACTGATGCGCCGTTCGTGGTACTCGCCAACGATCCCCTGGCAATAGAGCTTGGTATCCGAGTGCAGATCAGCGCTGCCGGCACTGTCAGCGGTATCCGTTTCTACAAGGAGCCGCTCAACACCGGCCCGCACGTCGGCAATTTCTGGAGCGCTGACGGAACGTTGCTTGCAACCGCGGCCTTCTCCGGCGAAACGTCAAACGGCTGGCAGCAGGTCAATTTTCCGACTCCGGTCACTGTCAATGCAGGCGCGACATACGTTGCGTCGTACCACACCGCTACGGGCCTCTATTCTGCGGACTTGAACTACTTTCTCAATACGCGGAGCGCGGGTCCGCTGCGCGCACCGGCCGCCGGCGCCAATGGTGTATTTGCCTATGGATCGACGAGCATTTTTCCCGCGAGCTCAAATCTGAAAGGCAATTACTGGGTCGATCTGGTATTCAACCGCGCTGGTGGAACCGGGAATCTTCCACCCATCGCGAATGACGTCGGAGGCTTTATCACCCCTCCGAACTCGATCCTGTCCATTCCGGCCGCCTCGATCCTGGCTAATGATACGGATCCAAATGGCTACACACTATCCATCTCAGGCGTCGGCAGCCCGGTCAATGGAACTGTAAGCTACGATGCAACAACGCAAGTCGTTAGCTTCACGCCGACGACCGGTTACCTTGGGACAGCCAGTTTCATTTATACAATCACCAACGGCCATGGCGGCACCGCCTCCGCGACCGTATCGCTGACCGTGAGTGCCGGCACCGTCAGCCTGTTCGGTCCATCGACGACACCGGCAACGATCACAGTCAGCGACGCCAACCCGGTCGAACTCGGGGTCAAGTTCGAGACATCCGTTGCGGGCCAGGTCCTCGGAATTCTTTTCTACAAGGGTCCGCAAAACACAGGCACGCATGTCGTCAATCTGTGGACCTCGTCGGGTACCCTGCTGGCCAGCGCAACATCCAGCAACGAAACCGCGAGTGGTTGGCAGACCGTGGGTCTGACCACACCGGTGACCTTGACCGCCAATACGATCTATGTCGCTTCCTATCACACCAACGGCTTCTATTCTGTGGACGGGAACTACTTCGCCACTGACCATACCAGTGGGCCGCTCACGGCCCCCAACAGCGCCGGCAGTAACGGCAATGGAGTCTTCTCCTACGGCGCCAGCGGCAGCTTCCCAACCAGCAGTTTCGACGCAAGCAACTATTGGGTCGATGTCCTCTTCAACCCGAGTGGCAGCGGAAACCTACCTCCCGTTGCGAACAACGACAGCGGATTTACAACGCTCCAGAATACAGTCCTTGCCATTCCGGCCGCTACGATTCTGGCCAATGACTCCGATCCCAACGGCTTTGCCCTGTCGATCTCGAGCGTCGGCGCCCCGATCAACGGAACGGTCAGCTACAATGCAACGACGCAGGTGGTCAATTTCACGCCGACCAGCGGTTACCTCGGAGCGGCGAGCTTCACATACACAATCACCAACGGCCACGGAGGGACCGCCTCGGCAACCGTCTCACTGACTGTTATCCCATCCGCTGCCATCAGCCTCTTCACCGCCACGACCAGCCCGGCAAACATCACGGTCAACGATTCCAGCGCGGTCGAACTCGGGGTCAAGTTCGAGACGTCGACCGGCGGCCTCGTCTTTGCAATTCTCTTTTACAAAGGGCCGCAGAACACTGGTCCGCATATCATCAACCTATGGACTGAGACCGGGACCCTGCTAGCCAGCGCGACATCCACCAACGAGACCCCCGGCGGCTGGCAAACTGTCAATCTCGCTACACCGGTGGCTTTGACCGCCAACACGATCTACGTCGCTTCTTATCACTGTAACGGCTTTTACTCGGCGGACTCCAACTATTTCGCCGCCGACCATGTCAACGGCGCACTTACGGCGCCGGCCAGCGCGAGCAGCGGAGGCAATGGTGTCTATGTCTACGGCACCAGCAGCAGCTTCCCGACAAATACCTTCGGCGCCAATAACTACTGGGTCGACGTGCTGTTCGTCGCCGGCGCTGGGCCGTAAGCGAGACAAGCGGGAAATGCAAAGTGAACCGGCTGCCGACTCAACCAATGGCACCACGCTCTAAGCCGAGGCCGCGATCAAGCCCTTCTTGATCGCGGCGTCCTCGCTGCTGAAGATGGCCATCGCCGTGAGCATGCGCCGGAAGCCGAGTTTTTCGTAAAGTCCCTCAGTCCCGGGATTGGCGTACAGGATGATCTTCCTGTGGCCGCGCGACAGATCCCGCAATCGCGTCGCGATCTCCTTGCCGAGGCCTCGCCCCTGAAAATGCGGATGGACCGCAATGTCGCAAATGTAGGAGCAATCGACACCATCAGCGACGGCGCGTCCTGCGCCGGCCAGGATGCCGTCGTCGAACGCGAAGCATTTGTACATGCTGTTTCCGAACGCGCGCTTCAGCTCCTCCGGTTTCTTGTCGCCCAGCGGAGCGATCCGATAGAGCTCCGACAGCGCATTCCAGTCGATCCGGTCCTGGTCGGATGTCCATTCCATGTCGTTGCTCCTCTCGGATCATGTGCTAGAGCAGATTTGGTCAGAATGATCATTGATCATGGCCTATGCTGCAAATGTCGTTTGAAAGGCTAGTCGCTTCGGGGATCATCCAAGGGCGACGACGTCCGGCCAAAACGGCGCTCAAGATAGGTCACGCCAAAGGAAACGATGTCCTGCGCGTCGAACAGGTAGCAGGATGCGTCTCCTACTCGGTCAATCCGGTGCCGATCGAGGGCAGCGTATGCATGCGCGATCGTTTCGACCGCGTCAGGCTCTCCGTCGACCGTGAAGCGATCGAGGATGCCGTTCGAGTCGAAATCCTCGGCCCACTCCCAGACGGTTTGACCATCGGGGCCAAGTAGCGGCATCTCATAGGTCACGCGGCGTTTACCAGGAATATCGGCAATAGCCTCGGCATAGTGCAGTGCGGTGACTGAGTTCAGCGGAGCGCCTAGCAGAAGAACTTTTCCGCCCAGCTCGACGAAACGTTCGAGGGGCGAGCCTTTTCCCAACGCCTGACCAAGGTGATGAGACTTTGTCAAAGTTTCTGCGAGAGGACCTATAGCGACCATCGATGCGTCCGGATGTGCGCTACGTCGCGCACCGGGGGTCTGGACAAGGAACTGATTGAGCAGGCCGAAGCCCGCATATGTTCCAGAGGTTGCAGGGTCAAACGGAGGCCAGGTGCGACGGAGTTCTTCGTCCATCTGAGCGCCGTTCAATGTTTCCTCGTACGGTGATCGGTCCCATGAGGCATAGCCCATTACGGTACCCGTCGGCCCGACGGCGTCGAGAAGAGCGTCGACGACGGTGGCCGCGCCGCCCTCGACACTACCGATGGCCTTCAACGAGGCATGGACCATCACGAGATCTCCCGGTTGGACGCCCAGTCGTTGAAGGTCTGCTGTGATTTCGGTTCTTGCTCTCATTGGAATCTCTCTCCCAGTTTCTTCTCGGCTGGATCGGCCGTGCCGAGGGGCCGACCTCGAGGAAAAGTACCAGTAGGAGGTAAGCCGGCGGTACGTATTGGTCGACGTAGCTGACCGTCAGGGCAAACCGGGGCGCTGAAACCAGCATGGATTCAAATCAGCCGCATCCCCTTCAAGCTCGCATGCCCGTTCTTGCCGACGATAATGTGGTCATGCACGGAGATGCCGAGTGGCTTGGCGATGTCGATGATCGCTTTCGTCATCTGGATGTCGGCCTGCGAGGGCGTCGGGTCGCCGGAAGGGTGGTTGTGCACCAGCAAACTCAAAGTGAAATCTCGTTAGAAAACAACAGTTTCCGATATGATCCAAAATCACTGGGGTATTGGTCGGGGGTAGGTGCATCATGCTCAATCGTGATAAGCCTTGGCAAGCACACGGAGTTCTTGTCAGCAATCGACGATCCCACCAAATCACGGATTCCGAATCGATATCAACCTTGTCGCAACCGTTGTCGTCGCAACTCAGATCCGGTGCGTTTGTTTCGTGTGATCGACGATGGCACGGTTACTCACTCGCCTCTTCCATAAGGAGTAGTCTGGAGCGTCAGCAGACGATGAGGTTCCGGCTTTCCCAACGATCGAGTTCCTCAAGGGGATAGAGAACGGTCTTGCCGATTTTTAGGAACGATGGTCCAACTCTCATGGAGCGCCAGTTGCGTAAGGTGCCCTCGCTGACCTGGCCGCGGTAGCGTTCGATAACCTCGTTGAGCGTCAGGAACATTCGGTCGGACATGTCTGTCGTCCTTGTTGTCCGGACACTTCCGGCAGCAAGACGAACGATCGTGTTCCGCGGTCTCGTCCTAGCCGCCGCGGAGGCCCAGGATTGAAAGATCACCCCCGTCTGATGCCGGGCACGAAAACTCGCCTAGCGTATCATCGAGAGGCTGGTGTTGTGGAGCGAGTTATTGACTGTCAACCGTTGAAGCGGATTAACCGAGGAGCCTCTTTCATCCGGAATTCGGCAGCATCTTCTGGAGTATTGCCTCGACCGAGTGCGGCGTAATCCCAAGTTCAACAAATCCAGGCACCTCCGGCGATGACACGGTGTCGATTTGCATCAGTTCTACTTGATTGCGCGTGAGGAGTGGACTCGGGAGTATTTCGGAGGCCCAAGCGAGTGCATGCCAAACGGCAAACGGGATTGGAATCAGTCGAGGCGCAAGTCCAGCTTGGTGCGCCACCACTCTAAGAAACTCCTCGTAAGAGTAGACACGAGGGCCGCCTAACTCGAAGATCGTTGAAGGTGTCTCCGCTCGCTGCATGATCTGACCAATCGCCTCCGCAACATCCTCCACATAGGCCGGCTGCAATCTGGTCGCGCCGCGGCCGAACATCGGATAGATTGGAAGCCGGCGGAGGAGTGTGAGGATGGTATTGAGAAACGCGTCGTCCGGTCCGAACATCACCGCCGGGCGGATGAAAAGTGCCTCGACGAACGCGGCCCGGACTGCCAGTTCGCCTTCGCCGCGCTTTCGGATGTAGCGGGATGGCGAAGCGGCGTCGGCGCCGATTCCTGAAATATGAATGAGCCGATCGACTCCGGCACGGTGTGCTTGAGCCGCTACCCGTTGGGCAGACTCGACGTGAGCGGAATGAAAAGTCTCCTGTCCGTGCTCAACGTAAAGGCTAACCGCATTTACAACGCCGTAGGCGCCGGCAAGCGCATCCGCGACTGACCGCTCGTCTTGAATATCCGCCTGGATGGATTGAAGCTGCGGATCATCAGGGCCAAACTGTCTGTCCCCCAGATCCGGGTGCCTTGACGCGATCCGAACGGGAAATCCGCGAGAGCGCAGATGCCGAACGATGCGGCGGCCGAGAAAGCCGGTTCCGCCGAACACGGTGACGGTGCGACCGTTCGTGGCACCACGGTTCAATTTCGCCAGTTCATATCGTAGCTTCTCACTGCTTGAAGTCGAGGGACCTATCCGGGGCGATCAAGTAACCACTCGCCATGATGCTTTCACAGGCAGTCCCTTGAGTTTATCGGTGCTCAGAGAGACAGTGGCATAACTCCAGCCGAATTGGATCTCAGGGTGATGGCTGTCGGTCTCGGCAAGCTCAGTAACTTCCTAAACAATGTCGAGCGCTTCCTGGAAATTGTGGAATCGAGCGGTCCTCTGATGCGGCGGTCCGCCCGCCGTTAGCTATTGATTGTTTGCTGGTGCGCCCGGAAGCACGGCTGCCACACCTTCCGGATTGATGTTGAACGCCAAGAACACCAACGGCTCGTTGCCTGGGTTTCCCCATTGATGCACGACGGCGTAGGGTTCGTAGATCAAGGAGCCTGGTCCCCTTGCTTCTGTCTTGCCGTCTACCGTGTTCGCCCCGGTGCCGGAAATGATAAAGTACAAAGCCGCGCCCGACCGATGGTGTGGCGGGTTGGAGGGCATCCTCGCCGGAAATGTGACTCGCGTGAGATTGAGATCATAACCGCCTGGCTTCAGGTCGGCGATCGGATTTGCTGTGCGATATAATTCTCTCACCGCGGCAGGTGCCGTCTCGGCAGGCCGACCCAGGTCCACAGCGGGAGTAAGGAAAAAGTGGAGGAACGTAGATGGCCCCGCGCTACCCGCCGCCAGAGTCGCGGTCTTTCCGCCGGCGACGAACAGCCCCTCGCCGGCGTTGAGCGTTTTGGTCTTGCCATCGAGCACGACCTCGGTCGATCCTGACATCTGGTAGAGGATGCCGTTGGCCGCCGAGACGGCGCTCTTCTCGTCCGGCTGAAGAGTGACGCTCACCGCTTTAAAGTGGAGCGGCACGTCCGTGACGGTCGGCAGTTTGGTTGCGGCGACCACTGTTCGTGTAATTGCCGGTGGAGCGGGGGCGGTTTGCGCGGTCCCGGAGGCGGGAAACGCCATCGCGCCGAGCAACAGTAGTCCGATTGTCCTGAACTGCATGATTGCCTCCCAGGTTCAGCGGATAGTCGGAACACCATACGCTCTCCGAGCGCCTCTTGGAATGGCAGGCTGCTTCGAGATGCTATTGGACTGAACCCGCGAGCAATAGCCGAGCGAAACTGAGTTCGTGGCCATCGGGGTCAATTAGGTGGAAGAAACGCTCACCCCATTCGGCATCGAGGGGCACGGTAGCTGGCTGGTATCCCGCTGCGAGTGCACGGTCGTAAAGTGCGTCAACATCGGCAACGTAGAAGATTACCCGCCCCCACCAGGACCAGCGCCGCTCGGTAGGTTGGGTGATGAGGTTGAGATAGCTCGTTCCTGCTCGAAAGCTGGTGAATGACGAATCTTCCCCGCCATGCAGGACCTCAAACCCGAGCGCGCAGTAGAATCGGACTGCTCGTGGCATTTCGTGGGTGCCCAGTGTGACCGCGCTAATCCCCTCGATCATGGACAGAACTCTCCTGTTTCATTTTCCAGGGTCGGCGTCGCGACCCTAACAGAAAGTCTGTTTAGCGCTAAAGCGCAAAGGCACTTCCTTCGAAAAGTCGCGATCGTCCGATCGATGACAAGATCGCGATTTTCACGTTTACGGCCGCCCTTCACAACGTGCCGACCTGATACTTCCCGGACGGCCGCTTGTCAGTGCTTAAATTGCAGAACGGATCAGTGATTTTGTACGGCATGATGTTCGCTTCCGCCGCGTCGGTTGTAGACGGCGAACACTCGGCCGCTCCTAATCGACGAACCAAGTCGGCGGCAAATTGATTCTCTATCTTAGACCGGCCCTATAGATACAAGAGCCGCGAACGGCCGTTCGCGGCTCAACGCGTGCATTTGCGTTAGATCGTCGACGCGAAAGTGATCAGGTCGATACATCGGGCCACCTTAAGTCGGAGTTGGGCGATGGGACCAGAACCATTTGACGAGAGCAAGTGGTGCGAGACCGGAAAGCCGTCAATCAGGCCATCCTCGAAGCCGACTGCGCCGAGGATCGCGACGCGGCTCGCCTCGCGACCCGATGCGCACGCAGCAACGAACCCATATCGCGTGTGGATCGCCGAGTATGCCGGTGCAGCATACCAAGAGGTCGCGGCGAAAGCGCGGGCGCACCTTGATGGTCTTGCCGATCTCTACGCCACGCCGACCCGCGAGGCAGAGCTGATCGCGATTTTTAAGGAAGCCACCCGTCTCGAGGCCGACTTCTGGGAAATGGGCTGGCGTGCGGGCCAACGTGTTGAGTAGTCACTGACTGCGTACCGCGTAGGAAAGCTAGCGAAAAGTGGTTGCCAGCATCTTGCGCGAGCGCGAGGTGGGCGGACCCTCGCAACATTCCCAAATTCAAAGCAAGTCACGTAGAGACCGGTCATGAGGCCTTGTGCCTGCGCAACGCAGGCATATGTGCAAGGTGACTAGCACTCGGCAACCTTGAGTGCCAATTTCAAACAAAAACCAAACCCAGGAGGACCGCCATGAAATTCCGTCCGCTTCACGACGGCGTTGTGGTCAAGCGTATCGAAGCCGAAGAGAAGACCACTGGCGGCATCATCATTCCGGACACTGCCAAGGAAAAGCCCTCACAGGGCGAAATCACGGCGGTCGGCCCAGGCGGCCGCGACGAAGCCGGCAAGCTGATTCCGATCGATCTCAAGGTTGGCGACCGCGTGCTGTTCGGCAAGTGGTCCGGCACCGAGGTCAAGCTCGATGGTCAGGAACTGCTGATCATGAAGGAAAGCGATATCATGGGCGTTCTCACCGACGTCCCGGCCGCCAAGAAGAAGGCCGCGTAAGCGCCAGCTAGACTTCCCTATCCTGAGGAGTCGGCGTAGCCGGCGTCTCGAAGGATGAGGCCCGCATTCAAATCTCATCCCTCAAGAACCCGCACAGTTGCGCGGCCTTTGGGATCTGACCAGTTGAAAACGGAGATCATTATGTCAGCGAAAGAAGTCAAATTCGGCGTCGATGCCCGCGACCGCATGCTGCGCGGCGTCGACATCCTCAACAACGCCGTCAAGGTGACGCTCGGCCCCAAGGGCCGCAACGTCGTACTCGAGAAGTCGTTCGGCGCTCCCCGCATCACCAAGGACGGCGTCACCGTCGCCAAGGAGATCGAGCTCGAGGACAAGTTCGAGAACATGGGCGCGCAGATGGTGCGCGAAGTCGCCTCCAAGTCCGCTGACGCGGCCGGCGACGGCACCACCACCGCGACCGTGCTCGCGGCTGCGATCGTCCGTGAAGGCGCCAAGTCGGTTGCCGCCGGCATGAACCCGATGGACCTGAAGCGCGGTATCGACCTAGCGGTGGAAGCCGTGGTCGCCGACCTCGTCAAGAACTCCAAGAAGGTCACCTCGAACGAGGAAATCGCCCAGGTCGGCACCATCTCCGCCAACGGCGACGCCGAAATCGGCAAGTTCCTTTCCGACGCCATGAAGAAGGTCGGCAACGAGGGGGTCATCACGGTCGAGGAAGCCAAGTCGCTGGAGACCGAACTCGAGGTGGTCGAAGGCATGCAGTTCGATCGCGGCTACATCTCGCCCTACTTCGTCACCAACGCCGACAAGATGCGCGTTGAAATGGATGATGTCTACATTCTCGTCTACGAGAAGAAGCTGTCCTCGCTGAACGAGTTGCTGCCGCTGCTCGAGGCCGTGGTGCAGACCGGCAAGCCGCTGGTCATCGTCGCTGAAGACGTCGAAGGCGAGGCGCTCGCCACCCTCGTCGTCAACCGCCTGCGTGGCGGGTTGAAGGTCGCGGCCGTCAAGGCACCGGGGTTCGGTGATCGCCGCAAGGCCATGCTGCAGGACATCGCGGTTCTGACCGGCGGCCAGGCGATCTCGGAAGATCTCGGCATCAAGCTCGAGAACGTCACGCTGCAGATGCTTGGCCGCGCCAAGAAGGTGATGATCGACAAGGAAAACACCACGATCGTCAACGGCGCCGGCAAGAAGGCCGACATTGAGGCGCGCGTGCAGCAGATCAAGGCGCAGATCGAGGAAACCACCTCGGACTACGACCGCGAGAAGCTGCAGGAGCGTCTGGCCAAGCTCGCGGGTGGCGTCGCAGTGATCCGCGTCGGCGGCGCGACCGAAGTCGAGGTGAGGGAGCGCAAGGATCGCGTGGATGACGCGATGCATGCGACCCGCGCGGCTGTCGAGGAAGGCATCGTGCCGGGCGGCGGCGTCGCCCTGCTCCGTGCCTCCCAGCACCTCAAGGGGCTTCGCACCAAGAACGACGACCAGAAGACCGGCGTCGAGATCGTGCGCAAGGCGCTTTCCTATCCGGCCCGCCAGATCGCAATGAATGCGGGTGAAGACGGCTCCGTCATTGTCGGCAAGATCCTCGAGAAGGACCAGTACGCCTACGGCTTCGACTCGCAGACCGGCGAGTACGGCAACCTGGTCGGCAAGGGCATCATCGATCCGACCAAGGTGGTTCGCGTAGCGATCCAGAACGCGGCCTCCGTTGCGGCGCTGCTGATCACCACCGAAGCCATGGTGGCCGAGGTGCCGAAGAAGAACGCAGGCGCCGGCATACCTGCGGGTGGCGGCATGGGCGCCATGGGTGGTATGGATTTCTAAGTCCAACCGTGCAGCGCTCAAAAGAAAAAGAAAGGCCCGGCAGCTATGCCCGGCCTTTCTGCATTTTCGTGCGTTTGATCGCGGTTGCCCTGCTCAATTTGCCACACAGGTCGTAATACTGACGTCAGTAAATGGTCCGGATCGGCTTTCAGCGCGCGCTCGTACCAGGCCTGCGAGAATTTGTAGTCGCCGGGCTTGCGATAGGAATAGCCGATCAGATTGCCCACGTTCGGGGTGATCGTCGTGGCCAAGTGCCTTTAACTGCTCGCCTGCGTCTGGGACTGAGTTGAATTGCAGTAACGCTGCTTCCTTCGCCATGCCGGCCGACGCCAGGCGCCACCGTCCCGCAGTCTCGGGGCGGCTCACGATGGCCACGAACGATCCGAATTCGGCAGGATGCAAGCGTCACAACGGCCGAACCAGCGATAGTGGTTGCGCGCGACCAAGTCATAGATCGCGTCGCGGATCATCCGTGGGATGAATTGCAAGATCCACGTCCACTGTAGAGTCAGGAACGAAAGTATCGGCTACATAGTTTTTATCGACCGAACCAAACCGGATAATAGTGTGCGTATAAATCCAGCCACCCGGCACTCTGAAACGAAACATGGTTTCGTCATACTGACCGGAGACATGATCTTTAAAGACTTCTTCGTGCGCGCGAAGCTTTTGCTTAGGCATGAACATCTTTCGAGTGCCGCGGCCAACAGCTACCAAAATCAACTGACTCGCCACGCTTCAAAGACAAAGCTGCGAGGCGGTTGACTTGCTCACCGTTCGACAGACGGCCGTTGTCCCTCTCCAAGACCGCTCTTGAGCGTACCGCAAAAGGTACGCACCGGCGATGTGGTGATGGATGCCTTCCAGTCGATCCATCCAGGTCGTCCATGGCAGCGGAGCTGAATTGCGCATGCCACTTCCGAACCACCATCTGGTCATAGTCGTAGTGCCGAAATCCGACTCGTGTGAGCGGCATGTCACAAGACCTTCTTCTTACGAAACATCCGCCATCTGTTCGCGGGGCAGATCTCAAGCCAGCCTATGAAATGCCGGCGGCAAAGGCTCGCGCACGAGTTCACTTAGATTTAGAACCTCGCCGCTTTCCGTGATGTCCGAGACCAGAACCTCGACAAAGGGATGTTGGCGGTTGGCCGCGGCGCCGCGCTGGTATTTCGCGCTCACGATCCGCTCAAGCGCCGCAAGGTTCAGCTTGCCAAGCGCGTTGTATTGACTGCGGAACAGACTTTGTCTTCCACCAAGGTGCTCAATCGACTCGGCCCAGACGTCCATCACCTTGCGGCCTATGAACGCTTCGACCGGTTCAGTTCCATCTCGGGCAAAAAGCCGCAACCCGTCCATGGCATGCGGTCCGTCATCGATGCGGAATTGTGTGAGCGACATGGAGTCCTCCTCTTGTTGGCGTACGTTCACACCACGACTCCTCGCGGAACGCGGCCTTCGCCCACCACGACGGCGCGGCGGCGCCTCAATGGCGCATCGCGCCGGACATCCGCTGCCGCGGCATCACCACTGGATAATGACCGCTCCGGCAATCATCAGACCGAGGAAAACCGGCACCATTATTGGAGGGACGATCCACTCATGCAGTTTGAATTTTGGGATGGTGGACACACTGACCTCCCTCTCTGTGGCGGGAGTACAGGTCTCTCAGTCACCGATAGCAGCCAGGGGTGGACGGTGATCTTTGTAGCAGACGCCCTTTCTTGCACGATGTCGAGAGAAATCGCCAAGGCAATGGCTGTAAGCACTGTTTCTACTATAGCGACCGCGAATCGCGAAAAGCTTGCTATTGGGTGCCGAGTATCCATATGACCAATAGCGTCACCGGCTTCCTGCAAGAAGGCGTCCGGAGGCGCGACGCCTTAGCCACACAAATCGTAATCGACGAGATCGAGCAACGGCACGTCGCTCCGGCGTGCGCGTCACGCGTCAGGACAACCATGCCCATCGAACGCGCTTCCGTGCGGGCCATGCACAAGCCCTGGGGCGTCAGCGATCTCCAGCCATGGAGCGACATCGACGGCACGGGTGACGCCGTGGGCGAGCTGTGGTTCGAGCGAGCCGACAAGAACGCTCCTGTCCCTGCGCTGCTGCTCAAGCTGTTGTTCACAAGCGGGCCATTGTCCATCCAGGTCCATCCGGACGACACCTTCGCGCGCGCGATGGGGATGCCGAACGGCAAGAGCGAAGCATGGTACATCATCTCGGCGAAATCGGGCGCGCAGATCGGCATTGGTTTGAACCGCCGGGTAACGCCGCGGGAATTGCGGGCGTCGATCTCGAACCGCTCGATCGTTGAACTGGTTCAATGGCGTTCAGTTGCGAAAGGCGATGTCATCTTCATCCCTGCCGGCACAATCCACGCGCTCGGTGCCGGCATCGTGCTGGCCGAAATTCAGCAGCGCAGCGACACCACGTTCCGCCTGTTTGACTATGACAGACACCGTGAATTGCACATCAACAATGCGGTCGCCGGTGCCAACGCGTGGCCGCTTCCATCCCCAGCCAATCCGACCCGGCTCACGGATGAACGGACGGTTCTCGTAGCCAGCCGGCATTTCGTGCTCGAGCGCGTTGACCTGCAGGAGGCTTCAAGCTGGGCACTGGTTGCGGAACCGGAGACGTGGATTCTTGTTCTCGACGGCCATGCGGCGATCGGATTGGCCACGGTATCAATCGGGCAGGTGGTATTCGTTGGCGGTGGTCGCAGCAGCATCGAGGTTGGCCCCAATGGGTTGACCGCCCTGATTGCGTATCCGGCGGCCCAGCCAATCGATTCGCTTTTACAGAGGCTCTGCGAGCTTTCGACCCCACTCGTTCAATCAGCCGCGCCCGCTGATCTGATCGCCCACGCAAAGGCGCGTACGTGACGCCGCCCCGCAGGATTGCGCTGATCGGCAATTCGCTGCCTCGCCGCTGCGGCATTGCAACATTCACGACCGACCTGCTACGCGCGATCTCGAATTCAGGACCAAGCCTGCAGGCCTGCGTCGTGGCGATGACCGACCGCGATCAGACCTATGACTATCCCGCGTCGGTCGTCCTGCAGATCAGGGACGACAACCTTCAGGAGTATGCCCGCGCCGCAGCTTCCCTGAACGCCGGTCGATTTGACGTCGTCTGCCTGCAGCACGAATTCGGGATTTTCGGCGGCGACGCCGGCGCCCACATCCTCGAATTGCTGACGCGCCTAACCATGCCGGTTGTCACCACACTGCACACTGTTCTGGCAAGCCCCAGCGCAATCCAGCGCACGGTAACGGAGCGAATCGTCGAGGCGTCCGCGAAGGTCGTCGTGATGGCCGACAAGGGCCGTGAGCTACTGCATTGCGTCTATCGGGTGCCGCACGAGAAGATCGAAGTCATTGCCCATGGCATCCCCGACTTTCCGTTTGTCGCGCCGGACCCGGCAAAAGCAAGATTGGGATTCAGCGGCCGCTCCGTCATTCTGACGTTCGGGCTGTTGTCGCCCAGCAAAGGCATCGAGGTCATGATCGACGCCATGCCTTCGATCCTGAAACGACGACCGGATGCGGTCTATGTCGTGCTCGGCGCGACGCATCCCAACCTGGTTCGCGATCAAGGTGAAGCCTATCGCGAAAGCCTGACGGCCCGCGTGCGCGAACTCGGCGTTGAAGATCACGTCGTATTTCTCAATCAGTTCGTTGATCAGGCCACGCTGCTCGAGTTCATCTCAATGTGCGATGTTTACGTCACGCCCTACCTCAACGAGGCGCAGATGACGTCGGGTACGCTGGCCTACAGCTTTGGCCTCGGCAAACCTGTCGTCTCGACACCCTATTGGCATGCGCGCGAGCTATTGGCCGATGGGCGCGGCATCCTCGTTTCCTTTGGGGATGCAGCGGGGATCGGCCACGAAATCGCTGAATTGCTCACCGACGCCCCCCGCCGGCAGGCGATGCGCAAGCGGGCCTATGCCACCAGCCGGTCGATGACATGGGAGCGCACCGCCGAGCGTTACATAACCACCTTCGAGCATGCGCGGCAGGGCCACCGGCTGAAGGTGATCGCGCGCGCCGCGCCTGAGGCGATCGCGCCGCTCAGCCCCGCGGGAGCGCCCGACATGCGATTGGAGCACTTTCTATCGATGTGCGACGATACCGGCCTGTTCCAGCACGCCGTGCATTCGGTACCCGATCGCGCGCACGGTTATTGCGTGGACGACAACGCCCGCGCGTTGCTATTGGCTTGCGCACTCAATGAACCGGGCGAGCAGCCCCTTCCGGAAATTCTGACGGGCTGCTTTGCAGCTTTCGTGCAGCATGCCTGGAATCCCGACACCAGACGATTTCGTAACTTCATGGGCTTCAACCGGACCTGGCTCGAGGACAGGGGGTCCGAGGACAGTCACGGGCGAACGTTGTGGGCCCTGGGCGGTTGCGCGCGCAAGGACGCCAGCGCGTCACGACGTCGCTGGGCCGCTACCCTGTTTGCCGAAGCACTACCTGCCGCGGCAGCGTTTCGTTCACCTCGCGCATGGGCCTTCACGTTGCTTGGTCTGGACGCCTATTGTGCGACAGCTCCCGATGATCTTCACGCCCGGGAAATCCGTAATCTTCTTGCCGGCAAGCTGATGTCCAGTCTGTTGTCGGTCGAGACGCCGGACTGGGTGTGGTTCGAGGAGGGCCTCGCTTACGACAATGCGCGCTTGCCTCAGGCTTTGGTCGCCACAGGTATGGCGACGCAGACACCCAGCTATGTCGAGGCCGGGCTAAGATCCCTGCGCTGGCTGACGACCCAACAGGGGGCAACGGGCCATTTCAGGCCGGTCGGCACCGCCGGGTTCGGCGATCGGCGAAAACCCCCTCGCGCGTTCGATCAACAGCCGTTGGAGGCAACAGCGACGATTGCGGCCTGTGCCTGACCGCGTGGCGCGCGGACGGCGATGCAGAATGGAAGATGCTCGCGACGAAGGTGTTCTGCTGGTTTCTCGGCAGCAACGATCTGTCGATTGCGCTCGTCGATTCCGAGACAGGCAGTTGCCGCGACGGTCTGCACCCCGATCGTGCCAATGAAAATTGCGGGGGCGAGTCAGTCGTATCCTATCTTCTGGCGGTTGCCGATATCCGTCAGCTTGGGCGCGCTGATGTCAACCCAAAAAACCCGGTATCGCTTCGGGCCGTCGGCACCTGATCTGGTATGACTTGGGCGAACAGAGGAACTCCATTGCAAGCCACTTTTCTGAATCGGCAGGCACTTCATCTGCGTCCCGATCCCGCGCGCGTGATCGTGCGCCCGTTCAAGCCGGCGACCGAACCGCGCGATCTCAATCCGACCGACAAGACGCGCGCCAACCATATCGTCGAGCGCGTTCTTGCGCTCGACGCGAAGACAGCAGCGAGCCAACTGGCGGACGTGCTGGAGAACTTCCAGGGCCGGCACCCCAACCTCCTGAAGACGTTTGAACTCCGGGCCGACGAAATGGAAGAGGCGCTTACGGCGCACGGCACTTTCTCCGAAGTCCAGCGCCAGCTCATCGGCGCCTATTTCTTGCATGAGTATTCGTTCGAAGCATCGGCGCTGTTCAATCCCAGCATCGTTCCGCACCCCGACCAGTCGGGAGCCCCGCCAGGCAGCCTGCGCTTCATTCTCAGCCTCCGTGCCGTCGGAGAAGGACATGTGTCGTCTCTGACGTTTCGCGCTGGCACCATCGCGGCCGACGGCAGCATTACGGTCGATCCGACGGCCCGGCTCGCCTCGAGTCCCAGGATCGGATATCGGGCACCCGGACCGATCGGCGACGAAGTTGAGGTAATCTTCAGGCCGGAGCAGGATATCAGCGAACGCGTTATCTTTCCGGTTACGGAATCCCAGTCCAACGGCATCGAAGACGCCCGCTTCGTCGAATTCAGCGATGGCGGACGGACGTCCTATTATGCAACCTATACCGCCTACAAGGGCACGGCGATCCGATCGGAATTGATCGAGACAAGTGACTTCCTATCATTTCGCATGTCACCCCTGCATGGTGCCGCCGCTCGCAACAAGGGCATGGCGCTGTTCCCGCGCAGGATCGACGACAAGTA
Source organism: Bradyrhizobium sp. Leo114 (assembly GCF_055229415.2). Classification (NCBI taxonomy): domain Bacteria; kingdom Pseudomonadati; phylum Pseudomonadota; class Alphaproteobacteria; order Hyphomicrobiales; family Nitrobacteraceae; genus Bradyrhizobium; species Bradyrhizobium sp. Leo114. The sequence goes on along the minus strand of NZ_JBUYEN020000003.1, from coordinate 268,620 downwards.
CGCTATGATCGCGCGACAGGATAACGAGAACCTCTATCTGGTCTATTCTGACGACTTGTACAGGTGGGAAGGCGGTCAGGCGATCCTGAAGCCGCAGTTTCCCTGGGAGTTTGTGCAGATCGGCAACTGCGGATCACCGATCGAACTGCAGGAAGGCTGGCTGCTGTTGACGCACGGTGTCGGCCCGGTCCGGAAATATTCGATTGGCGCCGTGCTGCTCGACAAGCGCGCCCCGTCCAGGATGCTGGCGCGTTCGAGCGAGCCATTGTTGCGGCCCGAACCAGGCGAACGCGAAGGATACGTTCCCAACGTGGTCTATACCTGCGGGGCGATGACCCACAACGATCAACTCATTCTGCCGTACGCCGTATCGGACACTTTCTCCAATTTCGCGACCATCAAGATTTCTGCGCTGCTGCAGTCGATGTCCTGAATCCGAAATCGCACGGTTTGACCTGCGCGCTCAAAGAAGCGCCCCAAAGAGAGGTCCAAGGAGACGCGCATGGCTCGCGAAACAAGCTACTTCGTCCAGGCGTTCAACGCCGGCCGGGGAGGATTCCTGAAAGCCGATGCTCCGATCGCCTGCAAGACGGCAAGGGGCGCACTGCAGACGGCAGAGAGACTGGCGGTAAGCAAGCTCGGCGTCATTGCCTTCTCATCCACCGGCGATCCCGAGATGGGTGACTATGACGACGAGCCAACCGTCATCTTTCGCAAGGGCGAGCTTCCATCCGCATTCGACTGAGGTCGATCGCGCGCGCCGAAAAAGCCGGTGACTTGGACGGCCACGCGTGCTCGGGGCACAGCTACCGACGGCTGTGGTGGCTCAAGAGTCCGGAATTAGGACGCACAACGTCGCGGAATAATGCCTGGCGGCATTGTGTCAGTCCGGACATTGCAATCCTCCGGTAGCTATCTGTCTGCACTGAGTGTGCCAAGGTTCACGCTCGCCCCGTTGCTCTCGAATGGACGTTGGAACCAATTTCACGGGACAAACCTGGTAAGAGGTGACCGGATGCCGTCCCCCTCGGTATCCGATGAATGACGGCCCCAGTTCTTCCCCTGCTGGGGCCGTTGTTTACCGGACCAGCAATATCCCCTGGCTCCGTCAATCGATCTGAATACGGACTTACGCCGCCGGCGAAGTCAGAGAAGCGATCGGCACATCGAATGCGTATACGAAGCCGGTCGGCTCGTAGGTCAACCGCACGTCGCCCTTGAGCTGCTTGCCCAGCGTCTCTATCAGCCTCGTGCCGAAGCTGCGCTTTTCTGGAGGGTGCACTGCCGGACCGTTTTTCTCGGTCCATGCAAGGTGCAAACGCTGTGTCTGTGGATCCAGCGCCCAGGCGATGTCGACGTGTCCCTCCGGGACCGACAGGGCGCCAAACTTCGTGGTGTTCGTGCAAAGCTCGTTAAGCGTCATCGCGACGGCGATGACGGCACCCGGCGTCATCCGGATGTCTGGTCCCGAAATCGAGAATTTCGGCACATCCGGACTGTCAAAGGCTTCGGTGGCTCCGCGGACGACGGTGCCAAGATCTGCGCTGGTCCATCTTGCCTGTAGAAGGAGATCGTGCGCTCGTCCGAGCGCCAGCAGCCGGCCTCCGATCGTGTGCTGCGCGTGTTCCGCTCCCTGCAAAGTGCGCAGGCTCTGGGAGACGATGGCTCCCACGGTCGCGAGCGTGTTCTTGATGCGGTGGTGCAGCTCTTCAAGGATCAGCCTCTGCAGCTTGTCGGACGCCTCGCGCTCCCGGGCCTTGATGCCGGCGTTGGCAAGCAGACTGCGGGTATTGATCTCGGCCTGCGCAAGCAGAAGCCGCAGGCTGACATTCTCCGCCGCCAGAAAGTCCTGGTGCGGTTCTGCGCCGCTCCCGGCGCGCTGGTCTGTATGGAGATCGTCTTCAGTCATCCCCAATTGTATCACTCTGAGTTGGTTGCCGCACCGATCTTCGGGGGGTCTGACGACGCCATCAGACGATGTTGCCGGCATCGACGTGAAGGCTGCCGTCGTCAGGTCTGGCCGATCATGCTCTGCATCTGGGCTATCATTTGCCTGGCGTCGAGTGGCTTGCCGAAAAACTTGCTGCAGGCAGGCAGATCGCTGTTCGACGGGTTCAATTTTCCCGACACCACAATGATCTTGATCGACGGCCAACGTTCATGCACGGCACGTGCAAGTCCCAGGCCGTCCATGCTGCCGGGCATCTGGATGTCGGTGCACATCAGCGCGATGTCGGACCTGGATTCCATGATCGCGATGGCTTCGTCGGCATCCAGGGCTTCAACCGGCGTGTAGCCGGCGTCTTCCACCATTTCGACTGCGCGCATGCGGAGCATCATCTCGTCCTCGACGATGAGTACGACGGCTGGAACGCATGAAAGATCGAGCACCATCGGATGGGCGTCCACGAGAACGGCTATCGACTCGGACAGGCGGTCGATCAGGGACAAGCATCTCGGCGCACATATGATCCAAGCCAGAGCGCTCTTTTCCTGAATACGCGAGCCAATCACGATGCGTGAACGGTGGATCGGGAAGGAAGTCGCGCTAAACGGCCGTCATTGTGCCGGCGCGCGCCGCTCTTGCTGAAGAAATGCTCGTGCCTTTCAGCGGCATTTTGCAAGTTGCCTTATTCATCGCCTCCGCTGATCTCCCGGCGGGCTTCATCCAGGGCGGCCACCGCTCTGGCGTCCAACTCCTTAACCAACGATGGCCGCGTTCTTTCGTCGAGGCGAACGAGCTGTCTGCCTGAGCCGATTGTCTCGACCCGCCGAAGTGGACTACCATTGAATGAGCATCGCGGCGGCGATCAGCACCAAAAAAAGCTCGGCAGCAATACCGGGGGCACCAGCCACTCGCGAACACTGAACTTGTAGAGATTGAACATATCGGCCGCCTTTTGGTCGCGGCGGGAGCGCAATGCTCTCAGTCACCGATGACAGCCGGGGAAGCGCGCGGTGATATGGAAGATATAGTGACACGTCGCCGAATAACGAGGTTGAAACTTATTTGTCGGGCTGGATCGAGCAGGGTTGTAATCCGATTCCGGCGTAGCCATTTATACTTGACCGCAACCGGATCGCTTCAGTCACACTCCCGCTGCGCGTGCTTTCGCCACGCCCGATCTTGTGGCCGTCGAATATGCCTCGGTGCGGGTCTGCAAACGGGCAGGGCGCCTCGTACACCGACAAGCTGATCGGTCACAGCCACATGATTGAGTTTCCAAATCACAGTCGTTCATATGATCGAACGCGGCATGCCGTGCGATTTTGGGGACACGATAGCGCGATAGAGGCATCGTTTTTCATAGACGAAGGCGCATTGAGGCGCCTCCAACCGGATGCCCATCCTGACGAGTCGGGTCTTCTGAACGCTTTCGATTCCAACCGTGATCGAATATGCGCCGCCGCTGCCAAGGTCTACGTTCGCGGAAGCAGAGGTTCTTACGATCTGGTCGCCGCTAATTTTTGAGCGTGGGGAGGTGTGGCCAAGTTTAGTTAGGGCACTCAAATATTTCAGATTACGACGGAACGAACGATCTTTGGAGTTCTTGGTCCTCAGCAATCGGTGATCTTATCTCCGAAAGCCTAGCCTATTGACCGGTCGACATTTTGCTCAATGCCCAGCGGTAGGTGTCAAGCGGCCTCAGATGCCACCCGCTCTGAGGTCGTTTCTCTGGCGCTCTTTGATCGACCGCGCGCCGTTCGGCAAACAATGGATTCACGAAAACAAGTTCGACGGTTACCGCGTTCAGAACCACATCGCCAATCTCGCGGCGATGGTGCTCACGCGGCGCGGAAGGACTGGACCGACCGGAAGATCGCCAGCAGCCGAGCCGGGCTGCTCCAATTCGGAGACTATCGATGTAGCCACACTAGAAGCGCGCCACTCAAGACGATTGGCGACACGCCAAAGCCATTGCACCCCAAAACAAGGCGTCCTTGAAAACATCGAGGTTGCGATGCATGGCAGTTCCTTTCCGCCTGACTCGCTTAGTCAAGGATCAGGACCGAAGCGCTCGCTGGCTGTAACCATCATCAACATTCTCGGCACCGTCGATGTCGTGGCGGCGGCGGCGGGAGCACTCGCTGGTCACACCTGTTCAGGACACCGTGGTGTTACGGACGTTTATCGTCGCTTTGTGCATCGACTGCTGGGTCGATACGCGTTAGTTCTATGGGTTGTCCATCTTCGAATATATTTCCGATCAGCCCGGCCCTCGTGGCCGGGCTTTTCGTTCTAGGAGCATCGCGGCGGCCCGCTTGAACCTAGTGTGCTCAGCCCCGGGGCGAGGAAAGCCACTCGTCCACCTGGGAGGCCGTATCGGCTTGTTGGGCTCTGCGGATAAGGCGCTCGCGTTTGATGCGCGGCAGAGTACCCGTCGCTTGTTGGCGCAAGCGAACAGCCGCTTGTGCCGGTCTAGTTTGATGCGTTTCAGATTGTTGAATACGACGATGCCTATGCATGCGCTGCTCCATCCCTTCGGGATTGGCGGGAGCGCGACCGGCGTTCTCATCACCGATGTTTGCCACGGTACCGGGCGGTGACATGGTGATTGTGCGCCCTAAATCCGGGACATGCCACAAAATAAGCCAAGGCGTGGAAGGGAATCGACCCGAAACGCCCCCGAGAGCGGGTAGGCCGCGCCATGTCCAGGGGGTAGCGGGGCCGATGCGAACTGCTGAAGTCCGATGCGGCACGATGGGCCCTATAGCTCATTGCGACCTTGATACTCCCGACGGCCGCAAAAATCGCTCTAGCGAGGCACAGCGTTACAAAGGTCCAATCGCGTTTCTTCATGTCGATCGCGGATCCCGCGTTGGGCGGATAGGCGTCGTTGGCGATCCTTTTGAAGCGGCGGGTCCAGTCGTTGCCGCGGCGAGAAGACCTTGCCGGTAGACCGCGTGGTTTTGGCCAATCCACAGAATCACTTCGCCTTCGTTGCCTAACTTATCGTTCTTACCCTCTACAAGATCGCGCAGTAGATGCAGTCTTGGATTGTTGAGCGGCTTTCCAAGTCCACGGAAGCAGATCGGCGACTTGGCTGGCGCGATGATCAGGAAGCCGCGACAGCACGTCGGCTAGCCAAGGTTGCGGATCAACATCATTCATTTTGCAGGTCTCGATGTATAGATGGCGGCTGTGCGATCACCGCCAGCGTCAGAGCCGGCAAAAGTCTCCGATCGCGATGCGACGCAAGGCACGTTCGGTTGCGTTGTTTGACAAGCAGCCACGACCGTCGTCGAGGAAGCGGGTGAACGCTGTCCAGCGGTTGAGAAGGTAGTTGATCGCCTTGGCGGTATCGTTCTTGGTGGAGAGTAACGCTCGCTGCTGGCGCATCCAGGTTTCTAACTCGGAAAAGCGGACCTGACGCTGGGCAGCAATCCGCAGGCGTTGAGATTGGCCAGAGGCCTTTGCTTCAAACTCCCGAACAACTGGCTAAACTCAGCGACGAATTCTCCTGATTGCTTACTCGCTCGAATTGGACAGAACTGCAATTTCGGTTCGGGCGCGCATATCGCGCTGTAAAATAGAGAAAAACTGGCGACCCGACACGATTCGAACGTGTGACCTTTGCCTTCGGAGGGCGACGGTGACTCTACAGCCGTCAAACGCTGAATAATACTTTCAATCCATCGCGAGTTCGGGCGTGAGCGCGAGATAGGCCGGGGACGAATCGAGCGTCCATCGCCCCGCAATGCGGTCAAATGGCGAGCGCTGCAGGGGCTGAACCTCGCCGCGCGAGAGACGCGCTCCCAGTATTCACCGAGTGCTCGGCGCGCGCCTTCCGCCTGCCCCTGTACCCACCCATCGGCGAGCACCGCCGCATTCATGGCGCCCGCCCACGTGCCAGAGATTGCTGCGATATGAAACCAGTATTCCTCGAGAAAGCGGTCGAGCACCCCCAGATGAATGCGCCGTGCGAGCCGCCGCCTTGAAGGGCGAGATCGATCAATACAGGGTGCCAGTCCATCGGTCTCGCCTGGTTCGGTCGCTGGTGATCGCGCAAATGTCTGTAGACTTCGGGGCGCATCGACACCGCTAGTAGGGTCTGAACGCTTAAGTTTGATCGTATCAACACACCTTAAAGCTTTCCACCGGCCGATCTGGAAAAATGTAAGATTGAGCGATTGACCCGGAGGCCAATACGGCGCTCAATCCCGAGCTTCCCAAGCTGTGTCGCGGCTCAGGCTGGGCAATCGAATAGGCGTCATTGCCTTCGTCAGTGTTGGTCGAATCTGGCCGCCTTAAACTTTATTCGTCTCGCCGTCGTGCCCTTGCGGGAAGACCTGATCGGAGAGAGGGTCTCACCGGATACGCAACGATATGCTTGAAATTGCAGGTTTGCACGGCGACGGCCCTGCGGTCGGAGGGACCATGAGCCAGGCTCGTCATTGGGAGAAATCTAAAAATCCACACTAGGGAGGTGCGATGATGCGTTACGACTTGCGAATAGCCAAGGCGGCAACTTCCATTCTTGCGATCAGATGATTACCACCGTGTCTGGCGGAACGGTGTTGGCGGCGCCGCTTAATCCCGCCGGCATCGGCGAATACGCCGCAAAATCTTCCGACATCATCGAAGCGCGCGCAGGAGGACGGCGCGGCGGCGCGGCGTTGGGCCGCGTGGCGGGGCCGTCGTTCATCGCGGCGGCGCCGCGGTTGGGCCGCGGGGCGGCGTGTATCGCGGTCGTACGGCCGTCGTCGGACCACGCGGCAACGCCGCGGTTCGCGGTAGAACCGTCGTGCGAGGCGGCGGATGGACTCGACCAGGGTGGTATCGATGGCCCCGGGGAGGCGCGATTGCGGCCGGAGCAGCAATCGGTTTTGTGACGGCTGCGACCGCAGCTGCCTGGGCCGGCGCCGCGCCCGCGACCGGCATGTGCTGGTACTATACCGACCCGTCCCGCACCCAGGGCTTTTGGGACTATTGCCCATAACGGCGGCAGGCACAGGGATCATTGAACCCGAGCCGGGTGACCACGCAAACAAGCGTTGCCGCCCGACTGATACGAGGGAGAAAGGCACGGCCCTGGATCGCTTCGCGCTCGCATCCTGATCGCGAGCAGGAGGCGAGACCCGCGCAAACGGCCTCCATCTTCATCTTCGCGCGGATGAAGTCCTCCAAGACGCCCGGCCAAAAAGGCAGAGCGATCCGCCAACGGCGGCGGTGGGCGGAGAGCGTTGATGGATGGCAGCGTCAACCGCTAGTCTTCCAAGCGGGCCGAGTGGACGGTCAAAATAATTCGGCTATGATATGAAAAGTCCTTTGCGCGGAGCTTGGTTGTGAACTCCGGTCAGAAAGCGCTTGCGATAGCCACGGGACTGATCCTGCTTCTAGGCCTGTGCAATTGCTCGGAAAAGCAGAGCGAGTCTGCCGAGCAGTCGGTTCGCGGCCTTCGCGCCTACAAGGTCGCTACGACGGCGGAGAGCCGTTTGCGCCACTTCCCAAGCATCCTGCAGCCCGCCGATGTCAGCCGTCTGTCCTTCGAAATCGCCGGACAGCTCAGGGCCGTAACGCTGGAAGCTGGCCAAAAAGTCCAATTGGGAGACGTGTTGGCAGAGATCGACCCGCGATCGCTGCAGACACAGGTCGACCAGGCGAGCGCCGGCGCAAGGCAGGCTCAGGCTCAGTTGGACAATGCCGATGCGGAATTTCAGCGCCAGGATCAGCTTCTGAAGAGAGCTGTTACGACACAAGCCAACTTCGATCGCGCCAACGCAGCACTCCTGACTGCCAAAGCGCAGCTCGACCAGGCACAACGTCAACTGGATCTGGCAACTCACAATCTTGATCGCAGCAAGCTGCTGGCTCCCTTCAGCGGCACAATTGCCGGCGTCGAGGTGAAATCGTTTGCCCAGGTGGCGGCAGGTCAATCGATCGTTACGCTGTATAGCGACGACAGCTTCGAGATGGACTTCCTGGTGCCGTCAGGAACGTTCCAGACGCTCACGGTTGGACAGCCGGTCGCAGTCAAGGTCGCCGACAGGCCCGATCTTTCCCTCAAGGGGGAGATCAAGGAGCTGGGCTCGAAGGCCCAACAAGTGTCGGCATTTCCCGTCGTGGTCAGGCTCAAGAACAGCGCGCCGGGCCTTAATGCCGGTATGTCGGTCGAGGTAACGATAGAAGAGCCGCTGATCGGTGGCAGCGCAAGCGGCTTCTTGCTGCCGCTTACCGTGCTTGTTCCGGAGGGCGGCAACGATCTGCGGGGTGTCGCGACCGTATTCCTCTATGACGCGGCGGGCTCGACGGTCAAAAAGCGCCAAATCACCGTTGGCGGCATTCGCGACAATCGCCTTGTCGTTACGGAGGGACTCGGTGTCGGTGACATCGTGGCATCGGCCGGAGTGTCCTATTTGACTGATGGTGAGAAAGTGAAGCTTCTTCCGCTCCAGGAGTAGCGCTTTTGAATTTTCTGACCCGGTTCGGCCTGGCGCGCTCGCGCTTCACTATCACCATCATGATAGGCCTGCTGGCGGCTGGTTTTGCGCTGTATCCTGATTTCCCCAAACGCGAAGATCCGGTCGTGGTGATTCGAACGGCGGTGGTGTCCGCGCTGTTTCCGGGGATGGCCCCCGAACGCATGGAAAATCTGGTCGCCGTTCCGATCGAGAGAAAGATCAGGGAGCTTGCCGAGGTCAAGGATATCCGCTCGCTGGTGATCGAGGGATCGCTGATCGTCTACGTCGACCTCGAGGACGAAGTCGGTGACGTCAACGCGGCATGGCAGCGCCTGCGCGACAAGATGACCGACGTCAAGATCGAGCTGCCGGACAACACCATCGGCCCCTTCGTCAACAGCGACTTCGGCGACGTCGCGATTGCGACAATTGCAATCACGGCCGAGGGCTTTACGCAGCGCGAGATGAAGGATGTCGCGGACGATTTCCGCAAGAAGCTCTATCTGGTTCGCGGGGTGGCCAAAGTTGAAGTGCTGGGGGTTCAGGACGAACGGGTCTGGCTTGAGATCGATACCAGCAAGCTCGCGGCCGTGGGCGCCCAGGTGACCACCCTTGTCAAGGATTTGCAGACACAGAACGTCATCCTGCCGGCCGGGAATATCGTAGCCGACGGCACTCGAATCCTGCTGGAGGCTTCCGGCGATTTTCCAAATGTGCGCGCCATCGAAACCATGTTGACCCGGGTTGGCACAACCGAGAATCTGGTGCGGCTATCCGACGTCGTCTCGGTGCGCCGGGACTACGTTTCGCCGAAGGTAAAACCGATCTTTTTCAATGGTCGGCCCGCCGTCGCGCTCAGCATCGTGATGCAACCGGATCAGGACGTCACCCAACTCGGGAAAAAACTTCGCGCCTTTGCGCGCAACTATCGGGACAAGCTGCCGATCGGGTACGAAATCGATTTCGCGGCCTATCAGGCCGAACAGGTCAGCGCCGCAGTCAACTCGGCGCTCTCGAGCGTGGCCCAGACGTTCCTCGTCGTCGGCGCCATCGTCATCATCTTCCTCGGGCTGCGGGTCGGATTGATCGCAGCGATGATCGTTCCCTTTGCCGTGATGTTCTCGCTCATCGGGATGCGCGTGCTCGGCATCGCGCTTGAGCAGGTTTCGATCGCGGCAATCATCATTGCGCTTGGCCTCCTGGTCGACAATGGTGTCGTCATCGTCGAAGACATCATTAGTCGTGTCGGACGGGGCATGCCGCCGACGGACGCCGCGCTGGCATCGGGGCAGCAATATGCTTTTCCACTCCTGGTCTCGTCGGTCACGACGGTCGCCGCATTTCTTCCGCTCTTCCTGCTTCCGGGAGCGGTGGGCGAATACGGCTTTTCACTCGGTGCTGTCGTCGCGGTCACGCTGGGCGGCTCATGGATTGCCGCGCTTTATATTCTTCCTGCCCTGACGGTCTGGTTCATGGGCGCGAGAATCCATACTAGCAGTGAAGGCAATCCCGAGTCGGGCCTTCATAAGGCCTATGGCGCGGTGCTGCGCGTGGTGCTTCGCGCCTCTCCGGTCGTGTTGGGAATCTGCGGTGTGCTGGTCGTGCTTTCCGTCATGCAGTTCGGCCGGATCCCCAAGCAGATGTTTCCGCTCAGCGAACGTAACCAGTTCCTGATCTACATGAATATGCCTGACGGCACCGACATATCGGAGGCCGAAAACAGCGCCTTGAAGATTTCCCGGTGGCTTGCGGACCCGCAAGAAAACCCGGAGATCGCGAGCCACATCCTTTATGTCGGCGATGGCGGGCCGCGGTTCTATCTGTCATTGACGCCGGTGCCGGCGGACCCAGGCACGGCCTTTTTTCTGGTCAACACCAAGGACTATCAAGGTGCCGTTCGCGCTGCGGATCGTGGATGGAAGTATCTATTCCAAAGTCATCCCGAAGCGCGATTCAAGATCAAGCGGCTGGCGATGGGGGCGGTGGAAGCTGGCATCGTCGACGTGGAAATATCCGGGCCGGATGCAGATCGCCTTCTCGCGCTGAGCGCGCAGGTGCGGTCGCTATTCCGCAACGCTCCAGGGATTCGAGATAATGATGACGATTGGGGCAACAAGGTCATCAAGGTCATTGTCGACGTCAATCAGGACCGCATCCGGCAGCTCGGGTTGACGTCTGAAGAAATTACCCAGCAGTTGAGAACATATTTCACGGGAACATCGGTTTCGGTCTATCGCGAGGGCGATAACTCCATCCCGATCGTCTTCCGGGCGGGCGCGGAGACACACAGAAGCATCGAGGGGCTGACCAGCGCCACCTTCGCGCACAATGGAAGCCTTATTCCGCTCGCCCAGGTCGCGACATTGCGCATGGGTTTTGACTTTTCGAGAATTCGCCGGAAGAACCAGGAGAGGACGGTCATCGCCACCGGCCGCAGCGCGACGCTGACGGCCGGTGAGCTTCTGGCCTCTATCCAGCCCGGCCTGAACAAGCTCGATCTCGGCGGCGGCTACCAAGTCGTTATCGGCGGCGAGATCGAAAAAAGCGCCGAGACCAATCAAAGACTCAGCAAATGGCTTCCGGCTGCCCTGGTGGTCATGGTGTTTGCGATCATCCTGCAATTCAATTCATTCCGTCGCACGCTGCTGACGTTCGTGACGATCCCGTTGATTTTCGTCGGGATACCCTGGGCGCTTCTGGCGACCGAACAGCCGCTGTCGTTCTTCGGAACGCTCGGGATCATCAGCCTTGCGGGCATCATCATCAACAACGCGATCGTGCTGATCGACCAGATTGATATTGAGCGCGAGACGCTGGACCTGGAGGAGGCCGTGGTCGCGGCGTCCAAAAAGCGGTTGCGTCCGATCCTTCTGACCTCGGCGACCACCGTTCTCGGGTTGATGCCTATGGCGATCTTCGGTGGAGCGCTTTGGACGCCGATGGCAGTGTTGATGATGTCTGGGCTTGCCGTGGCGTCGATGCTGACGCTGTTGTTCGTTCCTGCCGGGTACTTGTTGCTGTTCGGTTTCGGCGGAAAGCCCGGCCACGCCATCGATCACGCGGGACGCTGATCCGGGCGGAGAGGGTGTCGGGCATGAGTTCACGGGCCGGAGTCGCTCGCTGCTCAGTATCGCGAAATCGGTTCCTACCGGGCGGACGGACTGCTAATCTTAGTTACTCCGCTTGCAAACTTGTCTCCCGGCCAAGAAGCCAAGGATTGGAGCACCCTCATGATCCCCATCACCGAAGACGACGTCAACGCCGTTCAGCAAGCCTGGTGCGACGCACTGATACGCATTGGCGCGGTGCACGCCGAAGGCGGTGACTTCCGTGCCGTCGCCAGCGCGCTGATCGATGACCTGTACGATTACGCGGAGGGTACTGTCTTCTTCAAGCCGACGCTCGCCTTCGGCAAGAACGCGTTCCGCAGCACGAAGAAGGGTGCGCTGTCCTATTTCGTCGCAGGTGATCCCGACTTCCCGGAGGACAAGGGATTTGCGCTGAATCACTGGGTGAAGGTCTGGTACGACAACAACGCCGCGGAGAACGGAATCCAGATTCACGGCAACATCGCCATCACCATGGGCAATGTTTATGCGCAGAGCTCATCCGGGGATGAGATCATGGTGGACAAGACCTTCGTTTTTCGCCGCTGCGCCGACGGCCGGTTGCGGCTCTGCGCGCACAAATCTGCGCTGCCGTACTCGCCGGACAACTGAGACGGGCCCAGAGCTTCCAGGTGGATCGGCGATAATGGCTATCAAATTTATTCCGAGCCGAGGGGACCTGTTCGGCGGGCTTTCCGCGGGCGTCGTGGCCCTGCCGTTATGCCTCGCGCTCGGCGCCCTCTCGGGTCTTGGCCCGGAAGCCGGTCTCTATGGTGCGATCGTGCTCGGGATACTCGCCTCGTTATTCGGTGGTACGCCGGTGCTTGTGTCCGGCCCCACCGCGCCGATGACCCTGGTCTCGGCCGGCGTGGTCACCGCGAGCATGCTTCCCAACGGCCAGGTGAACCTTGCTTTCGTCGTCGCCGTCTTTCTGCTGACGGGGGCGCTGCAGGCGCTGATGGGACTGCTGCGCCTCGGGAGCTACATCCGCTACGTGCCGTATCCGGTGATCTCCGGATTCATGAGCGGCATCGGCGTCCTGATCTTCATCCAGCAGATTTTCCCGATGGCCGGAATGGCGGCGCCTTCCTCGGATCCCGCAAAGATCCTCGCCAAGCTGCACACGCTGCCCGCCGGATTCGCCTGGCCTGTCGCGCTGATGGCCGCGGCGACGCTTGCGATCATCTATCTCCTGCCGCGCGTCACGCGGGCGGTGCCTTCATCCGTCGTCGCCATGGTGCTGGTGACCGCGGGCTCGCTCCTGTTCGGCGTGGACGCGCCGCGCATTGGCGCCATCCCGTCCGGGCTGCCGGCCTTTGTCGTGCCCGAATTCGACTTCACGCGGGTCAGCTTCATCGTGACCACGGCGCTGGAGCTCGCATTGCTCGGCGCCATCGATTCGCTCCTCAGCGCCTTGCTGGCTGACAACATCACGAAGACCCATCACGCCAGCAACCGCGAGCTGATCGGCCAGGGCGTCGGCAACATGGCCGCGGCGCTGGTCGGAGGGCTGCCTGGCGCTGGCGCCAGCATCCGAACCATCGTCAATATCGAGGCCGGCGGCAGCACACGTCTGTCGGGGGTCGTTCACGGCTTATTCCTGCTGGCGGTGTTGCTCGGCCTGTCCGGTGTGGTGCGATACATCCCGACGGCGGTGCTGGCCGGTATCCTCGTCGCCGCCGGCCTGAGTTGCATCGACAGGCGTGGCCTGGGCCACATCACAAAGGTGCCGCGCGCTGATGCGGCGCTGATGCTCCTGGTGCTGGTGCTGACGGTTTTCTCCGGTGTGATCGTCGCCGTCGCTGCCGGCCTGATCGCGGCCTCTTTCGTCTTCATGAAGAACGTCGCCGATCTCTCCGAACAGCAGACCACCATCGGTCCGATGGCAGACGAGCCCTGGGCCGACGAGCTTGGCCTGCCCGCGGCGGACCACGACCGGCTCCTTGTCAAGCACATCGAGGGTCCACTGTTCTTCGGCTTCGCCCGCGGTTTCGCCGACATCGCCCTGCGCGCACAGGGCGGCAAGGTCCTGGTGCTGCGCATGGACCGGGTCCGCTTCATGGACCAGTCCGGTGCCTATGCACTTGTGGATGCGTTGATCGATCTGAAGGCCGCCGGCCAGCGCATCCTGATCGTCGGGCTACCAGTGGCGCAGCTCGACGTCTTGAAGACGCTCCACCTCGTCCCGGATGTCGTGCCGGAGAAGGACCTGTTCGACGATTTCCGCTCGTTGAAGGACGTTCTGCCGCGCATACTGGCAGAGATGGGGGCGATGCGACACTAGAGCGTTTCACGTTTTTATTGAACCGTATCCAGCGTTGGCAAAGTAGTTTTTGCATTCGTCTGGCTGGATGGTTTGGATGAGTTCGCCGAGGTGTCGGCTGATCTCGTCGATAGTGCGTTTTTGGGCGGCGCGCATCCAGTGCTTGATCTTGGCGAAGGTCTGCTCGATCGGATTTAAGTCAGGGGAGTACGGCGCCAGATACCAAAGCCTGGCTCCGGCGGCCTTGAGGACGCGGCGGAGCGCCGTCGACTTGAGGCTGCCGAGATTGTCCATGATGACGACGTCGCCAGGCTTCAGCGATGGCAGCAGGATCTGCTCGATATAGGCGCGGAAGCATTCCCCGTTGATCGGCCCGTCGAACAGGCAGGGAGCCGCCAGGCGGTCATAGCGCAGTGCGCCGAGGAAGGTCATGGTGCGCCAGTGGCCATGTGGTGCAAAGCCGCGAAGGCGGGTTCCTTTCGGTGCCCATCTGCGCAGCGGAGCCATGTTGGTCTTGATCCAGGTCTCGTCGATGAAGACGAGGCGCCGAGGATCAAGGCCGGCCTGCCACGATCGCCAGCGTCGCCGCCGGCGGGCCACATCAAGGCGGCCTTGTTCAAGAGCGAACAGGGTTTTTTTTGAACCGCAGCCCTTCGCGGCGCATGAACAGCCACACCGCGTTATGCGACACAGCGACCCCGCGCGTCGCCAGCTCGTCCTTCAGCGCGTGCAGCGTCAAATGCGGGGTCTGCCTGATCCGCTCCTTGATGAAGTCGCCGTGCGGGTCCAGCACCGACTTGCGTTGTCTGCCCATTCTGTCCGGTTTAACAGAGCCGGTCGCCCGATAACGCTGCGACCACTTCACCACCGAGGAGACGGCGACGCCAAAACGCACGGCCGCCGAGCGGCAACTCTCGCCCTTCGATACTGCCGCCACCACCCGCTTCCGCAGGTCGTCGGAAAGGGGTCTGACCATAGATGCTGGCCTCCATCCAGCCAGCATCTTGAATCATATTCGCCGCTGAACCGGAATCCCTCCAGATTCAGTAAATTCGTGAACCGCTCTAGTCTTTGTTCTGAGGGCGATCTGATAGCTAACGCAATTTTTCCCTTGATGTTGGCGGCTTTGGATAGCCGTGGCGTTCTCAGGGGCAAACAGGGAGGGTGAGTGACGTGTGTCGCTCGGCCTCGCGGGCGGCGGAAAAATGTTGGTCGGCGGCTCGCACAAGACGGTATCGCTCGAACTGCGCGGAGAGGGGGAGTTAAAAATGGATTCCTTCGAGTTGAACAAGATACTCGGTGCAATTCTGGGAACTTGCATCCTTGTGTTGGTGACGAACTTCGCCGCCAGCGCAATTTTCGCGCCCGCGATACCGACAAAGCCGGGCTATGAGATCGCGGTGAAGGAAGAAGCGCATGGTGGCGACCAGGAAGCCGCGCCGGCAGCCTCTGAGCCAATCGAGAAGCTGCTGCAGACCGCCTCGGTCGAGAGGGGAGCTGAGTCGGCCAGAAAATGCGCGTCCTGTCACACCTTCGAGAAGGGTAGCCCCAACCGCGTTGGCCCAAATCTTTACGGAATCGTCAACGATCACCGGGGCGAGGGGCGCGGATTCAATTTCTCTGCGGCCATGAAGGCGAAGGGCGGCACGTGGACCTTTGAGGAGTTGAATAAGTTTCTTGCCAGTCCAAGAGGGTACATCCCCGGCACTGCAATGAGTTTTGCCGGTATCCCGAGAGAGGGCGAACGGGCCGATCTGATTAGTTATCTGCGTACCCTTTCGGATAATCCGGTACCGCTGCCGACGGCGGCGAAGTAGCAGAACCCGGCAAATAACTTCGATTTGAAGTGTGTCAGCATGGTTCGGTGCACCCTAGGGCAGCTGCTCCACTTGCTGCAGATGATACAGAAGAGACAACCCCCGTCAGCGAGACCGGCGTAGCAAGTGCAACGTGCTGATGATCTCTTCGCCCCGGATCAGGCACGCGCGGACGTGCTCACGAAAAGAACTACGTGACAACCTAACGCCTGAGCAAATCCTCCGCGCTAAGGTAACGAGCGCTTTCGGCGGGTCGAAGTTATCGGCATTCAACTGCGACTTTGTCTTCGGATTGCTTACTCGTCCGGACGAGCCGGCGGCCCAAAGTCTTTATCGAAGCACGCATACAGCGCTGGAAAACAACAAAAAAATGGCGTACCCGACACGATTCGAACGTGTGACCCTTGCCTTCGGAGGGCAACGCTCGTTCGTCGACCACACCAATGTTGGTTGAGGCTTTCAGCGCGCCTTTCTGTAGACGCAAGCATCCGCTGCGAACAGAAATCGGCAAGCGTCCTTCTCAATCGCCGCCAAAACTACGACCGGGACGTTGCAGTGCTAGGCGTGTGAAGACCGGCACGATACTTTCGGGCCGAAGCAAATAGATGGACAAGGTGGACGGGATTGGCGCGGTACTGCACGAACTCACTCAGTACTGCGACGCACGCAGTACCGGAGACCCGAAAGATCCAAGGGCCTGCTTAGCATGGCAATCACGTAAGCCAGTAACCGATTGGGAAACATGAGGGAATAGATCGACGATGAATATCTGAACCGCTATCGCCCAAAAAAACGAATAGACCGATTGATGTCCGAAGTGCTAATAGAATCAGCATGTTAGCGCATCGATTTTGCATTGTACCCATGATGGATTGGACCGGGACATTTCGAAAAGCGAAGCAGCAGCACTTAAGCCGCACCTCGATCGATCATGTCGTACCAAATGTAGTACTGCCGCTGGCTCGGAGCTCGCCGAGCAAGCATTGTCGAGCCTCAGCGTCTGTCCTGCGGCTATAGCGTAGCGCGGCGTAGCCGCGCGCCGTTCGGTGTGACGACGATAGGCCGATTGATCAGGATCGGATACGCCATCATGAAGTCGGTAGCTCGTCGTCGCTCCATTTCGGATCGTCGAGACCGAGTTCCTTGAATGGCGTGCCCTTCTCGCACCAGCGTGCGGCGGGATCATTTTCGTGAAGATGAACGGAATTCCTCGCTCATCTCTTCCTTCGCGCTTTTCCTAAAAGAGGCGACATGCCGAATTTTTTCAACTTTCCGCCCTTTACGGAAGATGGGGAGGTCCATGTTGTTGTGGAAACGCCGCGCGGAAGCCGTGCCAAGTTCGCCTATGACCCTAAGCTTGAAAGCTTCGCGTTCAGCAAGTCACTGCTGACGGGCTTACCTATCCTCATGACTGGGGCTTTGTGCCCTCGACCAAAGCAGACGACGGCGACCCGCTCGACATCATGGTGATCCATGACGCGGCAACCTCTCCGGGACTTGTCGTCACCTGCCGCGTTATTGGCGTCCTTCAGATCGAACAGAAGAGTAAAAAGAAATCCGAGCGCAACGACCGCCTGCTTGCGGTGCCCCGCAACTCGCACTCGGAGCAGGCATTGCGCGACGTTGACGATCTGACAAAGCCAATCCGGGAGGAACTTGAGAAGTTCTTCATCGCGACTGACGAGCTAGAGGACAAGAAGCTGAAGATCATCGGTTGGAAAGGCCCGAAGGTCGCAGTACAGGCCATCAGGGACGCCGCGAAATCTTTCGCAAAGGACGGCAAATAGGTTCGGGCCAGGCTGAGCGGCCCGTCTGAATGAAATAAACCCATTGCTGCCAATCCAGGACCCTTGCTCAGCTGAGATTGTCATTTGGAAGTCGGCATTTGGAAATGCGCCGCTTCGTCCTCCGACCAAGCCCCGGCCGATCTCAGGTCTTCGGCACCTCTAGTTCGCGTCCCTGAAGGCCGCAACGACATTGCAACGAATTGGGTGAAACGACCGCGAACAAAACGGGACGGTAACTCGTAGTGGGCGCTTTACTTTGGAGCGAGCTTGTAAACCTCGCCAGGTTCGAGTTTGAGTTGCTCGATCACCCTTTGCTGCTTTTCGGAGAGAACGACTGGTACGACTTCCGCCGTCCAGCCTTCGGGAACGGCCGCGAGAACTAGCGTCAGCGCCTGACTTGGCTTGGCTAAGGCGGGCCACGTCTGCTTCGTTGGCACGGCTCCGTCGTCCGAAGTCACTTCAACCAACGTAAGGGAATTGCCGAATGACTCTGCCATGACCCACTGATCCCTACCAGCCGCTTGGCGAGAACCGGCCCATCGCCCAACGCGCGTCAGACAATGGGCCGTCCCGGGTGGATGGCGGGACCTTAGGCCGGTATCGCCACAGACCAACTTTCAAATTACGGTGGCAGAGAGTCGTTCCTACAGGGGCTTCACGGATGGCCCCGCCCCTCGGTCTGAATTGGAACACTGGAAGGATGAGACAAGGCACCAGCAAATACGCCGCCCGCTTAAATAAAGCGCAGGCGGCGGCTTCCCAGCCTCGGGAGGGTGAGGGTAAATCCCGACGAGAATTAGTGTCCGGGCGTCGCGTTAGGGTTCATCGCTTTGCCGAAAAGCTTAGATTGGTGGCTGCAGACCCGGTGAGGTCAGCCACTTGTTGACCTCTGCGGAAGCATCGAACTGCCTAGCCTTTCGTAGGAGCTCCATGCGGCGGATGCCAGGTGGCATCCCGCTGGCCTGTTGGCGCAAATTAACGGCCTCTTGCGCGAGACGATACTCGAATGTCGATGATTTTTTCAGGATCCGTCGGGCCGACATCTTTGGTGCTCCGCCGTAAGGTTGAGCGGGAGCGCTACTTGCGTCCACACCACCGATAGACGCTACGGGCCGTTCGGTGGCGGTGAGAACGTGCGCCTTTATCTGCGACATAGCCAGCGCTTTGTCTATTTCCTCGCACGATCTGCAAACTGGTCCAGGGTTTCGCAGTTGCCTGAATTATTCGTCGGGCCTGGACCTCTTATCAGAACGATCAACGCGGTCCGCTCGAAATTCCGCGGGGCCTTCGAGCAGACGCTGCTTTCTCGTCGATTGCACCTTGGAGCTCGCGGAAGCGTCAGCCCTTTCATCTATGGCAGTGCCAGCCAAGTGAAGAGCACGCTTTCGCTGGCGGCCGACGCGACGGCCTTTAGCATCCTCTTGCGTCATCCTACTGACTCCCTGAGTTGGAGCTATGGAATGCACCGGCAGCCGTAAAACTCAGCAACCACGGCAAATATTTTTTAGCTTCTCTGCGGTGCGAGCTTCTTCCGCAAGGAAAGGATCCTTATCGACCGACGATGAGTCGGTACTGTTCGCGGATGGCTTCCTCGATTTTGGAGGAAAGGCTGCATCGTAACAGGAGAGGCGCGCTCCGGTGCTTTCGACTGAACGGCAGTTCGGCTCCGCCGCAAAAGCCGCTGATGCTGCGCCGAATATTGATGCAAGCAAAAGCGCAGCCGTCCATGTACCTGTTCGGGCCATTGTCATGCGAAGGTCCTTCTCTATTTAATCCTCGAGAGGGTTTGCCGGCCCCCCATGTTCCGAAGTGTGTCAGGACCATTACAGCCCTTCCGACTCCACTGCTGGGTGTCAGGTCCCCCGCTATTTCTTCTTTGCGGGCCCGAAATCCGGCTGCCCAGCGGGATCCTTCCGGCTCGGCGCCGCAGCGATCACTTTCGCCTTTTCTTTCTTCGGCTTCTTGGCTTCGCGATTGCCCCGTTGCTGGCCCTTCGCCATGGCGTTCTCCTTTGATTGTTCGAGTTCGTCGAGTTCGTTTGGCTGCAACACTCGTCCGCGGAGGGTGCAGACTCTGACGTCCATGTAGCCTTCGCGCAGCAATTTTCGCGCAAGGCGCAACGCGACCTTCGCAGTGCCGCGGTCGATATTGAAACCGCCGTATTCGTTGGTCCCACTGACCAGATACAACACGTGTATTGCCCTAGCCATTGAAGATGGCGACCGCACACACAAGAAGGAGTAGAAACTGCGGAACAACCACCGGCGGCTCGATCCAGTCCGAGATGCGAGCACGCGACATCAAACGCTCCTGCCAGATCTTCGGCGGGAGCACACGTGACCCTCAGTCACCGGTCGAAGCCGTTGAGAGATGCGGTGATGCAAGCGAGCCTACGCCCACTCCGAATCAATAGCGAGCGTTGAGTGCCATACGGGTGCCGACTCCGCTGTGACATTCGTCTTGGGCAGGTCACAATAGTGCTGGCTATTGCCGTGCGAGCGGCGCATGGTCGCGACCGCCAGCATCGGTTGGGGCTTCACTTGCGAAAGGCAGCGTGCATGACCATCCGCTCGCGGCGAGAAACCGTCACATTCAGACATCCGTTCCGCATCCGCGGCATCGAGCGCGTCTTGCCGGCCGGCGCCTATCAGGTCGTCACAGATGAAGAGACGATCGAGGGGCTGACCTTCTCAGCCTATCGTCGTATTGCGACGATGATCACCGTTTCCGCCGAAACCGGCTGCGGAACGACGGAGATGTTGTCGATCGGCTCGATCGATCTTGCGAACGCACAAGCTGCGGACGCGAGTATCGTCCATGACTGACCTGCCGGTCGATCTCGACAAGCACCGCGGCATGGCCGCGCAGAAGGCCATCGACCTGCGCCGCGCCTTGGCTAACGTCGAGGCCAATCTCCGCGAGGTGCGTGTTCGCGAGGCTGATCTCGAAAACCGCATGATGACCGTTCCTGCCGCGTCCTGGCCGGAGGCAGCTGTGAAGGCACGTCATCTGCTCAACCTCTATGCTGCAAGTCGGCCTGCCGAGGATACGCGTCATCGCGCGCTGGTGGCAGCGCTATTAGACGATTTCGCCGGGCTGTCGGGGGAGAGCTGATGAGAGCGTCGGCCGCTTGCATTCTCGGCGTGACCGGGAAGCAGGGTCCACACTGATCTTTGAAGCTAATGAATCCAAGTAACAGACCTCTCCTTGTTGCGCGTTGGACCGTGAGGAATTCTGTTCCGCGGCGAGGCGGCAGCTGCATTGCCCAACTCGCCGCTGCGGTGATCAACAGACGAGTTCGTCGGTCCAAACCTTGAAGCTGAGTAACGTGTTGGGTCCGAATGTCTGGGTGATTGGAACGTCGGCGGCATCGCGGCCCTGTGCGATTAGCACGCGGCCGATCCGGGGAACGTTGTTACGGGGATCGAATGTGTACCAGCGCCCGCCGATATAGGCTTCGAACCAGCCGGCAAAATCCCCAGCGGCATATGGAGGTGCCATGCCAATGTCACTGAGATAGCCCGTACAATAGCGCGCGGGGATGTTCATGCAGCGGCAGAACGCAATAGCCAGATGTGCATAATCCCGGCATACGCCTTTGCCTTCGTTAAACACTTCCCAGGCAGTCTTGGTGGGGCGGGCGTGTTCGTAGCCGAAAGCGATGTGGTTATGGACGAAGTCGCAGATGCCCTTGACCCGTGCCCAACCAGAGCGGTCTTCTCGAACAACTTCCACGCCACGTCGGTAAGTCGGTCGGTCTCGACATACCGGCTGCCGAGCAAATAGACGATGGTGTCCGGAGGAAGATCTTCCACCGCATGTTGCTGCGCTGATGGTACGATGAGGTCGGCCAGACCGCTGTCTCGTACGATGCCGTCCGCCGTGAGGCGCATGCGGCCGGCGGGCGCAACAAGACGGCTACACCAATTTCCGAAACCGTCGCGATAGGGCGTGATCGGTACTGACGGCTCGCTGACAAGATGATCGGGCACGACGATGTCGGATGCCCGCGTGAAGTGGGTGCCGACAACTGCAATCAGAGGTGTCGGTTGCGGAAAGTCGTAGATCATCTCGAAGCCAACGCGGATTTTCATGGGATCTGGCTCCAATGAGACGATTGAGAACGTCGCATGACCTGTCTGCGCATCGTGACCGACGAATGCCGCGAGCACTCAGGCGCGAATGGTATGACATCGCAGCTACGATCGCCAGCAGCATGCCCGTTTGCGACGGATCAACCGTCCAATACCTGACCGGAACCCATTTCTAACTGAGGGCTTTCTAAAGGATGAAAATGCGATCCAGAGTCAAACCCATGTCGGTTCAGCCGGTGCAAGACTGGCTGGCCCAGCCCATGTCCGACAGGGCGTCTCATCAGGGCGCGCGTCGCACCGTGAGTGAAGCCGACGCTGACATTCTGAGGAAGCGCGCATTAAAGAAGCAGCGCGCATTGATCGGCGCCCTCAATGACCGTGCGCGATCATGAGAGATTTCAAGTGTCCTCATTGTGGGCAGCTATCGGCTTTCGAGGTTTCCGAATGCAATGGCTGCACGCAGCCGTTGATGTTCGATCCTGAGAACATGGCAATGGTTGGCGTGGAAAGTGCCCTCGAATGCGCGAACCGGAATATCATCGGTTGCAATTGGCGCGCTGTTGCATCGGCTCCCTACTGCCTGTCTTGCTCCCTGACCCAGGTCATTCCCAGCACGCAGAATAGGCAAAATGTGTCGCTGTGGACGCGCGTGGAGGAAGCAAAGCGCAGACTGATCTAAGACCTGCGACGGCTCCGCCTGCCCATCGCGTCCGCGGGTGGATTTCAGCTGGCATTCGAGATTCTGTCCGATGAGCATGGGCCAGTCCTGACGGGGCACGAATCCGGCCTGATAACGGTCAACCTTGCGGAGGCCGACGATGTGCAACGCGAGATCAGGCGCGTTTCCTTTCGCGAACCCTATCGCACCCTTCTTGGTCATTTTCGACACGAAATAGGGCACTTCTACTGGAATGCCCTGATACACGAAGGAGGCTTCCGATCGCCCTTTCGGCTGGTGTTCGGCGATGAGACCGAGAATTACCAGGCTGCGCTTGCCGCCTATTACGCCCGTCATGATCGGTCTGACGATCCGACAAGTCACATCAGCATGTATGCGACATCTCATCCCTGGGAAGACTGGGCAGAAACCTTCGCCCACTTCTTACACATCGTTTCGACCCTCGATTCCCTGACAGGACTTCCGCTGTCTTTGGACGCGCGTGCTCAGCACACGCTAAACGATCCCTATCTCGAAAGCGATTTTGGTGCACTTTTGGAGTTGTGGAGTCCGCTCGCACTGACGATCAACCGTCTCAACCGCTCACTGGGTCTTGCCGACGCGTACCCGTTCGAGATTTCGCCCGCAGTCAAAGGCAAACTGCACCTGGTCCATATGGCGATTTCGGCTTTTAGAAATCGGCAAGAATCACGGGCGGCCGGGTAGGTTGTCGATTGTCCGCGATATCTATCGGATCTGCTCGCGCTCGGGAGGAGCAGTCTTGCGCGCTCGTCGGCTCAAGGACCCGGCTTCAGAAATGCGCCGACAACCACTACGAAGCAAACGCTCATTTTTTTATGCTCGGGGGCGGGCTATTCCCTACTTCAAAGTTGAGGCTTCCTTGGTGATGGCCGCGATTGCCGTGCCAGACTTGCGAACAATGCTGGTAAACTGCTCATCCGATAGCTTGAGCCGCTTCCGCAGAATCTTGACCTGCACTTTGTCTCTCAAATCCAACGAATTGCGGAAATAGGTCGGCTTGCACCTGTTCATAGTATTCTCTCACAATTGGGGGGAAAATCGCGATCAGGGCGGGCGTTACGCCGCTCCTGCCGCGGTGGCTGTGTGCTCCTCGCGAAGCCTCCGCCGCCATTAAGGCAACATTCCCCATAGACCGGCGTTCCTGGCTCCAGAAATATATCAACGTGAACCCAACTTGCGCCCGACAGCGATGGAGAGTGCAGGGTGAGCAAGGCGCGCGAGTTCATCGACACTTGGGTTGAAAACCGTGTTTGCCCAGCAGAGCGGTTCCGGACTCCCGGAGCTTCTCAAGACGAGGCCGAGCTTACCAGCGTCCTTGTCGCCGCGGCGAAAGAGCAGGGTATCTTGGAGTCAAACTAACACGCGAGGACGCGACGTTTGCGGCCCCAAAGGAGACAAGCTCAAGGCCGCCAACAAGGCCAAAGCGCGCCCGCCTCGGCCGGCGCATAGAATAGGGGCCGAAGGGCTTCCGTTTGCGCGTTCGACGCGCGTTAGGCGACGGGCCGGTTCTCGTAATTCTTGACTTTCTCAACTGCTGGTGTATGGTCTCGCCATCGATACTGGCCGAACAACTGTTCCGCTTTCGCCTCAGATCCTGCGGCGCGCACGTTTCAGACATTCTCCAACATCGACTAATTGGATACTGGCCGCAGCTCCGCGCGCCGGGTCCTGCGCGCATGCGAAAGGAAAACCTGATGAACACGGGTACAGTGAAGTGGTTTAACACCCAAAAGGGCTTTGGCTTTATCCAGCCAACGAATGGTAGCAACGACGTCTTCGTTCACATCAGCGCTGTCGAACGCGCCGGTATGGGGACTCTGAGCGAGGGTCAGACGCTGTCTTATGACGTCGTGGCAGACCGTCGTACCGGTAAGTCCGCTGCCGAAAATCTTCGTGCTGCTTAAATAACAGCACGACCGACCTGTCGCTCCAGCCACGGATGTACTGGCAGAGCTTGTGGTCCTGCCCCGCGCCCGAGCCATCGGGAGCGGGGTTTTTGATTGAATGGGGCAAAAAAATCAACGGGCTCGTCTGTGGCTTCGCTTCGACAATCGGCCCTTGTGTCGCTGAGTTACGATTAAGCTGAACCGAGGTCTGCCTCGAAGCTCATCGCGCAAATTCATTTCGGAGTGGCTTGTTTCGTCTTTCAGGTGCATAAATCGGTATGCACGATTCTGATCACCGATGTTGTCGGTGCAGCGCGGTCTATAGCCGAATCGAGGCGATGGCCCCTAGTCGGCAGATCGCCAGCTTCGAGTGCTCGGTTTGCGGCGCTACCATGGAATCGTGGAACACCGCCTGGGTACCCATCTACAGGTTGATTGCCGGCCCCGTTCGACATTCCTCATCTGAAGGATGACTTCACCTCGCGGATCGAACCGCAGCCTATGGCAGGAATTGCCGTTGATGGCAGAGTCATTCGGCAACTCGTTTACTATCGTTGACGTAACCGCGGACGATTTGTCGGCAGACGGGGCCACAAAGCAGACTTGGGTTGCGTTTGCCAAGCCAAGTCAGGCGCTGACGCTGGTACTCGCAGCCGTTCCCGAAGGCTGGACCGCGGAACTCGTGGTTCAACCCATGACGGAAGAGCAGCAAAGGCTTTTTGAGGAGTTAAATCTCAAGCCGGGCGATGTTTGCAGGCTGTCCCGGTAAGATGGTCAACGCTCTGCCGACCACATCGGCATGTTCACGAGGCGCGGGTGCATCAGGAACGTGGCATCGCTGGTACCAAGCAGGAGATTCAATGAGCATCGTAAAACGTCATTTGGCCGAGCAAGAAGAACGTCTGGTACTAATCGAGGAAATTTGCATCGATACAGGAGCGCTCGTCTTGGATACGGCTACAGACGAAGTCTACTTTTCTGCAGACGAAGCGGCTTACAAGAACGCCTACGTCAACGTGTTTCAAGCCTGGGCGAAGGGCACGATCAAGGGCACAGCGGAACAGATATTCGAGGCTACAAAATCCATTCTTGAGGACTAGGGAATCCGCCCTGGACGCTAGGGGCGTCAGATACAGTCGTGAGCGATGAGGAAAAATAATGCCATATGCCTATAAGCTGAATGAGGACGTTCGCCACCAAGCTCAAGGCCCGCAAGGACGCGCCGCAACTGAACCGCAGATGACGTACACGATCGTACAGCACATGCCCATCGAGTCTGATGGACGAGTTAGGTATCGTATCAGGTGCAAATCCAAGAACATCGAGCGCGTTGTTACGGAAGATCAGCTTTCGTATTTTCAGTGATCGCAGGCGTCCGTTCGGGCTCCTACACTGCCCGAAGGCAACAAGGAGGAAAAATGTCAGACCGCCGGGAGCTCTATCGCAGCCCAAATGGCGACGCATGGTTCATCGCACGCGAGCCGACAAACGGTCACGCTTTCATCATCCACCAGCCCAATTCGCCCTCTGGCGGCCGGCTATCTCATGTAGAGTTGGGCGAGTTCTTGCGTGACGGGAAGGGGCCCGAACAGCAAGCATTGTTGCGCTTGATCGGAACGCTGGTCGAGGTACCGCCCTTTGCCTAGGATGCACCCGTTTATCATCGCCGCATCGCCTTGTAACGCAAAGGTCCACCTTCAACGGCTGCCAGCTTGAAAGCGAGTTGAGAAAGCTCTTCTTGGTAGAGCAACACTTGAGGTCTCGGGCCGCGAAAGTACTTCACAGGCCACAACCGTTCAGCAGCCTACTTGCCGCGAGAGAACCTCCGCCATCTGCGAGAATGGCGGCTTTGGTCGAGGGGAGCTGGATAGAAGAGGTGGTCGCCCGACTTTCGGCGTGAGCCCAAAGCGGCAGGCGAGCGCGATAGCAGGAGGAAGAAAGTTATCAAGTGAAATCGCGTATCCCTGTGATCGGAGCCAAGCGATCCGACGCTCTCCATTCATCCAATCGTCAATCTGGGCTTTGTTCGTAAAGCCCGTGATTTCTCGATGCTCTGCGCCTGGATACTCGGCGACGATAGTCCAATCGCCCTCAGACTTGCGAACCGGTTTGAAGCTCACTTTGATTTTTGCCATGCCGGACTATGCAGGAAAGCTCCCGGAAAAGAAACCTCGTCCTCCACAATGCGGGTAGTTAACCACGAACTGTCACCCTTAAGGGCTCACCGCCCGCAATGACTCCGGAGCCACATTGCCAGCGAGCGGCAGGGATTTATTTGCAGACTTGAACAGAAACAGGAATCTCTATCCCTCTGACACGGATATCTTCCTCTGAGAGAAGTAGTTCACGCCTCCGCCGAAAGCGGCATAGTGAACGTGAACTTGGTTTCTTCACTCGTCGAGCTGACGGTCAATTCGCCGCCGTGAGCTTTTGCAATCTGCGAAGCGATGTAGAGCCCCAGTCCGAGCCCCTGGCGGCTGGCATGAGCATTCCCGCGGAAAAAGGGCTCGAACAGCTTGTCCATCGCGGCTTGTGGGATCGGCTGGCCGGCGTTGGAGACCCAGAGCTCGAATACGCGCTCCCTTGTTTCTGCGTGAACAATCACGGGCTTGCTCGAAGATCCGTGCGTGATGGCGTTCCCGACGAGGTTGGACAGCATCTGTCCAAGCCGTTGGCCATCACAGTTCACGGGCCGCTCGATATTGAATTCCGCCTGTATGATCCGACCTGGCGAGGCCAGTCTTAGTTCGTCCACGACGCCCATGAGCACCGGCTCCAGCGGCTTTCCGAAATCGAGGTTCAGCCCAATACCCCCGCCAAGCCGCCCACGAGCCAAATCAAGCACGTCATCGATCAGTCCTGCCATTCGCATGACAGTGGTCTGCATCATGGCGATAACCTGCCGCTCTTTCTCGGTCTGGACTGTCCTGTCGAGGATACGTACCCCCGCACTGATCGAAGCGAGCGGATTACGCAGGTCATGGCCGAGAACCGCGATGAACTGCTCTCGGAGCTCTGACGTATCGTGCTCTCGCTGCAAATTGACCTCGGCAGATCTTTCGCCCGTTCTTGCTGCCTCGCGGGCTCGAAGAAGCTCCTGTTCATAGCGGCGACGATCAGTTGCTCTAATGAGCGCTAGGCGGATCGAAAGAGGCTTGCCGTCGGCGTCCCGACGCTCAGTTGCGTTAGCGATCATCTGGAGCGGCTGCCCGTCCGCCTTGACGACGTCGATGGCGAATTCCTCGAACGAACCCTGCATTCGTAGGAGCGGCGCGATGTGAGTTTCATAGTAGATGCGCCCAGCCATCGTCAGAAAGCCGTTGAAGGGCTTGCCGATCATCTGGTCTGCGGCATAACCGCTCCAGCCGGACAGAGTTCGATTCACATACTCCATCCGGCCGCCAGGCGACAGCGAAACGTAACCGCAAGGGGCGTTCTCGACCATGTCGGTGAAGTCGAGCGAGATCATGCCGGTCACACAAAGGTTCGCATGGCGGACACCACTTCTTCCGGTGCGCTGAGGTTTGGACAGTGCCCGGTCGCCTTGAGAACGATCATCCGGCTGTTCGGGATGGTGCGGTTGACGAAGTCGCCAACATCCTGGCTGGCGATAATGTCCTCGCTGCACTGAAGAACGAGGGTTGGCACGGCAACACGCGCAAGGTCTTCGCGGTTGTCCGAAGTGAAGGTCACGCGAGCGAATGCCTTGGCGATTTTAGGATCGGTTCGGCAGAAGCTGTTGGTCAGCTCCTGACCCAACTCGGGGCAATCCGGATTGCCCATGATCATCGGCGCCATCTGCGCGGACCAGCCCATATGGTTGGATTCCAGAAATTCCAGCAGCTCTTCGATCTGCTTTGCGCTGAAACCACCGGTGTATCCTGCGTCATCAATATAGCGGGGCGAGGGGCCGATCAGCACAAGCTTGCCGAACATTCCGGGCGCCTTTTCGGCAGCCATCACGCCGATCATGCTGCTCACGGAATGGCCGACGAAGACGGCGTCGGAAAAGTTCAACTCGCGACCAATCTCCACAACGTCGGCCGCATAGCCTTCAAGGCTCGAATATTTGACCTTGTCATACGCGCCTAGATCCGAGCCCCCGGCACCGACGTGGTCGAACAAGACTGTCCGGAAGTCCGCTTCGAACGGCGGAGCCACGAAGCGCCACATGTTCTGGTCGCAGCCGAAGCCATGGGCAAACATCATCGCTTTTGCGCCGGCACCTTGGATATGCACGTTGTTTCGTTCGAGCACTTTCGACATGAATTGTGTTCCCTTGCGCCGTTTAGCTGGCTTGCCTCGCGGGTGCAGGCGAAACTACGCTCTTCCCGATTGAGCGCCGGATACCCGACGGAGCGATCGATCAGGTAGTTCCGGTCAGTTCCCGCAGAACCTCGACGACTTGGGCGCTACGGTACGGCTTAGGCAGAAACACGCTGCCGGCTGGCAAATCGTCGTCGCCGATGTGTACGTGACCGGAGGTCGCCACGATCTTGATCGGCGGCCAACGGTCGCGGACGAACCGGGCAAGCTTCAACCCGTCCATCGAACCCGGCATCTGAATATCCGTGAAGACAACATGGATGTCGGAGCGTGCTGATAGAATGGCGATGGCTTCGTCGGCATTGACCGCTGGAATGACTTCAAAACCGGCGTCTTCGAGCACCTCGGCGGAATCCATCCGCAGTAGGAATTCGTCCTCGACGATCAATATGACGGGGCTCGAGCGCGCCATCCGAGTGCAATCCTCCACGCTGGCAAGCGCGCCATCAAGTTATTGTTCCTAAAGATCAAGGCCTTGCGTTTTGCCCGAAAATCCGGGACCAGTTAGGAGCCAGGAAGTTGAATTGAGAACGTTGGCGGGCACTTCAGGCCGTGGCGACGGATTTGAGAATCTCGACAATGTGCACTTTGAGCACGAGCTTCGAGATCCCCACAACGGGTGAACCGTCCGCGCAAAAGGCGACCCATTCCTCGATGATAGCGGATTGGTTGTTGCGGATGACATCCGCCAGGGCTCACGACGTCGGCCAAGATGCTTGTTGGCTGGCGCCATATGCTTTGGCAAAACCGTTATTGTGACTCTGGAACTCAATAAGTGAGCTCGGGGAAACCCATGAAGAATGGTCCTCAACCTGGAACGAAGCTAGGCGGCCGTCGTTCTAGACGCCTGCAACATTTCTCACTGTTCTGGGGCATCGTGCAGACCATTCTGAGGTGTTGCGCATGGCCCCGACCCGAAACCGCATTCCGTCACGACCGTCCCAGTTCGAGCGCAAGGCTTCGTTGCGCCGGCACCCCGTCTTCACGGTTGCCGCTGCAGCAGCTCTGCTTCTGGCAGCAACGGCCCTCATAAATCGGCAGCTTGCCAAAAAGGCGCAGCGCGATAACCCGCCGAGGGGACAGTTCATCGAGGTCGACGGGGTTCGACTGCACTATGTGGAACGCGGTAGCGGTCGATCGCTCGTCCTTTTTCATGGCAACGGCAGCATGATTCAAGACTTCGAATCGAGCGGCTTGATCGATCTCGCGGCCCGAACCTACAGGACGATTGTGTTCGATCGCCCAGGGTTCGGACATAGCTCCCGTCCGCGGGACGTCCTCTGGACCCCGGGGGCGCAGGCGGATTTGTTCAGGAAGGCGCTGGAGCGCCTTGGTGTCGAGCGGGCCATCGTTCTCGGCCATTCGTGGGGAGCGGCGGTCGCGGTGGCGCTGGCCACGAGACATCCCTTGTTCGTGGAAGCACTAGTTCTCGCATCCGGATACTACTACCCGTCCGCCCGCGCAGACGCAGCGACCTCCTTGCCATCGGCTTTACCGGGGCTCGGCGATATCCTCAGCTACACAGTATCGCCAATCGCGGCGCGCCTGATGTGGCCGGCCACGTTGCGCAAGATGTTCGGACCGAGCCAAGTCGATAGGAAATTCGAAGCCTTTCCCACGGAAATGGCCGTTCGGCCCTCGCAAATGCGCGCCGCCGCCGCGGAGGCTTCGATGATGGTGCCGGCTGCCCTTATGGCATCGAAAGGCTACGGCGGACTGGATATGCCGGCGGTGATCATCGCAGGGGAGGGTGATCGGCTAATCGATATCGACGCGCAATCCGCTAGGCTGCACAATGAGATCAAGCAGAGCTCCCTACATCGGATTGTCGGGGCGGGACACATGATCCAGCAATCGGCAACTTCAGACGTGATGGCGGCCATTGATGAGGCCGCGGTCCGGTCGCTGCACTGAACGGCTCCGCCGCCCGATCAGCCTTCTTGGTGCATCGAACGGCTCAGCGTTCGCGGCCCTCGCCCCCGCGATAACTGCGATCTTGACTGTAGCGATTCTCGGCGAATGGCCGGCAACAGGGTGACTGGATCGCAATGCTTCTGATCTCGGGCGGGGTCTACATTGCAAGTGGGGGTCGTCGGCAAGTTGATTGAAATGCCGGTACGCCCGGTCGTACAGTTGCGAGGTCGCGTATCAGCGCAGCTTCAGCCGCATCTTTGCGGAGGCTCTCCAGTGAGAGCCTGTAATAATGTATGATAGTGTCCGCCTATTTTCCGCGTCCCCCCGGCAAGATCTTTTACTGCCGTCGGCGGCTGCGATCCGGGCGTACCCAGCCAATCGTCGATATGAGCTGCGGCCTGGCGAACAAGGCGCCCATCCCCGCGTGGATGCGCCGTACCGAAACGCCCGACCAAGCTTAGGAACAAAAGGCCTTTCTTGATGTTGACTCCGCCCTTGTTTCCAGCCTCGAGCGGTCCACTGGACAGAGGTGGAAGATCGTTTAGTTTTGGCGCGTCACCGCTTTTTCCGATATGGATTCAATGCCGCAATACGATAAATACACGACGACGGTAGTGGGGGCGCATAGCGTACCTCGCTGGTACGAGGCGATGGACCGTCTGGTGTCCATGGGACAACTGGCGCCGGGCGATTTTTTAGATGCTCAGCTCAGGGCCACCCAGGCGGCGATACTTGAGCAGGAAATCGCGGGCATCGATCTCGTGACGGGCGGCGAGATGCACCGCCGGACCCATAATCGCCACTCTCCCCCAAATGCGATGCTCAATTTCTTCTGGCAAAAGATTCCCTCGTTTCAGGGCGAAACGAAACCCAAGCCGATCACCTCTCATGATCCGAATGTCTTTCATCCCGCCGCGATTTGCCGGGGGCCGATTCTGGACAATGTGGATCTCGGCCTAGTCGATGAATTTGAGTTGGTCTCTTCCTATGCGCGCAAGCCCGTCAAGGTCACGATGACCGGCCCTCACTTGCTCGCGGCTGTCGCCTATGATGAATATTACCGAGACATGCCGAGGATGATGGTCGATTTCGGCAAGCTTCTGCATCAGAATTTTAAGCGACTTGCCGAAGCGGGTTGCAAGCACATCCAGATTGACGAACCGTACTTTACCGCTTCGAGCGATGAAGAGGTCGCGGCAGCGGTTGAAGTGATCAACGCGGTCATCGAAGATCTGCCGCCCGATGTTCACGTCTCGGTTCATATTTGCCAGGGAAACTATGCGGTCGGTCCCGACTACGACGGCCAGATCGGGCATCGCTATTTCGACACGGGTCGGTACAAGGCTGATCTCGCCTGCCGGATCGATTGCGATGCCTTTCTCATCGAGCACGACATGACGCATCACTTTCAAAGCGTGCTTGGCAACCAGCAGCTCGCCGTCGGTGCCGTTGACGTTCAGTCGCCGAATATTGAAACAGGCGAGCAGGTGGCAGAACGGATTGCCACTTATTCCTGGCTCCCGCCCGAGCAGACCCTTATTACTAGCTCGTGCGGCTTCAATCATCTGCCTAGACACATCGCCTTCGGCAAGATGAAAGCCATGGTCGAGGCCAAGGCCATTCTGAGCAAACGGTAGATCGAGGCGCAGATGGACGAGCAAGGCCAGATGCAGCCACGCGATTTCGACTCATCAGAGCGTCTGCGGATCGCGGAAACCGCGAGCGGCATTGGCGTTTTCAGTTACGATCCTGGGAGCGCAGCATTTGACTGCTCCGCGCAGACAGCCGCTCTCTTCGGCATCGATCCCCGGTCAGCAGACGGCTCATTTTCCGCCTGGGAGCGGTCGATCTTCATCGATGATATTCCGAAGGTCCAGGAGGCCTTTGCGGGTGCCGCCAAAACCGGCCGGTTCTATGTCGAGTTTCGCTTGAGGCACGCGGATGGGAGTCTGCATTGGATTGCCGGGAAGGGCGACGCATCTAGTGCGAGCGACCCGCTCATCGTCGGCGCGTTTTATGAGATCACGGAGCGGAAGTCTCTCGAGGCACGGCTACTGGCGCTCAATGAGACGCTTGAAGCGCGCGTGAACCAGGTCCGTGAGGAGGCGCGTACGCTGGAGGTTCTCAATACGACGGGCGTTGCGGTTGCTGCCGAGCACGACACGGAGCGCCTGGTCCAGATGGTGACTGATGCGGGTGTTGAGTTAAGCCATGCAGAATTCGGCGCGTTTTTTTACAATGTGCTGAACGAGAGCGGAGAGTCGTATACGCTGTACACGCTCTCCGGCGCCTCGCGCGAATCCTTCGCCAAGTTTCCCATGCCCCGGAACACGGCTATTTTCGAACCAACGTTTCGTGGCCGCGGCACCGTGCGTTCTGACGACATTCTGAGGGATCAGAGATACGGGAAAAGCGCTCCGTATCATGGCATGCCAAAGGGACATCTGCCGGTGAGAAGCTATCTTGCCGTATCGGTGGTCTCGCGGTCTGGTGAGGTTCTCGGAGGCTTATTCTTCGGACACGCCCAGCCGGACGTCTTTACCGAGCGGGCGGAAAGGTTGATCGAAGCGCTTGCCGCGCAGGCCGCCGTTGCCATCGACAACGCGGGGCTTTATCAGACCAGCCAACGTGAGATCGAGGCGCGCCGCAATGCTGAGACAGAGCTTCAGCGTCTGAATGAAGCGCTCCATGAGCGCGTGGAGGAACGGGCGCGGCAGCTCGCTGCGGCTTCCACCAAGCTTGAGGATACGGAGCGCCGCTTCCGGCTGCTCGTCGAGGGCGTCTCCGACTACGCCATCTACATGCTCGATCCCGGCGGACATGTCATTAATTGGAACCCGGGCGCTCAACGGATCAAGGGTTATACTCGGGAGGAGATCCTGGGGCGGCATTTTTCAACTTTCTACGACGAGGTGGACCGGAACAGCGGTTTCCCCACGCGGGCCTTGGGCATTGCCGCTGAGACCGGCAAATTCGAGGCCGAGGGCTGGCGGGTACGCAAGGACGGTAGCAAGTTCTGGGCCGGCGTCGTCATAAACGCGATCAGGGACGCGAACGGGGAGCTAGTCGGTTTTGCCAAGATCACACGCGATCTCACGGAAAAGCGCGCGGCAGAGGAGAGATCGCGGCAGGCTCAGAAGATGGAGGGGATTGGCCAGCTGACGGGTGGGGTGGCACATGACTTCAACAACCTGCTTACGATCATTATTGGCAACCTCGAAACCCTGCAAAAGAATCTGAGCGCCTCGACGCTCGAACCTGTCCGGCTGCGGCGATCTGTCGACCATGCGATGCGCGGGGCGAGACGCGCTGAATCGTTGACCCAGCGCCTGCTGGCATTTTCACGCCAGCAGCCCCTAGATCCGAAGCCGGTCGATTTAGGCCGTCTAGTCTCCGGCATGTCCGACATGCTCCGCCGGACGCTCGGCGAGCAGGTCACCGTAGAGACCGTGCTGGGCGGCGGGACATGGAAGGCCTTTGTCGATCCCAACCAACTGGAAGTCGCAATCGTCAATCTCGCGGTCAATGCGCGTGACGCCATGCCAGAGGGCGGCAAACTGACGCTCGAAACCGCCAACGTCCATCTCGACGAAAAATATACGTCGTCACAGGTCGAAGTGCTCCCCGGGCAATATGTCATGCTGGCCGTGACTGACAGCGGGCACGGAATGCCGCCCGACGTGGTTGCGCGCGCGTTTGATCCCTTCTTTACGACCAAGGACATCGGCCATGGGACCGGGCTCGGACTCTCGCAAGTGTATGGCTTTGCTAAGCAGTCGCGGGGGCATGTGAGAATCTATAGCGAGGTTGGCGAGGGCACAACGATCAAGCTCTATCTGCCGCGCGTGCATGGAACGGGGGAGGCTGAAGAAGCGCAGGACGAAGATTCTGTTGCGGGCAGCCCGGGACATGAAATGATTCTGGTGGTCGAGGACGATGCAGATGTGCGCACGTATAGCTGCGAGACGCTGCGCGATCTGGAATATCAAGTGATCGAAGCTGAGAATGGACAGGCGGGCCTGCGGGCGCTCGAGAGGCATCCCGGGATATGCGTTCTGTTCACGGATGTGGGCCTGCCGGGCGGCATGAATGGCCGGCAACTTGCCGATGAAGCGCGCAAGCGAAGGCCTGACCTCAAAGTGTTGTTCACGACTGGATATGCGCGGAACGCGATTGTTCACGATGGCCGGTTAGATGCAGGCGTCGAATTAATTACCAAGCCATTCTCGCAGTCTACCTTATCCACGAAGCTACGCGATATCATCGACTCCGCACGTTCTCCCGGGCGCATTCTGCTGGTGGAGGACGAACCGCTGATCCAAATGCTCGCGCGCGAATATCTGGAGGACGCGGGCTTTCAGGTCGACACGGCGGGCTCCGCCACCGAGGCCATGAACAAATTACGGCTGGTACCAGGCGGCGTCGACGCCGTTATCCTGGACCTTGGCCTGCCCGATAAAAAGGGAGATGAGCTGCTGCGCGAGATAAGATCGCTTCATGGGTCTTTGCCTGTTCTGCTCGCTACCGGCCAAGGGGCCGCGGGTGTGCGCGAACAGTTCAAAAACGAGAAAGCCATCGCCTTCGTAACGAAGCCATACTCAGACGCTGATTTACGAGCGGGACTTCGCAAGCTGGGTATCCACGCCATTTCAGAATAACATTAAACGGCACTTGTCAGTGCGGACAGGCTTGGCCCGGAGCTTCGCCATCAACGGTATGGCCAAGTCGCCGAGAGAAGCTCGATGCTATCGAGGCACCGTAGCCGATGGTCAGCCCGAACCTTGCCAAGGCTCGAGCAAACTTCTCCGGCTCGAAGAGGTGAAGGCGGAACAATGGTAATGGCGTGCGACACGATTGAACGTGTGACCTTGCCTTCGGAGGGCAACGGTCACTCTACGGCCGTCGGTCGCGGAATAATCTTCCAATCAATCGCGAGTTCGGGCGCGAATTGGCTCGCGATCCTTCTCGAAGGGTGCCTTCGGAGAATCCGGCGGACTCATTTAGGAATCATGTTCGATCACTGCACAAGAATGATGAACCGTGATTTAGCGTGCAGTTGGGCTGCGAGTGGGATTGTTGTGCATGAAGCTACGACTTCGACCATCACATTGAATACACGTTGTTTTCTGCATGCACTTCAATAGCAGGGGACGTGGACAGGGGACTGTAAGCCGTGATGGTTTGTGATCATTACGCTGCATCACGGATGACCTCGCAAAATGATTGTTGATCACTAGCCGTCACAAACGCAAGTCGGCTTCACCCCCAACAGCAGACATTTGGAGCTCGTACAGTGAAGTCCGAGATGGGCCACTTCCAGACATCGCCGATGGGTATATAGAATCATCGTCCACCCTGGAGAACAGCCAAGTGGCCCGAATAGAAACCTTCGTATGGATCGTAACGACCTTCACAATCATTGTGGTCGCCACTCCACTCCGAGCTCAAGCAACACCGGAAGCTTCGGCGTGCGGATACCTCGCTGGTCTGATCGATAAGGCATCGCCATCAGGCCCGTTGTTCCTGCCCAGCTATCCGACCGTCGAATCGGGGCCTCTCCATGGCGCCGCCTACCTCTATGACAACGCGGTAGCCGCCATCGCATTGGTCGGTTGCGGCGAGCGAGACAAAGCGTCTCGAATTGGCTCGGCGATTCTTTGGGCCATCGATAACGACCGCACCTGGCATGATGGGCGGCTCCGGAACGCATACGCCGCGGGTGTGGTGGCCAGTGGCTCCGCCAAACTTCCGGGTTGGTGGGACGATACGCAGAACAAGTGGTTAGAAGATCGATATCAGGTGGGCAGCGATGTCGGTAACATGGCATGGGCAATGTTGGCGTTGCTGTCGATTGATGATGTGAACACCGGCTCTCCGTTCCGTGATGGTGCGGCACGGCTTGGCACCTGGGTCGCGCAATGGGCCGACGCGCGAGGCACTGGCGGTTTCACGGGCGGTACGTTTGGGCACGAGCCAACGCCGGAAGTGCGGACGTGGAAATCGACTGAACATAATACTGACCTCGCCGCCGCGTTTGGCCTTCTTGCGATCCGTACAGGCGATTCGCGCTGGCGCGATAAGGCAACGGTTGCCGAGTACTTTGTAAATACGATGTGGGATCCGGGGCGCGCCTGTTTCGCCGCAGGGACCGCCGAAGACGGTGTCACGCATAATCCGATTTTGGCTCTGGATGCCCAGATCTGGCCTTTAACAGCGCTTCACGGAGCGGCCGGGAAATTTGCATCGGCAATGACGACCGCCGAACAGCGAATGAGTGTCGGCGGAGGCTTTTCTTACGGTGAAGACCGGGACGGTGTGTGGACCGAAGGTACGGGCCAAATGGCTCTCTTGATGAAATTGCTCGGCAAGACTGAGAGGGCAGAATCGTTGATCGCTGTCATCGAATCCCAGAGGTCGCCCGATGGTGGGTTCTATGCCACGATTGTCCGCGCGTTACCGACGGGGTTCGTGTTGGACACCGACCCGACCAAGCCGCGAAACTATTTCCGATTGTCACATCTTGGCGCAGCTTCGTGGGCTGCCCTCGCGGAACGTGGGTTCAATCCCTTCACGATGACAAAAGGACTTCCCTAGCTGAGCCGCAGTGCTTCTCGTCTCGGCCGTTTCGGTCTGTCTTGATTTCGATATGTCCGCAAAGGGTCTTGGTCGTGTAAAAACGGCTTGAGAGGGACGTCGGTATTGGGAGCAAAAACCCGAGTGGGTCTCAGGCTGCGATTGCAGCGATCAGCGGCTTGGTCCCAACGATGTTCATGACCCGTGTCAGATTATAGGCCAGGACCGAGAGTGCCATTTCAGCGGCTACTTTTGGAAGCGTTTTAGTCACGAAGTGCGTCGCCCCCATGCGGGCCTTCATCGTGCCGAACGGATGCTCGACTGTCTCTCGACGCTGGCGCATGGCTTGTGGATTTGCATCAAGGCGCTGCTGCACAGCTTCGAGCAGATGCTCATGCTCCCATCGGGGAATCCGCCGCTCTGGCCCTGTCGTGCACTGCGATTTAAGCGAACAATCTTGACAGGCTGTGGTCCAGTAGCGCCGTAGCCGCTTGCCGTCTTCCTCGCTCGTAAAGCGATATGGCAGTTGCTCCCCAGCTGGACAGCGATAGGCGTCCTCCTCTGGCAAATAGACAAAGTCCTGTTTGCCGAAGCGGCCATCTGACTTGGCGCCCGACGTCTGCGGCTTGGGCAGAGTTACCGTGATGCCGGCCTCGTGGCACGCGAGGATCTCCAGGCTGCTGAAGTAGCCGCGATCGGCAACGGCCTCGAGCGTCTCGGTCTTTAGAACAGCCTTCGCCTGCTTGGCCATATTGGCCAGTTGAGCCCGATCTGAGCCGCTGTTCGTGACCTCATGCGTCACAATCAGATGGTGCTTGGTATCCACGGCGACCTGCACATTGTAGCCGACGACGCCGGAACCACGGCCGCTCGTCGCCATCGAACGGCTGTCGGGATCGGTCAGAGAGATCTGCTGGTCGGGCGAAGCGAGCATCTGCTTCTCGTAAACGGCAAGCTTGCCCATCTCCTCCTTCAGCTTCGTCAGCTTCTCGGTAAGCCTTGTTACCTTCGCCGCCAGCGCCTCCGTCGGTTCCTGTCGATCGGCGGTATCAAGTTGGCTCAGATAGCGCGCGACGCTCTCCTCCAGCTGGGCGCGCCGCCGTTCCACCTTCGCCCGTGTGAAGTTCTTGTCCCGGTTGTTCACGGCCTTGAACTTGCTGCCATCGATGGCGACGCTCGCCGTCGCCAGAAGGCCCCATCTCACGACAGAGTTCGACGAAACGCGCACATACCTTGCGTAGCGCCAGGCCATTGTCCTTGCGGAAGTCCGCGATCGTCTTGTGATCAGGAGCGAGCCGACCCAGCAGCCACATGACCTCGACATTGCGTCCGGCTTCTCGTTCGAGCCGCCGGCTCGACTGAACCCGGTTCAGATAGCCGTAAATGTAAAGCTTGAGGAGAACCGCGGGGTGGTATGACGGCCGACCAGTCGCCGCCGGCTCAACCCCTTCGAAGCTCATCTCAGCCAAATCGAGCGCATCGACAAACACGTCGATCCCGCGAACAGGGTTGCTCTCATCAATGAAATCATCGAGGCATTCGGGCAACAGCGTCCATTGCCCTCGATCCGCCTCCTCAACGAAGCGCCTCATCAATTCCCCCGCAGAATCACGAGAGAATCATACCAGCGGTCAGCGTTTTCACACAGCCAGGGTCAATGGACTAAACCGCTCGCGCGGTAGAACGCCGCGGCGGGCGACACGGCGAAGCAATAGGCGACAGGTCATCGTGACGAGCGGTGCAATTAGCCCGTTGGCAATGATCGGATGATCGAGGATCTGCTGATCTGGAAGTTCGTGGCGTAGCACCCCCATTGCACAAGAGCCAACTCGAACCCGGCATTCTCGACCGTGATTGTGTGCACCATCGCGCTCGTTGGACCCAGTCCAGGAATCTCGACGCAAGCAGAGTTACAAATGCCGTGATGCTCTTGACGAGCAACTCAAAACAGTTTCGGCTCAGTAGCTCCGGAGGCTTTCCAGATCGATAGAGATCAGTTTGGCTCATGAGATTCGAATATCGAAGAACTCACGTTTAGATTGTGTGGTGTGGTATTTTTACTACGGCCAAGTCCTTGAAAGTACGAGTGCCGCCAAACATTAAATCCCCATAGACGACCCTATCGATCGTCTGAAGGTTGTTTGACACGACTTAGCTCGATCACGCGGCATCGTCCTACGTCCCCCCAGCGCGGTTTCCTCCTTTGGAGGCTTTCGGACGCCGGCCGCCGAATACGCGGCGCCGTCTATCAAGCGGCCGGCATCCGAAACCCTTCACAAAAGGCGAAGAACTCACGTTGAGCAAATGTCGTCCGCAAAGCCCTCAACAGCGGACATGAGGATATCCGAGTGGGATCGCGAGTCGGCATTTTGTGCATCAACACGCTTGAAGAAAGAATCTCGTTTAGAAGCAGGCTCTTAGCAATCTCACAATTTTGGAAGGGGCTTCGGTTCACGATGCAAGTGCAACACCTGTTAAGGTGTTGTTGCGATGGGACGATGTTATGGCCAGCTCAGCCTTGAAGAGCGCGTTGAGATATACCGCCTGCATGCAGGCGGTATATCTCAAAATCGAATTGCGGCGGCCCTGGGCAGGTCGCCTTCCACCATTAGTCGGGAACTTGAGCGCAATTCCAGGCCAACGAAGGCTTGGGCCGGCGGGTACGAGCCGGTCCGGGCCCAGCAATTAGCCGAGCGACGGAGACGGTGGGATTGTCGCTTCAAGCTGGCGCGCCAGCCAGACCTGCGAAGACGCGTGGGCAAAAGCCTTGCGATGGAACATTCGCCGGAGCAGATCGCGGGCCGACTGGCGCTGAAGCATGGTCGCGTCATCATCAGCCATGAGTCAATCTATCGTTTCATCTATCATCGGACGGCCCAGAAGGATTACTGGTACCGTCTGCTGCCACGTCACAAAAAAATGCGAGGTCGCCGGCGACGGGGAGGCAGCTCCGCAAGCCTCATCGAACAGCGGCGCTCGATTACCGAACGGCCCATTGAGGTCGACAGCCGCCAGACGGCGGGCCATTGGGAGGCCGACTTCATGATGTTCTCCCGATCCGGCCAGGGGCTAATGGTTCTCCACGAACGACAAAGCCGCTTCAGCCTGGTTCACCGCCACGTGGATTGAAAAGCTATTCCCACGGCTCGAGCCATCGCCCGCCAGCTTTGCAAACTGCCACCGGCGATGCGCCAAACCATCAGCTTCGACAATGGGAACGAGTTCGCCGAGCACCATCGGCTTCATAATCTCCTCGGCGTCCAGACCTTCTTCTGTGATCCTCACAGCCCCTGGCAAAAAGGCGGCGTGGAAAACTCGATCGGCCGCTTGCGACGCTGGCTGCCTCGTAAGACGGACCTCAATCTCCTCACAGCGGCCGATCTCAGACGATATGCCCAGCGCCTCAATAACACCCCACGCAAATGCCTGGACTTCAAGACACCCGCGGAGGCATTCTCCCAACTCAAATCAACAGTTGCACTTCAACGGTGAATCCATCGGGTATGCGTTTGGGGATAGTTCCTCGTTACAGATCGTGATGGGCCCGCAGTGTCATCCAATCGGCCGTTACGAGACCCCACGATCACGTTGTAGCACGGATTCCGAATCGCTCGCACTTCGTCCGATATTCCACTAAGCGCTAACTGTTGAACTCGGCAGATGTCTTTTCGGCGCTTCCTCCAAAGGAGGTGATCGCGAGGATCGGCAAACAACTAGATCTCTGCGATCCCAGCGCCCCACTCAGGACGCCCTCGACGAGACCGGTAATGGTCTGGCCGATGAAGCCGAACCGATGCTCATGCGCTGTACTCGCGGCGGCGTGAGCGTCAAAGAAACCCGCGATGGTGTGGACCGCCAGTCCCCACAGCGTCCACATTCGATCAGCCCTTCCATTTGACGGCCTTCTTCGCGCTGCGTGAGATAGCCTTAGCCTGCGCCAGCGAGAGGTCGCTCACGACGCTACACAATTGGACTTCACGGAGCTTGGGTGCCAGAGAGTCCACGCCGAGAGGCAAAGGTGCAACTCGGTCGGGTCGCTAGAGGTGAGGATCCCGTAGAAGATCGACAGCTCGATCACAAGGCGATAGTGTGAAGGGGCATTGAGTTCAAGCAAACTGCCTGCGCATTGGAACCGAGATTCACGAAAAGCTGCTCTGGCCCGCTTTCTGAAGAGAGCTTCAGGCACTGACCCAGACGAGGCCGAAGTGGAGCGCCGCCTGGCCGCCTAGTTACTGCACCAAGCCTGTCATTTGATTTCAAACCACCTACGTGAAAGAGCTGCGCGATTTTCAGGGGCTCGGGCCAATCTCGGACGTGAAGAACGGAATGGAGACCGCTCCCGATTGACGGGGGTGGCGACCCGGCCAATCTAGGTTGGTGGCGCTCTCCCGGTCGCGGCGGCACGATATCCTACGCCTGTCTACGATCTACTGCGATCGCATTCGCCCCACGGTAGCGCGCGGCAGAACGGGCGCGACGCGCAGGACGTAGTGCGCATCCTTGCGTTCGGTGTAGGCCTTCAGGAACTTTTGGGCGGCATTCGCGAGCCGAAGCCGACTGAGGAAACCTGTGATCAGGGTTGTGAAAACGCTCTGCCATTCCACAGCAGCCGCGACGTGCAGGAATCTCCGCATCGTATGTTGAGTGTCGCTCGTTCAGAGCGGTCGTCTATGTCGATATCCTGCACCAGGCCGTGCCAGACTTCGCGAGCTTGCCTCCCGTGAGACACGAACACGCGGTGCATAGAGCCCGTTGAACCGCAGACTGCCGCTGACCGCTTACAATAGAAATGGTTGAAGTGAAGCGAGATGAACTCCGTCCCATTTCGCTCCGTTAGGTATGTGAGAAACCCTGTCCAAACGCGCGGCTCATCCTCTCCGCAAGCCCCTTTGCGCCGCGCGAATCGCGGAGCCGACTTGTGGAGGAAGTTGTTCGAGCCTTTCGGCTGAGAGTGTCGACCAATTGCTTCGGACACTCAATGAGGCCATAGCGGCGGCCGAAGAGGTAACTGCCAGAGCCAATAATGCGGCAAGAACGAGCGTCGTCTTCATGTCGCTGCTCCTGTCTTGGCCTTCTGCCCAGACTGCACGACATCTGATTGTTATCGATTATAATACAGGGCTCTTGTTCCGCGGAGGAATGCGAGCGATTATCTGGTTCACTTCAGCGTGTCGGCGAAAGTTGCACGCAAAGTCGCATGCGATTCTTTGTCAGAGTTGGGAATTCTGCTGTCCATGGCTCATCAGGCCTGAGCCAGGGTGGCGCGACCGCGACCCCATTACGAATGTGCCGGGTTGCCTTGCGAGTGTCTGCGTGCCTAACGGCGATGGCAGTTGCGTAGTCAACTAGGAATTCTGGCGGTCCTTGCCCTCGGGACAGCAAATGGGTTCGTTGTCGCAGCCCTTGTCGCCCTCGTTTAGTGGGCGAGGAGAGTGGACGGCCATCGCAAGTCAAACCATCCGCGAAAACCCGTCCCTGCTCGGCGGAACATCGGTCTTTGCCGGTTCATAGATCCGAGCTTCGCACTATCGCCGCCTCTCGTGCTTGGCGCCTGTGTTCTCATCGCGCGACAGCCAGCCGACTTTCGGCGTCGTCGCGGCAGGAATGTTCCAGGCCTCCAGTACTCAGGGTGCTTCGGAGGTTTGCGACTTCGGCACAAATATAGTATACCCCCCTATGTCCACCTTCCGGAGCCTTAAAGATGCACACCGTTCGCGGAAAATCCAAGCTGCTGGGTCGTGTCCGCCGCATCCGCGGGCAGGTGGAAGCGATCGAACGGGCGCTAGATCAGGAAATCGGGTGTGCCGACGTGTTGCAGCTCATTGCGTCTGTGCGCGGCGCGATCAACGGGCTGATGGCCGAGGTGATGGAAGACCATGTCCGCGGACACATCCTTGCGGCCGAGAATGATGCCCAGCGGCGCCACGGCTCCGAAGAGCTCCTTGAAGTGGTTCGCGCCTACCTGAAATAAGAAAGGGAGAAATCGCATGGCTTTGCAGGACAGCCTGCGTCCGATCCTCCGGCGATCGTCAGAGGAACACACAGGTCCTCGCGACGCTGGCCACGCAGCGGAGCAGGATCTGCACCATCCGTACTCCCACGAAGATGATCACGATCATGGGCATGAGCATGCGTTCGAATGGCCCGAAGCGGTTCGCATTGCGATTGTCGCTCTTGCCGCCGGTGCGGTGTGGTTTCGGGTCTGGGAGCCTTACCCCGCCGTCAGCGTCATCGGAGTGCTGGGTTTAGCGATCGGCGGATGGCCGATCTTGAAGGAAGCGTTCGAGAACATCGTCGAGCGCCGCATGACGATGGAATTATCGATGACGATTGCCATCGTCGCAGCGGCCGCAATCGGCGAATTCTTCACGGCGCTTGTCATCGCCCTATTCGTGCTGGTGGCCGAGGTACTGGAGGGGATGACGGTCGGTCGGGGACGCAAGGCAATCCGCGACCTTCTGGAATTTCTGCCGCGCGAGGTCTCGGTACGCCGCGCCGGCTCGATCCGCTTAGTCGGGGCAGAGGCGGTGAAGGTCGGGGACGCCGTCTTGGTCGCGCCGGGCGGCCGGATCCCAGTGGACGGCATTGTGCTTGATGGCCATTCATTCGTCGATGAATCCCGCATCACCGGCGAATCCATGCCGGTGGAGAAGACGGCCGGTGTCCGGGTCTTCGCGGGCTCAATCAACCAGTCGGGCGCGCTCGAAATCAGTGTCGAGCGGATCGGCCGCGATACCAGCTACGGACAGATCATCGAAGCCGTCGAGCGGGCTGAAAAATCCCGTGCCCCTGTGCAGCGCCTCGCCGATCGCTTGGCGGGGTATCTGGTTTATTTCGCGCTCGCCTCCGCCGTGCTCACCTTTGTGATCACGCGCGACATGCGTTCGACCATCTCGGTTGTCATCGTCGCCGGCGCCTGCGGCATCGCGGCTGGCACGCCGCTTGCGATTCTTGGAGCCATTGGCCGGGCCGCCCGTCTTGGCGCGATTGTCAAAGGAGGCATCCACCTGGAAACGCTCGGGCGTGTCGATACTGTCGTGTTCGACAAGACGGGAACGCTCACGCTCGGCAAACCGGATGTACAGCAGGTCATGGCCGCGCAGGGAACCTCGGCCAACGCGGTTCTCGCGGTTGCAGCTGCGGCCGAACTGAGATCGGAACATCCTCTGGGCAGGGCGATCGTCGCATATGCCCGCAGGCAAGGATGCGACATCGCGGAGCCGAGCAGCTTCGCTTACGTGCCGGGACGTGGAATTCTCGCGAGGGTCAACGATCACGTCGTTCTTGTCGGTAATCAGGCCTTGCTCTCGGATAACGGTGTCAAGGTTCAAGGCTCGGCGGCTGGCGACGCCGAAGCGGGAGCGGAAGTTTTCGTTGCGCAAGACGGATGCTTGGTCGGCTCGATCGTTGTGGCGGATACCGTTCGTCCGGAGGCGCAGCGTGCGGTCGCGGCCCTACATCGCATGAATATCAAGACAGTGCTTTTGAGCGGAGACACACGCCGCGTCGCGTCTGCGGTTGGCGCTAAGCTCGGCGTTGACGAGATCGAGGCGGAACTTCTTCCCGAGGAGAAACTGTCGCGCATTCGCAAGCTGGTTGCGCAAGATCGCGTGGTCGCGATGGTCGGTGACGGCATAAACGATGCGCCGGCGCTTGCCGAAGCGAGCGTCGGGATAGCCATGGGCTCGGGCACCGATGTGGCACGGGAAAGTGCGGACGTGGTTCTGCTCGGCAATGATCTGGCTCGCCTGGCCGAGACACTCTCGCTCGCCAAGCAGACGAGGGGCATCATCTGGCAGAACTTCGCGGGAACCCTGATCGTCGACACGCTTGGCATCGGCTTGGCAGCGATAGGTGTTTTGGGCCCGCTCCTCGCCGCCTTCATCCACGTAGCTTCGGAGCTTGTGTTCATTCTCAATTCCACCCGCTTGTTGCCAGGGCGGAATCCCAGGTAGCTCCGTCAAAGGCCGTCGCCGACAAGGCCAAGGACCTGGTCGAGAGAAGGATGAACCGCACCAAGTTGTG
The DNA here is from genome assembly GCF_055229415.2 of Bradyrhizobium sp. Leo114. Taxonomy (NCBI): domain Bacteria; kingdom Pseudomonadati; phylum Pseudomonadota; class Alphaproteobacteria; order Hyphomicrobiales; family Nitrobacteraceae; genus Bradyrhizobium; species Bradyrhizobium sp. Leo114. Next base: position 223,725 of record NZ_JBUYEN020000003.1, on the reverse strand, counting down.
TGGTTCTTTGCGAGTTCGCATCGCGAGGAGCTCGATGGAACGCCGAATTGATTGTCGTTGGGAAGGAGCAACAGTCACGATCGGGATGGAGGAGGGCGGCAATGGGTCATCTCTCGTGCTCTTGCCCGCTCTAAGTTCGATTTCGACGCGCGCGGAGATGCGCCCGCTCTTTGACCGGCTAAGGTCGGACTTCCACGTAACCATGGTCGACTGGCCTGGGTTTGGCGACCTGCCGCGCCCGCGAGCCGATTGGTCGCCCGATGCACTCTCCGCATTTCTCAATTGGGTTTTGAGCGGGATTTTACCGGGATCACACACTCTCATCGCGGCCGGCCACGCTGCAACCTACGCGCTGTACCACGCCGTTCATCGTCCCGAATCGACCAACTGTCTCGTATTGATCGCGCCGACATGGCGAGGACCGCTCCCGACCATGATAGGAGCCTATCGGCCGTGGTTTGCTCGCGTGAGGACAGCTCTTGATCTGCCGATTGTTGGGGAGTTGCTGTATCGGCTCAATGTGAGCCAGTTGGTTTTGAGAAAGATGGCGCGCGAGCACGTCTATAGTGACCCGGAATGGCTCTCAGGCGATCGCCTCTTGGCCAAACTCGCCGTCGTGCGGGCCCCCGGAGCACGGCACGCTTCGGTACGGTTTGTCAGCGGGTATTTGGATCGGGTCACGAGCCGCGATGGCTTTGTCAGCCTGGCGCAGAACGCGGATAAGCGGACGCTGGTCGTTTACGGGGATGAGATCCCTGCGCGCTCGCGCGCCGAAATCGACTCACTGGCAGCTCTGCCGAATGTTCAAATCAAGCGATTGCCCAAAGGCAAACTGGCTCTCCATGAAGAATTTCCAGATGAAGTCGTTTCTGTCATCCGACCATTTCTTTTCGAGAGAGCAGCGAGCGGAGTCTGATTACGACTTCGACCAAGTTTCGGCAGGTCGATCCATGTTTGGCCTGTACCTTCATGGGTTGACAACGTCTCCGATCACCGCTTAGCGGATCGCAACGATCCAATTCCTTTAGGATGACTCGTAACCGGACCGCGCGTGCGAGGATGCCGTGCAGTGCTGAGTTGAGTACGCTCTCGCTCTCCGGCCATACGATGCTGCCAAAATCGCTGTGCCCTGGATTATGAGAGAAAGGCAAGCGTCCGCCTGAAGTCACCAGCCGCTCATCAGGCCATCCGGCAGCTAGGCCAGCGTCAGCGGTCCATGATCGTCACAATGACCGTTGTGTGGATGATGGAGTCGCCCATTGACAAGATAGTCGATGTGGTCCCCGTGAGGGACTGCCTCATGCCCGCAGCCCGGCCCGTGAGTATGATCGGGGCAGGCGATGTTTGGCGTGCAATGCACAGGGTTGGTTTCGTCAACGGCGATCACATGCTCATCAACATGATTTCCATGCATGTGGTGCAAATGACCGTCGTGCAGGTAATCCGTGTGGGCTTCGTGCCGTACCGCCGTATGCCCACAGCCAGGGCCGTGTTGATGGGAATGGTTGGCGTGTTTCGTTTCAGTGCAAGTCGTCATATTTTACCTCCCATCAAGATGGACTAAAGGTCGGTTGCTACAACGGTAACTCTTGCTGCTTAGCTTCGTTGCGTCAGCCAAAGGGAACTTTGATGGCCACTGAGGTGACGCTCGCGACTGAACAGAAGGAATTGGAACGGCCCAAGCCGGACACTCCGGCGCCGCGCCCGAAAGGCGCGCGCCGCCGGCCGCAACATGCCGGCCGGTCGCGCAAGGCGGCGCGAACGCGCCGTTGGTACCATGATCGTTCGCCGTTTGTTGAACCGCGCGGGCAACCTGATTAGGACCGAGGTGACGAAAAGGGCGGTACCGTCGAAGGATGAACGGTCACTCCAATACGTAAACGAGCGAATTTACCGTTCCTTGCAAATCGGCGTTGGCTGTTGCGCCGGTGCCGGATGATCCTTCTTGTATTGAGCCAGAACTGGCTCGAGGGTTTCCTTTGGCCAAAATTTCGGAGCGCGGATTTCGTTCAAACAGGAAGCGTTCCAATACAGTCCCACGCCGGACAGCGACCGGCCGGCCGCCACCGCTCGCGCGACGGCTTCGATGTCGGCAGAGTCAGGATAGATGTAAAGCGTCGTGGGGTTATCCTTCACCATTGCGATGATTTGGCCGGCATCCGATGGCGACCAACTGGTGCAGCCGTTGCTGCGGCCGCCAGTGTAATCCTCCAGTGTTCCAAAAGGAACGTATCCGTCGTGGTTTGCGTACGGACTGCGTGGATCCTTTCGAAGACAGACGTTCCTCAACAACTCGGCCGGATGCCCGCCGATCTCGCGCTGTCGGGCATTTGCGGTCTCGCCCTCGCCATCAAACTGAACAAACGAGCGTACCAGAACTGCGTCTTGTTTCGCCGAGATACGGTAGTAGCCTTTGAAAGACGTCTTCGTCTCGCCGGTTACATAGGCCCCACCAGTCGTCAGAGTTGAATCCATCGCATTGCCGAAGTTCTTCGCGCAGCGTCTTCCGTTCGCGAAATCCGCGACGCCTTTCAAATCGCGACCGCCGCCGTGACCCGCCGAAATTGCACGAAACAATCGCTCGGATTCGCAGATAACGTAGAACCGACGCCCCAATCTGACGCCGCCTAAATCGTTTGGACGCGTCGCGTCCATCGCGAAATAGCAGGGATTTTTAACCGCGCCTTGGTTCACTTTTTGCTGGTAAAGTGTGCGGGCCCTCTGCAAGACCACTTCTGCAATTTGACCTTCGCCTTCGCCGACATGGGTCCTTAGCCAAGCCGGAACATCCGATGATTGCTGCGTAGCAGAAGACCTTGGCGACGCCAACAAAGCAATGGCGATAGTGAACAAGCCGCAGATCAGAAGGACGGATCTTAACCGCACCGGATTAATTCTCCTGTTCCGAACCGTTTTGCCTACAAGTTCAAGCATCGCAGTGCATTCAATCGTTAGCGCTGGATCACGCGGACAAGCGTGTTACTCCATCAGGGCTCTCGCAATCGTGCTGGTATTGTGCCTGATCATCTCGATGTAGCCCGGAGCCTCGCCGTCCTTCGCCGTCAGGCTGTCCGAATAAAGCATTCCGCCGATCGCTGCTCCAGTCTCGGAGGCAATCTGGCGCATCAGTCTGGGGTCGCTGATGTTTTCCAAGAAGACCGCTGGAATCTTCTCTTTCTTGATCTGCGCGATGACGATTGCGATATCCCGTGCGCTCGGCTCGGCTTCGGTCGAAACGCCCTGCGGCGCCACGAACGCGACGTCGTAGGCAGCGGCGAAATAGCCAAAAGCGTCGTGAGTTGAGAACACCTTGCGCCGCTCGAAGGGGATCGGCGCGAGCGCCTCGCGAACATCGTGGTCAAGCGCCTCCAGCTTGGTTAGATATGCCAATGCATTGGCTCCGTACGTCGCAGCGTTGGCGGGATCGGCGGCTATCATGGCATCGCGGATATTGGCGACATAAATCTCGGCGTTCATGACGGATTGCCAGGCGTGCGGGTCCACTGACCCCACGCCGCGATCACGACTCAGTATCTCACCAGCAGCGATTTTGTGCGGCACAATGCCATGGGTTGCGATGACGGTGGTCGCGTTGCTGCCGGATGATTTGACGAGCCGCGGCAGCCAGCCCTCCAGGCCGAGCCCATTGACGATCACAAGTCTGGCATTCCTGATCGCCTCCGCATCGGCCGTCGCCGGGGTATAGACGTGGACGTCGCCGTTGGGACCTACCAGCGTCGTGACGTCGACCCGATCCCCGCCAACATTCCTGGCGAAATCACCGAGGATCGAAAATGTCGCCACGACCTGTAGTTTGGTCGCATCTTGTTGCGCAGAAGCCGGCAAGATCGCTGCGGCCAGCGCAAGACCAATCAAGATCAGCAGCCGAAGCCGTCGAAAGCAGGCTTTTCGCCACACGTAGATATCGTGTGCCGACCGACGGGCCAAATCGAAATCAAACTGCCGTCGAGCATCGGCATGTACTGGGGTGTCGCGACACAGCCGGAACAAGAGGGCCTCTCGGTTGATGGTCCCTTGTGCCTTCTTTCGACCACATGTAACGTTATAACATTACATATCCGGCCGCAACGGGCTCGGGGGTGGCATTTCGCATCAAGTTGCTGAGGCGTCTTTCCGCTCGATCCGGGCCCGAAACAGACCATGCGCAGATCAGCGATCCCGACGATATGGCGAAAAGCGCCGCCCACGAAGCCCGAGGAGAAAACAACACCATGGCCGATGCTGCACCCCAGATTCCCGTCACGGTTCTGACCGGCTATCTCGGCTCCGGGAAGACCACGCTGCTGAACCGCATTCTCTCCGAAACACATGGCAAGCGGTTTGCGGTGATCGTGAACGAATTCGGAGAGGTCGGTATCGACAACGATCTCATCGTCGACGCGGACGAGGAGATTTTCGAGATGAAACAACGGCTGCATCTGCTGCACGGTCCGCGGCGACCTTATTCGCATTATCGCTGGGTTGCTGCGGCGCAGCCGCGGCTTCGATGGCATTGTCGTCGAGACGACGGGGCTCGCAGATCCCGCGCCTGTGGCGCAGACCTTCTTTGTCGACGAAGACGTCCGCCGCAAGACGAAGCTTGACGCTATCATCACCGTCGCGGACGCCAAGCACTTGGTCGACCAGATCGACCGGACCCCTGAAGCGCAGGAGCAATTGGCGTTCGCCGACATCGTTCTCGTTAACAAGGTCGATCTTGTCGATGCGGGCGGCCTCGCAACGGTCGAACGTCGTATCCGAAGCATCAATCCATATACGCAGATTCACCGAACCGAGCGCTGCGGTATCGATCTCGCCCAAGTATTGGGACGAGACGCCTTCAATCTCGAGCGCATCCTCGAAGTCGAGCCGGGTTTCCTCACCGAAGAACACGAGCACGAACACGATGACAGGATCGCCAGCCTATCCCTGGTCGCGGACCGACCAATGAAGCCCAATAAGTTTGTGTCCTGGATTCAGGATGTCACCCAACGCTACGGGACGGACATCCTGCGCATGAAGGGCATCGCATCAATAGAGGATGACGATCGGCAGTTTGTCGTTCAGAGCGTCCACATGCTCATTGAAGGCGGAAGTCGGCGTCCTTGGAAGGAGATGGAGCCGCGCCAGACGCGGCTTGTTTTCATCGGGCGTGACCTGCCAAAGGACCTGCTTAGGCAAGGCTTTGAGGCTTGCTGTGCCTGAGGGTGAGCTGATGGGCAAGATCGTAGAATTTGTCAGCAAATCCGAGCTCGAGCGACTTCGCCTCATTCGCGAAGCTCGCGCGATATATGACAGCATCTTTCCACCGACCGATGCGGTCGGTGAGCGGCCGCACGACCTAGCCGGCAAGGGTGATGCAACCGGACAGAAAGAGCCTGCTCCCTCGAAAGGAACCATTCGAATGACAGGGCGCTCGTAGCCCCTCGATCGCCATATTTTCCTCGTCCGTTGCAGGTTGATCGCCAATTCAGCACGGTTGCGCGGGTTCGGCCGAAGGCGATAGCTTCAAGGACCTCAGAAGGGAACGGCTCCTTGGCGGGGGCGAAATCGATGTCAGCACGGGTCTTCACCCGGCGATGCGGAGCCTATCTCGCGCTGGCGGCGCTTGTGCTGCAGCTCGCGCTGTCGTTCGAGCACGTCCACAAGCACGATCTCACTTTTTCAAGCTTCGGCCGCACCGACGGCGAGAGCCTCAGGCACGCCCGGCCAACAGGGCAATCCGTAACGCAGCTGCCGGCGCGACTGGCCGATCACGATGACAACTGCCCAATCTGCTTCTCGGGCTTCCTGCTGTCGAACTCCTCACTACCGGATGCGCCTGAAGGTCTGAAAGCGCTCCAATTTGCAGAAATTGATCGCGCGTTAAATTCGGTTTCCGATCGGGTGATTAAACCGCGTCACCCGGCATTCCTGTCACGCGCGCCCCCCGCCGTCTGAAGCCTTGCCGTCACTTCCGTGCCGCAGGACTTGTCTTGCGTGGCGCGAGGCAGGGTGCATGCGTCACCTAGTGCGCTATCACGCTCTGATGCGCATTTGAGATCACCGTCCCCGCTGATGCGGGTCCACTCATTACTCGATTCGGCAGATAGACCATGATCAAACGCTCGTGTTACTCCGCCGCGATTCTTCTCTTGTTATCCGTCAACTGCGCCGAGGCGCACCCCCATGTCTGGGTCACGTTTCACAGCGAAGTCCTCTACGCCGCTGATGGCACCATGACGGGTGTTCGCCACGCCTGGACCTTCGACGACATGTTTTCAGCTTATGCGATTCAGGGCATCTCGCACGCCAAAAAGGGCCAGTACACGCGCGAAGAACTCGCCTCGCTCGCGCAGGTCAACGTGGATTCGCTGAAGGAGTATGGCTATTTCACCTTCGCGCGCGCGGACGGTAAGAAAGTGAAGTTTTCGGACCCCGTCGATTATTGGCTGGATTACAAGAACGCCGCCCTGACTCTCCATTTCACTTTACCTTTGAAGGCGGCCGCCACGGCAAAGGCAATGCAGATTGAGGTCTACGATCCCACGATCTTTGTGGATTTCGAATTTGCCAAGGACAAGCCGGTTTCCTTGAGCGGCGCGCCGCAATGCAATCTGACTTACGATCTGCCGCACCAGCCAACGCTGGCGGAACAGTTGCGGCTCAGTCAGCTCGATAGCGATCCGCTCGATGCCTCCAGCACCTACGGGGAAACCTTCGCGAACAAGATGCTGGTAAAGTGCCCATGACCAGACCGCGCGCCGTCTCCGTCACTGCCCTCCTGGCGATCCTTATCGCCTTTGCAGGCGGCATCGTATCGGCCTGGAGCGCGCCGTTTGGTGCGCCGCATCCCGCCGCAGCCGGCATCTCCGCTTCGGGCGTCAGCGGTTGGATTTTTGCGGAGCAGGCCGCCTTCTACCGTTCGATGTCGGGCTTCATCCGGGCTAGCAAGGAGGATGGGGCCGCGATGTGGGGTCTGTTCGGCATCTCCTTTCTCTATGGCATTTTTCATGCCGCAGGCCCGGGGCATGGCAAGGCGGTCATCTCCTCCTACCTCATCGCCAATGAAGAGACTTGGCGCCGGGGCGTTGTCCTGTCATTCGCGTCCGCGGGCATTCAATCCATTGTCGCCATTATCGTCGTCGCCATCGCCGCCGTTCTTCTCGGCGCTACAGCAAAGGCGATCGGGCTGACGGTCCGTCTCGTCGAGATCACAAGCTATGCTCTCGTCATCCTGATCGGGCTCAGGCTTCTCTATGTCAAAGGTCGCGGTTTTCTCATCGCCTCGCGCGAGCTGACATGGAGGACGGCGCCCGAACTGGCTTTCGCGTCGGTTCCGGTGGCCAAAGGCCAAACTGCGAATACCCTCGGGTTGTCCGCGGGGAGGCCTGCCGCGATCGCCATGCGCGGCGGCCAATGCATGGTCGATGGCTGCACCGTGCACGGCTTTCATTGTCACGATGAGCATCACGCATCGGCCTGGGGTCACGCCCATGGGCCGGAGCCCGCTGAGCTCGCAGGCAGCGGCGGTTGGCGCCGAGGTCTGTCCGCGGTGGTCGCGGTTGGATTGCGGCCGTGTTCCGGCGCGGTCATCGTGCTGATCTTCGCGCTGGCCCAGGACCTGTTCTGGACCGGTATCGGCGCCACCTTGATCATGGGATTGGGGACGGCCGTGACGGTCGCGGCGATCGCAACACTCGCCGTCAGCGCGCGCGGACTCGCAACGCGCCTTGCTCTTACGCGAGCCGGGCTTGGCATGCTCGCGATGCGCGGAATCGAGGCTGGCGCCGCAGCACTTATCGTCGCCTTTGGCACATTGCTACTGGTGGGTTACATGGCCAGCGAGCGACTCTGGATGTTCACCGGGTGAGGGCCAGCCTGTGAGCGCACCGGCGACGATTTGATTGAATTGCTTACTCGGGTAAATGAAGCCGAGTTACAGTTTCGGGCTGGGGCGCGCATGGCGCTGCAAAACGAAATGGCGCGCCCGACACGATTCGAACGTGTGACCTTTGCCTTCGGAGCAAGATAACGTGTCCGTCCGAAAAATACGATAGGGCACGCTATGCGACGCTATCACTCTGAGGCAATTGGATATTCTCAACAACAGAAGCGACGCTCCTATCCGAAAGCTCGCACCGATTTTCTCCCGGCTGCTTACGTGCTGCTTACGCGAGAGATCGTGCCCGGAACGAAGGCACGTCATGGTTAAGATCACAAAGAGGATTGTTGAGGCGGCAGAAGCTAAAGAGAAGGACTACGTCATCTGGGACGACGAACTGACCGGCTTCGGACTCCGGGTCTTCAATTCGGGCAAGCGGAGCTACGTTATCCAGTATCGAACGAGGGGTCGCTCACGTCGCTACACAATTGGGCTTCACGGAGCCTGGGCGCCTGAGACTGCACGCCGTGAAGCGAAGGTGCAACTCGGTCGGGTCGCTGGGGGAGATGATCCCGTCGAAGTTCGCCAGCTCGATCACAAGGCGATCACTGTGAAGGAGCTGTGTGCCCGCTATGTCGCTGATCTCCAGGCCGGGCTCATCCTAGGAAAGGGAGGGCGGCCGAAGAAAGCCTCAACGATCGTCACCGACACTGGCCGCATTGAGCGTCACATTATTCCGCTCATTGGGACTCGGCGGGTCAAGGATCTCACGAAGACGGACACCCACAAGGTCCTCAAGGACATCATGGCCGGAAAGACGCGGATTTCGGTCAAGACCAAGAAGTTACGGGGAAAGGCCATCGTCCGAGGCGGCGCTGGAACCGCCACGCGCACCGTTGGTCTCCTCGGCGGTATCCTCACCTATGCCGTCGAGGCGGGCATTATCCATGGCAACCCGGCCCATGGCGTCCGCAAGCCAAAGGACAACGTGCGAAAGCGTCGGCTGTCCGAGGCGGAGTACCGAATACTTGGTCGGATGCTCCGCGACGCTGCCAAGCAGGAGAAATACACCACCATCGTGGACATCATTCGCCAACTCGCGCTGACCGGCTGCCCGCGCAGCGAAATGATCGCCTTGAAATGGACGGAGGCGGATACCGAGTCGAGTTGCCTGCGGTTGGAGGACAGCAAGGAGGGTGAATCCATCCGTCCCATAGGGCTGCCGGTCATCGAGTATCTTGAGCGACGACGCACCGACAATGTCGGTACATACCTCTTCCCGGGGCAGGGTGAGGACAATGCGTTCGGCAACTTCCCGAACCATTGGAAGCATCTCTTCGAGGACTCCCCGCTATCCGATGTGACTCCCCACGTCCTGCGTCACAGCTTCGCAAGCATCGCCAATGATCTAGGCTTTACCGAGGTTACCATCGCGGCCCTCGTCGGCCATGCCAAAGGTTCGGTGACGAGCAAATACATTCATACGCTTGACACAGCGCTCATCATGGCTGCGGACACGATCTCGGGCTACATTCAAGGGCTCCTTGATGGCATTGAGTTCAAGCAAACCGCCTACGCCCTCGACCGCGATTCACGAAAAGCCGCCCTGGCCCGCTTCCTGAAGAGGGCTTCGGGTGGTGACGAAGAGGCGATCGAAGAGGAGCGCCGCTTGGCTGCTTAGGGCATGCATCTATTCACAAGATCACCACTGCAGATCAGGCCACGTTCGATGTCCGATATGGCTCCGAAAGCGGCGCGAACGCAGATATCGTCGGGAGTCGGGCCGGACTCGGACCTCACGCGATGTCGCTTTTCGCGCCGCCATTGGAGGCATAGCCGACGTTGAACGCGTCCCAATCGAGGCGCCCGATTTATAAGCCACGCCCGGGGCGCCGTCTTTCAACCGGCGCTGCGAACCAACTCTTCCGCCAGCGTTTGGCCCTTGCGGGGCAGCGCAAGCCGATCCCAGACGTCCGCGAGCGCCCCAACCAACTGATCGACCAGGATATCGTCGTGATACGGCGTGGGCGTGATGCGCAGCCGCTCGGTCCCTCGCGATACGGTCGGATAGTTGATCGGCTGGATGTAGATGCCGTGGTCTGCGAGCAAGAGGTCGGTCGCGGCCTTGCATTTCTCGGGGTCGCCCACCATGACGGGGACGATGTGGGTATCGCTCAGCATGACCGGTAGCGAAGCTGCGCTGAGGACTCGTTTCACGCAGGCGACCAGCTCCTGCTGGCGCTCGCGCTCCCAGCTCGAAGTCTTGAGATGACGGATTGCCGCGGTCGCTGCCGCGCAGATGGCTGGCGGCAGTGCTGTCGTGAAGATGAAGCCGGGTGCATAGGAGCGGACCGCGTCTACGAGATTGGCCGATCCCGCGATATAGCCGCCGAGGCATCCGAAGGCCTTGGCAAGCGTTCCCTCGATAACGTCGATACGATGCATGGCGCCGTCGCGTGCCGCGACTCCAGCGCCGCGTGGGCCGTACATGCCGACTGCATGCACTTCGTCCAGATACGTCATGGCACCATAGCGAGCGGCAAGGTCGCAGATCTGCCCGATCGGCGCTACGTCGCCGCCCATCGAGTACAGGCTCTCGAAAACAATCAGCTTGGGACGACCAAGGTCGACTGCCGCCAGAAGCTCCTCAAGATGAGCAGCGTCATTGTGTCGCCAGATCCTTTTCTCAAGACCAGATTGGCGGACACCCTCGATCATCGAATTGTGGTTCATCGCGTCCGACAGGATGAGGCAATTCGGGATCAGCCGGGCGATCGTCGAGATGCCCGTTTGGTTCGAAACGTAGCCGGACGTGAAGACGAGCGCAGCCTCCTTGCCGTGCAAGTCTGCGAGTTCGCGCTCGAGCTCGACTAGCGGGTGATTTGTACCGGAAATGTTGCGGGTGCCGCCGGCACCGGTGCCCATCCTGGTCGCCGTCTCGACCATGGCGCCGATCACCTTCGGATGCTGCCCCATCCCGAGATAATCGTTCGAGCACCAGATCACCACATTCCAAGTTCCCTGGGGCGAGTGCCAAACCGCCCACGGAAATCGTCCGGCGATGCGCTCAAGATCCGCAAACACCCGGTAGCGATGTTCATCACGGAGCCTAGTGATCGCATCCGCGAAAAATTTGTCATACATCATGAGTTTGGTCTCACGCGGTGCCAAATCATTCCTAGAGATGACCGGTGCTGCTTCCCGGCATTATCTCACGTCAATGCGGCCTCACTTCCTGTTTCACGAGATGGAGCAGATCGTCGGCGATACGATCGGCGGGCGTGTCGGCGTCGAACGCCTGCACAAACTGGCCCTGCGGGTCCATGACGTAGATGTAGGTGCTGTGGTCAATGAGGTAGTCATCGGCGCCGTCACCGTTTTTATGAGCGACATAGTACGCTCCATAATCATGCGCCACGGCGGCGATCTGCGCCGGAGTGCCCGTGAGTCCGACAATTCTTGGATCGAACGACTGGGTGTATTTCCCCAACACGTCGGTTGTATCGCGCTTGGGATCAACGGTGATGAAGAGCGGCTGGACCTTGGCGGCGTCGGGGCCGAGCGTCTCAAGCGCAGTGGCGATCTCCAGGAGCGTTGTCGGGCAAGTATTGGGGCAGAAGGTGTATCCGAAATACACGAGCAGCCATTTTCCCCGATAGGTCTGATCGGTGACCGTCGTGCCGTCGGGCGCTGTCAGACTGAAAGGTCCTCCGATCGTGACAGACGAGGTGGCCGCGCACGAGGCCGGTTGGCTGGTAACCAGCACTGCTGCGAGGACCGCGCCACAGAGACTGCGCCGGAGAGCCGAAGGATGAATGAGTTCATGGCGGCGATTCATTGAACCTCCGCAATCTCTGGTCGCAGCCTTCAGGCCGCGAAGCCGCTCCTCGGCGCCTGCCCTGCGCCAGTCAAACCATTGACTTCAGATAGGTTTAGGTATGCTATAAATTACTAAGGTGTGTTTCCCCTGGCAAGACGATTGGGTCTTGGCCTTGAGAGAATGGGGAGGCGCCGGGATGAAACCCATAAAATCAGTCATTGTGGCCTCCCTGATCGCCACCGCGATCAGCGGTGTGCCGGCGCGCGCGTACGAAGAGGGCCCCGTCCCCCAGGGCGGAACCATCCAGGGCAAGGTCATCTTTAATGGCGCGGTCGAAACGCGGAAGATCATTCCGAACAAGGATGTCCAGGTCTGTGACGGACCTCGCGACGAGCCCTTGATCGACGTTGGACCTGACAAGGGCGTGCAGAACGCGGTCGTGTATCTGACCCAGGTGGCGAAAGGAAAAGCCTGGCCGGCGCAGGCGGGGCAGGCCAAGACGCCCGAGCTCGTCAATCACAACTGTCGTTTCGAGCCCAAGGTTCAGGTGATCCGCGGGGGACCACTCGTGGTCGTGAATAGCGACCCGATACTGCACAACACCCACGGCTATTACGGGAAGCGCACAGCTTTCAATATGGCACTGCCGAACGAGGGGCAGCGAATTCCCACGGAGCTGACGCGGGCCGGAACCGTGCGCATCGACTGCGACGCACACGGCTGGATGGAAGGATGGATCTACGTGGTGGATAACCCCTACTACGCAATCACCGGCGCCGACGGAAAGTTCAGTATCACTGAAGTACCGCCTGGCAACTATACCCTGGTGGCGGTCCAGTCCCTCACTGGCCCCGTGCAGCAGTCCGTCACCGTCGCGGCCGGCAAGCCGACTGAACTAACGATAGAACTAATGAAGCAATAGACTTTTTCACCGCCGGTAATCGCCGGCAGCACTTGCGCAATGCACACATAACCGCGAGGTCCGGCGACAGATCTCAGACACAGAGAGGAACGATCTACCGGGAGGAGGCGCCTATGTCCGAGCTTGACCGTGAACGGCGTGAGTTGGCGGCGGTTCTCCAACGGCCTGGGGTACATCCCGATCCCTCGCTCCGTATTACTCGGCGCACTTTCATCCACAGATCGTGTTTGACCGGCGCGGCTACAGTCGCTCAGACTTTCGCATGGTGGCCGCTACTCAATACCATCGACGTCGCTTACGCTGCCGAGGAGCCCTTCAAGTTCGCCTGGGTTTCCGACACCCACCTGTACCCGAAGTCTGTCAACACGCGCTTCGTCGAGAAGGTGCAGCGCGCCGCGAGGGAAGTCCAGGCCATGAGCCCGCCGGCCGACTTCATGATCTTCGGTGGCGACTTGGCTCAGCTCGGCAGAGCCAACGAGCTCGAGCTCGGAGTTGAACTCCTGAACGAAGTGAAGATTCGGAAAGTCTTCATCCCGGGCGAGCACGATTGGTACTACGATATGGGCGCGAAGTGGAAGCAGCTTTTCGACAAGCCCAACTGGACCTTCGACCACAAGGGGGTGCGCTTTATCGGGCTCGACACGGTTACCCGCGGACCGGACTACTGGACGGCGCGGAAGATGAGCCCCGAAGAGCGCATGGACCATATGGCAACCCTCGACGGCAGCGTCGCCGGCCCGTGGGCCGGCGTGGGCCGCGACCAGCTCGACTGGATGCAGAAGACGCTTACCGACTGGGACAAAGCCAGGCCGGTTGTCATCTTCAGCCACAATCCGCTCTACGAATACTATCCGCCCTGGAACTTTTGGGTGCGCGACTGGCGTGAAGTTAATGAGGTGCTCAAGCCTTATCTCAACGTCACCAATATCCATGGCCACGTCCATCAGGTGCTCTACAACGAAATCGGAACCATGCGGTCGATCGGCATGCTGGCGACCTCCTGGCCTTGGCCCTATGCCCCCGAGGGCGTGCCCAAGCTCACCAAGCCGATGATCCGCGCCGACCCCGGCGATTTCTACGATGGTGTTGGCTGGGAAACCTTGAGCATGAAGAATGATCGGATCGAGACCGAGTACATTATGTGGGGCCGGAAGGAGGTCTTCGTTCAGTCGCCGCCGGACTCCTCGCTGAGTCAGCCTGAGATCCTGCGGCCGCGGATCGCCGACCAAATCTGGCCGTACTAGGGAGAACAGCCATGACAACCAGAACGACATTGCTGTTCGCTCTTTGCATTGCTTCGCTCGTTGGTCTCTTGGCCGCGCTTGCGGTTCTCGTCGGCCCTGCCAATGCGAACAAGGACCCGGTAACACCTCAACAGTTGAAAGCTTACGAGGACGCCTTCATGGAGCAGGTCAAGAAAGGCGACCTGTTGTTCCATGGCGATGCCGCGACCGCGAAGCAGATGAACGTCGTGCTCAGCAACACCGGAATGGCCTGCGCCATGTGCCATCCCTTTGCCTCCGACACCCACCCGCAGGCGTTCCCGAAGTATCAGGCGAGCATGAACAAATTCGCGACGCTTCGCGACATGATCAACTGGTGTATCGAAAAGCCAAATCAGGGCGAGAAAATCGATTCCGATTCGGATGCGATGAAGGCACTCGAGGCGTACATTTATTGGTCGAACAGCGGCTCGGTGCTGGTCCCCGGCAAGTACTAGCCTTCGGAACGCGAAGAAGCGGGTCCCGTGACGAGCGAGTTCGGACGGAGCAACAAATGCCGCAGTGATGCCTGAGGAGCCGCGCGGCGTGAGGCCGCGATGTCGGCAAAGGGCGCGCCATGACAGAAACATTGCAACTACGAGGCAGGTTCGCTGGTGTCGACCTTGATCAACTGGTCGATTGGAGTGTCGTTCGAACTTGGCTTTACCTGGGGATGTTCTGGCTCATGGTCACGCCGTCGATCGGCGTGGCGCTGTCCGGTCTCTTCAACTATCCCGACTATCTTGGTCCTACCTTGGGGCTGACTTTTGGTCGGCTCCGTCCGGTGCACGTCAATGGCGTCATTTTCGGCGCGTTTTCGACGCTGTTCATCGGCGAGTGCTATTATCTGGTGCCGCGCCTGTGCGGTGTTCGCGTGCCGTGGGGTCAGTGGGGCGTCCCGCTCGCCTGGGTGTGGAGCATCGCACTCCTGGCCGGTCTCGTATCGCTGCCTTTCGGGACGAACCACGGGCTGGAAGCCGGTGAACTCCCGCTCTTCGCTGAAATTCCCATGCTCATCGTAGTAGCCGCCGCGACTGCGCAATTCATCATGACCATCGCACAGCGCCTCGAACCGCAGCTCTATGTCGCGCTCTGGTACCTGATCGCCGCCTTCATATGGACGACGATGAACCTGGTTTTGGGAAGCTTCATCCTGCCCTACACGATTTCCGGAATAAACAGCGCGGCATTCCATGGCCTCTACATCCATTACATCGTCGGCCTCTGGATCACGCCCGCGGGTTATGTGCTGATCTACTACTTCCTTCCTGTCAGCGTGCGTAACCCACTCTACGCTCACAAGCTGTCACTGGTCGGCTTCTGGTCTCTCGCCCTGTTCTACCCGTTTGTCGGCATTCATCACTATCTCTACAGCCCGATCGCCGACTGGGCCGAGACGCTTGCAATCGTCACCTCCATGCTTCTGATCATTCCGGTGTGGACCGTGCTGGTGAACTTCTTCGGCACCGTGAAGGGGCGTTGGGATGGCTTCGGGAAGAATCTGCCCGCGAAGTTCCTGATCATGGGCTCGCTGATGTACCTGGCGGGTTGCTTCCAAGGCTCGGTCGAGGCGCTGCGGTCGATTCAACAGCCGACGCATTTCTCGGACTTCGTCATCTCCCATTCGCACCTCACCGTGTTCGGGACATTTGTTGTGTGGGCGATGGGCGGCCTTGTCTACGTCTGGCCGCGGGTGTGTGGTCGCGAGCTTTGGTCCTTTGCGCTCGGCAATTGGGCATTCTGGCTGATCACGGTCGGCATCTCCACGATGGGCCTCGTTCTGACCGCCGCTGGTCTGCAGCAAGGCTTTGAGTGGATGAACGGCACCGAGTGGGTCGACACGGTGGTGCGGATGAGGCCGTACTGGCTGGTGCGCACGCTCTCCGGTATCAGTATGGATACCGGGATGTCCCTCTTGGTGATCAACCTCATGATGACAGCGTTGACGAGGCCCGCCGAGGCAAGGGAAGTGGCTCCAGCACCCGGCGTGGCCCCCGTTCCTGCGGGAGGGGCGGAATGAACGCGCGATTTGTCGCCCTTGTCGCCGGCGTCGGCTTCTTCTTTCTTGCGGTCCTGACCCAGGGGATCCTGCCATTCGTTGAACCGTCAGCGCGGACCACTACCGTGACCGCGGTCGTTCGCACCGAGCTGGGTCAGCTCAAATGGATGGTGACCGAGGCCACCGACTACACCGCGATGGAGCAGCTCGGCCGTCGCGTGTATCTGCGCGAAGGCTGCTGGTATTGCCATTCCCAATACGTTCGTCCGGTGACGGGCGAGACGCGCCGTTGGGGCCCGGTGAGCGAGGCGGGCGAATACGCCTTCGATGTTCCGCACCTGTTTGGCACGCGACGCATCGGACCGGATCTGACGCGGGTCGGACTCAAATACGGCGACGAGTGGCATCTCGCCCATTTTTGGAATCCGCGCATGCTCACGGAAGACTCGATCATGGCGCCCTATCGGGAGCTATTTGATGCATCCGCGGAGGCAGTGAAGATCGTCGATGATGGGGCAGGCAATCGCACGCTCGATAAAACGACGGAAACCGCAAAGCTGTTCGACTTCACAAGCAAGGAGCAGATCAAGCTCACGCCGAACACCGACGGACTCTTGTTTGTGCCGATGCAAGCGCGCGGCAAGTTTCCGCTCATGTGGACGCCAAACAAGGAATACACGGGCAACACGGTCGAGATTGCCGTCGAGACGGAAGAGCTTCAGGGCCTCATTGCTTATGTCCAGAAGCTCGGCATGAACCGTGGCAAGTGGCGGGATAAGTTCGAGCCGCAAGAGCTGGCGGTGACGGACGCCACCCTTCCACGTTCGAGCCAATGGATCGCGTACGGCAAGGAAGTCTACGAGCGGCGATGTATCGGGTGCCACGGCGTCAAGGGTGACGGCAACGGACCCGCTGCGACTTTCCTGTTCAAGCAACGACCGCGAAACTTCAATGCGGCGGCCTTCAAGTTCCGCTTGACCCAGAAACCGATCCCCACCGACGGCGACTTGCTGCGAACCATCACCCGCGGCGTGCGCGGCACGGCGATGCCGGCGTGGTATGAGTTGCCACTCACGGATCGGCTCGCTGTCATCCAGTACATCAAATATGAGCTTGCGGTCGACCGCTCCGACCCCGCAGCACCCTATGCCTTCTTCACCGAGGAGCCCCCGGGCGCACCATTGTACATTGGAAGGCCGCCTGCGCCGTCCCAACAGCTGCTCGCTCACGGCAAGGAGGTCTGGCAAAGCGCCAAGTGCTGGGAGTGCCACGGCGATACCGGCAAGGGAGATGGTCAGAAAGCCCCGGGCCTGAAAGACGATCTCAACTTCCCGGCGCCGCCTGCGGATCTCACCAGCGGCCAGTTCAAATCGGGGCCGGCCGTGGAGGATATCTTCAGGACCATGAGCACCGGCCTCAGCGGAACGCCCATGCCTTCTTACCGCGATTCGTTGTCGGAGGACGATCGCTGGGCACTTGCCTACTATGTTGTTTCGCTGTCCGCCTTCAAAGACCCGCTCACCCTTCAGCCGCTGTCTATTTCGCCCGCGGATCGCGCCGCGCTCAACGATCCCAAGTTGGAGGCTGCCACGCCGGAAGATGCCTACGTTCTGGGTGGGGGCCGTATGCAGCGCGCTGAATTGTCTGGCGCTGCAACTGGCAAGCCGGAGGGCGTGTCGGCAAGCCGGACTTCCGCCCCGTTGAAGAAGAGTGAACCATGACGGATTTCGAGATCATAGGACCCTACATGGTCGCGTTGCTGATGAGCATCGGTGCGCTGTGTATCTTCATTTGGGGCGTCCTCTCGGGCGCCTTCAGTGGAGCGGACGACGCGGCTCTAAGGTTCTATCGCAGGGAGATGGAAAATGACCGAACCGACGAACCGGTCGAACCAGCCGGCGAGTGACAGTTCAGCCCACGAGATGGAGGAATATGCCGGCGGCTACATCCAGGCGCGGGTCGGCCACATCCCGATTTGGCTGTTGGTCGTCTATGCCGTGCTGTTCATCTGGGGGCTCTATTATCTGGTGAATTACTGGGGCGGGGTAGGCCCGGGAAGGCCGGGATGAGCGGGAGGGGGCGATGACGAGGAATCTGCCGGCGTGGCTTATTGCCAGCATCATCCTCGCGATTGCCGCCGTGAATCTGATTTTCCTGCTTTCCGAGCTCACCATGAATGTTGTTCGGGTCTACTTCGGCTGAAGGGAAAGAACCATGCTGGCGGATCCGATCTTCTCGCTGGCTGAGGCAAGTCCGGAACAGATCGTCGCGTTCATCGGCTTTGCGGTCTTCACGATCGGTTTCTTTGCCTGGGTCGCTTACCTCGTTCGTATGAAATAGCTGCCGCAGAGCAGCGCGCTCGGCGCAATGCGGCCGGGTGATTTGCGGGACATCTGCCGTGGCCTACTATCTCATGCTCTTCGCCGCAGGCTTCGCCGGCAGCTTTCACTGTGTCGGGATGTGCGGCGGTTTTGCCTGCGCGCTAGGCCACGACCCGCACGGTCAGGCGGCAACCGCGTTGCGCCATGTTCTCTACAATCTAGGACGATTGACAACTTATTGCTTCCTCGGTGGACTCGCGGGCACTCTCGGTCAAGTGATATGCACGCCTCAGGGAACGGCCGTCCCGATGTTGAGTGGCAGCCTCGATGCCGCCCAGCGAGGCCTGGCAGTTGTTGCCGGAATGCTCATGATCGCCATGGCGTTGCAATTCTTCGGCCTGCTGCCGCGCTTGCGTCACCTCGCGATCGGCTTCGGTAGCAGCACGCTCGCCGTATCCCTACGGAGCCTACTTGCCGCGGATGGCCACGCGGCACCGCTGGCATTCGGCGTGTTCAACGGCTTTCTGCCGTGTCCCCTGGTCTATGCCTTTCTCGCTGAGGCGGCGAGCACCGCAGGAGCGCTTCCTGGCTTTCTTACCATGGCGTCGTTCGGACTGGGGACTTTCCCGGCCATGCTGATGATGGGTGCCGTTGGCCAGTTTCTTGCGCCAGCATGGCGGCAGCGCGGCGTGTGGCTGGCCGGCAGTTGCATCCTGCTCCTTGGCCTTGTCACCCTTGGCCGCGGCATCCTGCCCTTCGCGGCTCACATGTCACATGGTTGGCCGGGAGGATATTTCGCATGAGCGAACGCGGCGGCATCCTGTGCAGCCATTGTCTGCTTCCTATCGGCGCACGAGCGATGCAGCGCACAGTGAACGGCGAGAGCCATGCGTTCTGCTGCTATGGTTGTTGCATCGCGTTTCAGGTGAAGAACGGCGAGAGCGAGGAATGGGAAGCCGCTTGGCTCCTGATCCGATTGGGCGCGGGTGGCTTTCTCTCCATGAACATCATGCTGTTCAGCCTGCTATTATATGCAGGGGCGTTCACGGGTGTCGATGCAAGGCTGCTTCCCTGGATTCACCTCCTCCTCTGGGTGTTCGCAACGCCGGCTCTGATTATTCTCGGCGGACCATTCCTTGCTGACACCTGGCGTGACGCGGTTGAAGGACGCGTGACGTCCTCTACGCTCATCGTCCTCAGCGTCGGCGCCGCCTATCTCTATTCAGCATTTGCCGTCGTCGAGCGCGGCCCGCACGTCTACTTCGACACCGCCACCATGGTTCTGATGCTGTTCACCGTGGGCCGCTATCTCGAGGCGGCTGGCCGCGCCCGGGCCGCCCGCAACCTCGAACCGCTCTTGGCCGCGGAAAGCGAATGCGCGACCGTGGTCGATGGTAGCGTGGAGACGCGCCGTGCAGTGCGCGGGGTTGGCGTCGGCACGTTGGTCCAGGTGCGGCCGGGAGAGCGCATTCCCCTCGATGGTACGGTGATGGAGGGCGAATCCCACGCTGACGAAGCTGTGATAACCGGAGAAAGCCGTCTCGTACCGAAGGGCGTCGGCTCCCCTGTTATCGCTGGCAGCATCAATTTGGATGGTCCGCTCTTGATCCGGACCACCCGAGCCGGGACGGACACCCGATGGGCCCAGATTTGCCGATCAGTGCGGGACGCGCTGACCCGGCGCAGTCCGACCCAACGCCTTGCTGACCGTGTTGTCGGCATCTTCGTCCCTCTCGTTCTGTCCCTCGGCGGGCTGACGACGCTTTATTGGGCGCAGTGGTTGCCGTTCGATCGGGCGTTGCTCATCGGCCTCGCCGTGCTCGTGATTGCCTGCCCGTGTGCAGTAGGCCTTGCCGCCCCGCTTGCGACCTCGCTCGGCATCGGGCGGCTGGCGCGGCGAGGCTGTCTGATCCGCGAGCCTGGCGCGCTCGAAGAACTTGCGCGCGCACGGCTGCTCGCATTCGACAAAACAGGTACGCTCACGTCGGGCAGAGCGCGTGTTGTGAGGATAGAGACCGACGGGATGGTGGCCGATGAGGTGCTCGCACGAGCTGCCGGGCTTGAGCGCCATTCCGAACATGGCTTCGGGCACGCCATCGCGGCAGCGGCGGCAGAGCGTGGCCTCGACCCGGTGGTTGCAGCCGACGTTCGGATCCTGCCCGGCCGCGGCATCCGAGGGAATGCAAACGGACAAGTAGTGGCGGCTGGCAGCCGAGTACTGATGAGCGAACTTGGCTGGTCGGTCGCGCCGGCTCTCGGCGAACGTGGTCGGTCGCTGGAAGCCGATGGTTACTCCGTGATCTATGTCGGATGGGGCGAGCAGGTGCGTGCCGCGCTGGCGCTCGATGATGCGGCGCTTCCCGAGGTGCGATCGACGGGCGAAGCACTGCGGAGCCGCGGGTTGCATGTGATGCTGCTGAGCGGAGATCTTGCGCATGCGACGCAGCGAGTTGCTGTTGCGGCCGGGATCGAGGATGCACGCTCTGGCCTGGCCCCCGAGGCCAAGCGGGCTGCCCTGCGTCGGCTGCGCCAAAGGTACGATGTGGTTGCGATGGTCGGCGACGGCCTCAACGACGGGCCGGTGCTCGCCGAAGCGGATATCGGAATCGCCGTCGGTTCCGCGACCGATCTCGCTCGCGAAACTGCTGCCGTGGTCTTGCCTCGGGGTGGGTTGTGGATGCTGCCATGGGTCGTCGATGTCGCACGCGCGGTTCGCATGACGATCCTCACCAACCTGCTATGGGCGTTCGGGTACAACCTGATTGCGCTGACGCTCGCCGTGCTCGGCCTGCTGCAGCCAGTCATTGCGGCTGCGGTGATGGCCGGCTCGAGCGTTCTCGTGGTACTGAACTCACTTCGCCTGGAACGGATGCCCGATCCCGTCCCCACGCCGTTATCTGCGGGGCAGCCGAGCGGCGAAACGCAATCTGCGACCGATACTTTTCCGGTGATGCCCGTGTCGGCAATCGAGCAAGGCTGAACGACGGCTTCAGCCGAAAATGTCGTGGGTGAATGCGGCGTACCAGCCGTCTGCCTGGTGCACGGCCTCGCGGCGTATCCAGGCATTGTCACCGACCTTGCTGAGGAAGAAGTCGTTGACCTTGATTGTCTCCGGATCGGCGCTGTAGCTGATCGCGCTCGTCACCGCGTCGTCGGAAGCAAGAACAGTGAAGCATGTATTGAACAAGTGGGGCGCAAATCGCTCGGATCCGGTGAGTGCAGCCAGGATTGCGAAGGCGCAGACCTTGGCTTGGCTGTTCGACGCAAAAGCCGATTTCGCCATATTGCCGGCCTTTGCCGCATCGCCGATGACATGGATGCCGGGCTGCAGCTTCGATTCGAATGTCATCGGATCGATAGGACACCATCCCGATTGATCCACGAGGTGCGCCTGCTGTGCGAGACGGCCGGCCTCCTGTGCCGGGATGACATTGGCGACATCGGCCTTGAACGTGTCCCCGGCCGTTTTGACCAATCGACCTTTCACGTCGACCGCCTTGATCCCACCCGTGAACTGCCCCGGCAGCCACTCGATCATTCCCGGATAGTGGCGGTTCCAACCATCTTCGAACACGTCCTGCGCGAAGAAACTGTCTTTCGCATCAAGGATCAGGATTTTCGCCCGCGGCTTGTACTGCTTGAAATAGTAGGCAATGAGGGAAGCGCGCTCGTAGGGACCGGGTGGGCAGCGGAACGGGTCCGGCGGGACGACGAGTACGAACACGCCGCCGTCCTCCATGCTTTCAAGTTGCTCTCGCAGAATCCTGGTTTGTGGCCCGGCGGTCCAGGCGTGCGGCATGATCTGCGTCGCGGCGTCGTCATAGCCATCGATGGCGCCGACCTTGAAGCCAATACCTGGGGCAAGGACAACGCGGTCGTACGATAGCTTTGCCCCGCCTTCGAGGCTCACGTTCTTGGCCTCTGGATCGATCGCCGTCACGGAGTCATGGACGACCTTGACGCCGTATCTCTGTTCAAGTGTCTCATAGCCATGCGTGAGCGATTCTAGCGAGCGAAGCCCGGCAAGATAGAGGTTGCTGAAGAAACAGGTCGTGTACTGCGCTTTGGGCTCGACCAGTGTCACAGCGAGCGCTTCGGAGCCCAGGGCCAAGTACTTGGCGGCGGTCGCACCGCCCACGCCGCCACCGATCACCAGGACTCGAGCCTTGGCCTGGCCTCGCGCGGTTTGCGGATGGAGCGCCCCTATGCACATCGCTCCGGCCAAGCAGCCAAACTGACGACGCGTCCAACATGTCATCGCCGCTGCGTTTCCTTTCCTCGTGCCGCGAAATAGCGCGCTAGGATCGCGATTTCTTCGTTGCTGAGGGAGCGCGCCACCGTGCGCATGATCGGACCGGAACGCTCGCCCGACTTGAAGGCCATCATGAGGGTGACAAACTGTTCTTCGCTCAGTCCGACAATCGACGGGATACCCTTGTCATGGCCGTCGAGGCGATGACAGGCTGCACATGTCGCTGCCAATTGGGCACCCTGGTCACTGTCTGCCGCGAAGCCGCGCTCCGCAAAGGAGACAACCAGGCTCGCGACCAGCAAAAGTGCAATGATCTGATGGAGGCTCCACGCACTTCGGCGGGGCCCCGCGGTTGCCGAGACAGCGGTCGAGCCGCCCGGCATCAGCCGACCGTGAGTTGGTGGGTCAGCGCGTAGGTGTTGCCGCCATCCTCCTCCCAGATGAACTCCAGCCGACCGCTCTCTGTCGCGCGCAGGTAGAACTCAATATAGGGGTTGGCCGCCATGGCCTCGTGCAGATCGACGTCGAAGACGACAACGTCGCTGTAGCGACAGGCAAACTTGTTGATGATCTTGCGCGGGATCACGTCGCCCTGGGGGTCACGGCGCAGCCCTGTTTCCATCTGGTGGCTGATCAAGGCCTTGACCTGAAAGATTTCGCCCTTCGCCGCAACGTCTGGTACTTGCACGCGTGGTATCGGGATGAACATTCTTTCCTCCCTCCGGGAGATCTCAGGCGCAGCCGTTGGTAGCCACCTCGACCCAGGTCTTGGTCATCAGGAGTGCAACGTCGTTCATTTCCGCCACCGCCACGACGTATTGCGGTTCGGCCAGACGAATCCGTGTCGACACTCTCGGCTCGCTGTGCCCCGGCACAAAGTGAAAGCGAGCAACCTCGATGAGTGGGTTGCGCGGCGCGAAGACGCGGACATGACGCACGTGGTCCGCTTCAGTCATTGGGCTATCGATCTCGAGAGAGAGAGGCACGGTATAGCCGTTTGGGAACGTCCTCGGCATCACGAGGTGGACGCGATCCGACTCCACGGGAATCATTCCAGTGAGTTGCTTGACGATCGCAACATCATCGTCGCTGTCACTCGCGTCCAGTGGCGAAACGAGGGCGCTGCCCGCAAATCCAGCCCCCGCCGCAGTTGCGGCCGTCAATAACGCCCGTCGCGTTAAGCTCGGTGTCTTGGCTTCTTCCACCACGCCAACCTCCTCATGCCGACGTGGACTACCGACCATAAGATACTATCCCACGTCCGCGCGTGCTCACAAGGCGAAGTTAATGCGCTGGCGTCACTGTGACGGCGGTGCTGCGTTGACTGCCGGGCAGGCGTGACGCCCCCCGCTCGACGAGCGTCGCTTGTGCAACGCAGCGCCACTCAAAAGTCGATGTCGGCCCCATGGCGCGGATGCGGGTGGCCAAGCGGCGCCGTATCCTTGCTCGGCCGCTCTGCGACCATGGCTTCCGTCGTGATCAGCAGGCTTGCAATCGACGCGGCATCCTGCAAGGCCGTTCGAACCACCTTCGTCGGATCGATAATGCCCTTGGTCACCAGATTGCCGAATTCACCGGTCTGGGCGTCGAAGCCGTAGGCGTAGGTCTCGCGATCCAGGATCTTTCCGATGACGAGCGAGCCGTCCTCGCCGGCATTGATGGCGATTTGACGGGCCGGCCAACCCAAGGCCTTCCTGACGATCTCGATCCCGCGCTGCTGATCCCCATTTCCGCCTTTGAGCTTCCCGAGCGCCTTGGCCGCACGAAGCAGCGCAATCCCACCGCCAGGCAGAAAGCCTTCTGCGACCGCAGCGCGGGTTGCATGCATCGCGTCATCCACGCGATCCTTCCGCTCCCTGACCTCGATTTCGGTCGCCCCGCCGACGTGAATCACCGCTACGCCGCCGCCGACCTTGGCGAGCCGCTCCTCAAGCTTCTCACGATCGTAGTCGGAGGTCGTCTCCAGGATCTGTGATTTGATCTCCGCGATCCGAGCCTCGATGTCGGCCTTCTTGCCGGCGCCGCCAACGATCGTGGTGCTCTCCTTGTCGATCAACGCCTTCTTGGCGCGGCCGAGCATATCAAGCGTCACATGTTCGAGCTTGATGCCCACATCCTCGGCGATCACGGTGCCCCCGGTCAGGATTGCAGTGTCTCGGAGGATCGCTTTGCGTCGGTCGCCGAAATCTGGCGCCTTGACGGCAGCGACCTTCAGGCCGCCCCGGAGTTTGTTGACGACAAGCGTCGCGAGAGCTTCGCCCTCGACATCCTCCGCGATGATGAGAAGCGGTTTACCGCTGTTCACGGCCGTTTCCAGCAGCGGCAGCAACTCCTGCAGTCCCGACAACTTCCTTTCGCAAACCAGAATGTGCGGGTCTTCAAATTCGACCAGCATCTTTTCGGCATTGGTGATGAAATAGGGCGAGATGTAGCCGCGATCGAACTGCATCCCATCCACCACCTCAAGCTCCGTCTCGAGCGACTTTGCCTCCTCGACGGTAATGGCGCCCTCGCTGCCGATCCGTTCCAAGGCATCCGCGATGAGCCGGCCGATCTCCGTATCGCCGTTGGCCGAGATCGTGGCAACCTGAGCCATCTCCTCACTCGAGGCCACCTTCCTCGACTTTTCCTTGAGGTCGTCGACAACTGCATCGATTGCCAAGTCAACCCCGCGCTTCACGTCCATCGGATTCATGCCCGCGGCTACAGCCTTGGCCCCCTCCTTGACGATTGCCTGGGCAAGCACGGTTGCCGTCGTCGTACCGTCGCCCGCCAGGTACGACGTCTTTGACGCGATTTCCTTGACCAGCTGCGCGCCCATGTTCTCGAACTTGTCGTCAAGCTCGATTTCCTTCGCAACAGTCACGCCATCTTTGGTGATCCGCGGCGTCCCGAACCTGTCGAGCACGACGTTACGGCCCTTGGGACCCAGCGTGACCCGCACGGCGTCGGCGAGGATGTCGATGCCGCGCAGCATCTTTCCGCGCGCCTCGGTTGAGAATTTGACGTCCTTGGCCGCCATCGTGTTTCTCCCTGGTCAGCTTCTTGTGCTCATGCTCTCCGTTGATTAACTAGCAACCGCCAGGTGCCCGCTCTCCCGCTTTCTATTACGACACGCCTATTTCGCCTTCCGCAGGGTCAACAGGTCACGTGAAAGAGCCCGATCCTCCTTGCGCGCGACCGGTTGAACGTCTGGATCGCTTCGGGTGTCGGCTTCAATAAGACCTCGCAGCCCTTTCTCTTGAAATAGGCTTCAGCTTCCGGAGACAGGTGCACGTTGCCCATCTGACCCGAGCCAATGACGATCTGGTCGCACCCCCTTTCGAAGAGGAACCTTGCCTCGTCTTCTGAAAGCACGTGCGAAGTGCCATACAATTTCTTTGATAGCTTCTTTTTCCGCTTCACAACCTCGCCGGAAAGGCGAACGATCACGTCGTGCTCATAGGTTTCTCCGTCAATCGTAATCGTGCCAAATGTGGTGCTGTCAATCTTCATCGTGACCTCCTCCCAAACGGACTCATGCTCCAACACGCGGCAGTGAGGCGCCTCGCCGCCGGCAACATCGTTGCTCACGCGCGTTCCCGTTTGCCGATCCGGATCGGGACGCGCCGCTGCCCCCAACTGCGAACAAGCCGGATTGCGGTAGCGCAAATACCGCAGCGGCCGTCGCCTGTGAGCCGCAAAGTGGTGCTTCCAAACGTGCAAGTTCGGTCATAGAGTTCGCGGTGTGGATCACTGGGCAATTCCCAGTTACTTGCCGACGGCGGGACGGAGAGTTGCGGACGATGTCCAGCTGGGGCTCGCCTGCGGGCACGAGTGCCCGCGGCGTCCGCATTCTACTCCCTGTCGGACGAAGATCGTAAGCCGATCCGTCGATAATCTCGGCCGCTGAGGTCCGCGAGCGCTCGCACCGTAAACTTGCGGCGCGGGGGACCACGGGAGCAAGCTGATAACATGATTGTGCTATTCACGGATTTCGGGCTGCACGGCCCGTATACGGGTCAGGTGAAGGCAGCGCTGCACCAGAAGGCGCCGGGCGTTCCCGCTATCGACCTCTTCGCCGATGCGCCCGCGGGTAATCCGAAGGCGTCAGCGTACCTCCTGGCGGCTTATGCCGCCTGGTTTCCGGTCGGAACCGTCTTTCTCTGCGTCGTCGATCCCGGCGTCGGCGGGACACGCCCGGCCATTGTGCTTGAGGCCGACGGCCGGTGGTATGTCGGCCCCGGCAACGGCTTGTTTGAGTTGGTCCTGCGCCGCGCCAAAAAGACGCGCAGCTGGGACATCGACTGGAGGCCGCAGCGCCTCTCGGCCAGCTTTCACGGGCGCGACCTTTTCGCACCGGTCTCAGCCATGCTGGCGAACGGCGAGCCTCCACCCGGACAGCCGCGCAAGGATGGCGCGGATCGCCGGACAGACTGGCCGGACGACCTTTGCGAGATCGTTTACGTCGACCACTTTGGCAATGCCATGACCGGGTTAAGGGCTGCCATGCTGCCGCCCAACGCCGGGCTTGCCGCGGCGGGTCGAATATTGGAGCGCGAAAGGACCTTCAGCGATCGGCCGCCCGGCTCGGCCTTCTGGTACAAGAACTCGAACGGGCTCGCCGAAATCGCTGTCAACCAGGGGCGCGCGGACCGCGACCTTGGACTCGCGATCGGCAGTCCGGTCGAGATCGTCTCTTGAAGGCAGGCGGTTCCCTCACAACCCTGATCTGGACGATGTGCATGCCAAGAAAACAGAGCTCGAGAACGGATTGGCCGAAGCCCCGAAAGCGCCACGTCAAGCCACCAGCGACTGGCAACAAGCGACTGGCCGATCAGGCCCGCAAGATTCTCGGCAGACACTATGCGAGCAAATATCGGGTGCAGTAATCGCGATCATTTTGAATCCCAGTCCCCCGATCAGGAGGCGGGCGAGGCACATCGAGGACCAGAATGTTGTGGTGCCGACAAGTTCTATCGTTCGGGGTGTTCGCCATCTTGGCCAGTGCCGTGCTGGCTACGGCTTGCACGGCGCAGCAAGACGCCGCCGATCGCCAGCGGATGGTCGAGCAGATCGACGCAATGCTCGCGTCGGCCGGGGGAACCGGCGGTGTGGCTCGGCTCAGTCCGCGTGTGCGCGCCGCAATGATAGAGGTGCCGCGACACGAGTTCGTGCCGCCCGAGTACAGGTCCGCAGCTTATAGCAACTCACCGCTGCCGATAGGCCGCGGCCAGACGATCTCGCAACCGCTGATCGTCGGCCTGATGACGGAGCTGCTGCAGCTGGCGAAGACGGACAAGGTCCTGGAGGTGGGCACCGGGTCGGGATACCAGACAGCGATCTTATCCGCGCTCGCAGACGAGGTTTATACGATCGAGATCGTACCAGAACTTGGCACTATGGCCCGTGCCAACCTCGAACGTCTGGGCTACATAAATGTTTCGACCAAGATCGGGGATGGCTACCAAGGCTGGCCGGAGCATGCGCCCTTCGATGCCATCATCGTGACCGCAGCTCCTAACCACGTCCCACCGCCGCTGATCGCGCAACTAGGGCCTGGTGGCCGCATCGTCATCCCGGTTGGCGGTTTCGATCAGAAGCTTGTGGTGTTGGCAAAACACGCCGACGGAACGGCCACAATCACGATCGTAGCGCCGGTCCGGTTCGTGCCTTTGATCCGTGAGTAGCGTTGCGCGTCTCAGTGCTCCGCACTGCAGCATTTTGATCTCGCAAACCGACTGTCCCACAGCCTCGCGCCTCTTGACGATCAGGGCTATTCTCGGCGAACCGCATGAAGCTTTGGCCCCGGTGGCGGCTCCCGGGTGCACTGCACGGTTTCGTTGGCGATCAAATGACACATGGCGGCCAAAAGGGTTTCGGCATGACCAAGCACGGGCGATCGGGGCACGCGACCCCGTCGCCGCGTTTCCGTTTCCTGCAGAAGCTCGAGGCCCAGAAGAACGATCGCAAGGACCGCTCTTGCATCAAGGACCCGAAACAGTCCGTCGAAGAGCTATTCCATCCCCGGAAGCCAACACGAACCTGACGAACTATCCGTGGACGCGCTGCAAGTCGAGGTGGAGACAGTGAACGAGTCCGTGGCCCGGATCGAGGCGATCATCGGGCGCAGAGTCAAACGCGACATCAGCCAGATGACCGCGTGGGCAAAAGGCAATCTCGCCCGCGCCGCAGAGGCGATCGTGAACACGCCCAACGCGCACGTTGGCATCGTCACCGGGTTCTATATCCAGCACGCGGAGCCGCCTTCTCCGGAAACGGATGGGCTCGGCGGGATGGCCCATCTGGCCGCGGGCCTCGCAAATGCGGGGATTCCGGTAACGGTCATTACCGATGCGCCGTGTGCAAAGGCGGTGTGGGCCGTAGTCGATGCGCTGCCGGCGCCAGTAAATCTTGAGGTCGTGTCGACGACGGAGAGTTCAGTTCTCCGCCTACGACAGTACCTGGAAACGGGCGATCGGCCGATCACTCACTTGATCGCCATCGAGCGGGCTTCTCCGGGTTCGGATGGAAAGCCTCATCGGGAGCATGGATGGGATATGTCGCGCGAAACGGCGCCGCTCCATCTTCTCTTTAGCGACCCCGCCGCGAAGCGTCGCTGGCAGACGATCGGCATCGGGGACGGCGGCAATGAAATTGGGATGGGATCCCTGCCCAAGGAAATCATCGAACGCGGAATTCCCAACGGCGAGGTGATCGCAGCAACGACCCCGGTCGATGTGCTCATCGTCGCCGGCGTGTCGAACTGGGGAGCTTATGGGCTCCTTGCTGCAATGGCCTGCACCAAGCCGGCGTTGCGGGACGCTCTTCTACGCTATTTCAATCGCGATATGGATCACGTGTTCCTGTCGGCGGCGGTGGAGACCGGGCAGGCGGTTGATGACAGCCGGGTCGACAATCCCGGGCGACCGCAGATGAGTGTCGATTGCATACCCTGGGAACAGCACGCGACGCTTCTTGACGAGATCTCCGCCGTCGTGGCGTCGCAGCCGAGCTGATGTTAGGGCAAGCACTCAAAAATTGATCATGTCCGTTCGACCCCCAAGAGCGACGCAAAGGCAGATAGGCCAATATCGGGGAATGGCCCATAGGCGGACAAATATGCCCGTGCCGCCTTCTCACACCCAGTGTGACGATCTACGAGCTGTGCGGCGAGCGCGGCGCGTCGGAAGCGTCCTTCTGCGAGTGCTGGGACGCCGTCTATGCATCGATCCAGCGTGAGGAGCCTGCCGCTGCCCTGCTCCGGATCTCCGACTTCCTGGCCGAATATCCCTAGGACGGCGTCGCGCAATACCACGCAGCGCGGTTGCGCGACCGTCGTCCAGCATCAGCGGCTACACGGTCCGTCGGCGTACCGAAATGAGCAATGATTCGCGCTCACCGCAGCGGATGATCGACCGGCGGCAATTCCTGAACGGCGCTGCCGGGCTTGTGCTCGGCGCGGCCGCGCCCGCCATCGATCTGAGACCCTCCGTGGGACCGCTTTGGACGGCGATAGATCGCGCACAAGCGGCGGCTTTTTGCGGACCATCATGACGCTGCCTGCCGAGCTAAGCTGCGCGCCGATAGGAAAACAGAGCTTGTACGATAATGGGTATCGCGATGTAGCGGACCCCCCGCTACCACAGGCTAATACGCCGAACCATGATTTCGCACGGTGCTGTACTCCTTACGGTAGCGGTCGAATCCTGGCGGCCGCCTGTGTGAGCGCCGGCCTGCGAGGACAATCCTATCCTGCCGCTTCTGACGACGATCGGCTCTCAGCCGGGAGCGCGGTTCACTGCCATGCTATCCGCGCTCCCCACAATTTTCATTCATTTGCTTACTCGCGCGAATGACGCTGGAGCAGCGGCTTCGGTTTGGACGCGCATCGCTCTCCAAAACCAAGCGAAATTGGCGCACCCGACACGATTCGAACGTGTGACCTTTGCCTTCGGAGGGCAAAAGCGCAATTTTTCAACCCGTTTGGCGACTTGCTGCGGGAAGCATCCAACAGACTAAAGAATCACGCTCAATCACTGCTCAAGAATGGTGAGCCATGATTGCACGTGCAGTTGGGCTGCGAGTGGCATTGTTGTGAATCAGCAGATTCAAAGCGAAACTTCCCGAGAAAACAATTATTTGCGCGGTGCTGAGAAATGAATGGGGTATGGGTCGGGGATCGGTTTTCTATGCTTGATCGTGACAAACCCGGGTAAACACACGGAGTCTTTGCCAGCAATTGACGATCATATCAGATCACGGATTCCGAATCGATATCTATCCTCGTCCCATCCATTGCCGAGGTGTTCGAGACCTTTGCGCATTTAGTTTCGCGTGACCGACGATAGCACTGATTACTCACTCGCCTCTTCAATTAGGGAACGACCTGCACGGTCGACAGACGACGAGGTTTCTGCGATCCCAACGTTCGAGTTCCTCGAGAGGGTAGAGAACGGCCTTGCCGAGCTTTAGGAACGAGGGCCCAACTCTCATGGAGCGCCAGTTGCGCAAGGTGCCCCCGCTGATCCGGCCACGATAGCGGTCGATAACCTCATCAAGCGTCAGGAACATTCGATCGGACATGTCTATCTTCCCCGTTGCCGGCATTCTTACCTATGCGGTCGAAGCAGGCATTGTCGAATGCAACCCAGCCCACGGCGTCCGCAAGCCAAAGGACAAGGTGCGAAAGCGTCGGCTATCGGAGGCGGAGTACCGAATATTGGGTCGGATGCTTCGGGACGCTGCAAAGCAGGAGAAATACACCACTATCCTGGACATCGTTCGCCAGCTGGCGCTGACCGGCTGCCGGCGGAGCGAGATGATCAGCTTGAAATGGATGGAGGCGGACACTGAGGCTAGCTGCTTGCGATTGGAGGACGGTAAGGAGGGGAAATCCATCCGCCCTGTTGGCTTGCCCGTCGTTGAATATCTCGAGAGACGGCGCACCCGCAATGTAGGCACATACGTCTTCCCGGGGGCAGGGTGAGGACAACGCATTCGGCAGCTTTCCAAACCATTGGAAGCACATCTTCGAGGACTCCCGCTATCCGATATTACTCCCCACGTCCTACGTCATAGCTTCGCGAGTATCGCCAACGATCTCGGCTTTACCGAGGTGACCATCGCGGCGCTGGTAGGCCATGCCAAGGGTTCGGTGACGAGCAGGTACATCCATACACTCGACACGGCGCTCATCATGGCCGCGGACACGATCTCCGGCTACATTCAAGGGCTCATTGATGGCATCGAGTTCAAACAAACCGCCTACGCGCTGGACCGAGATTCCCGGAAGGCCGCGCTAGCGCGCTTCCCGAAGAGGGCTTCGGACGGGAGCCTAGAGGAGGTCGAAGAGGGAGCGCCGTTTGGCCGCCTAGGCGGTGCGCCAAGTCCGTTGCGCAATTTCAAACGGCCAAAATGTCCTTATGCTCTCGATCGCGTCAGCCGCGGTGCGCGCGGCCGCCACGACATCTCCCAGCCGAAGTTTGTCGCGAGCGGCGCTTCCCAATCTCGGGCAGTCTCCAGGTCCCGTCGTGCGTCGCGAACGATCGCCCAGGCGGAGTGGAGGAAAAGGCCTGACCGCGCTCCATTGACCGACGGCAACGGCAGCAGGGTAGCCTCGAATCACGGCTGGTCGCAATCTTGGCTACGATAGCGCGGTCTCGCGTACGACATCATAGCGCTGCGGCGAAGCAATAGTGCCCATCTTCATCGGCCGTGGTGCGCCACTTCGCCAGAGTACGCTGCCTTAACCGCATGCCGCCAAAGGCGCGATGTCTTGCTGCGGCATCCGCCGGCGAGAGCATGTGAGCGAAAGCGCCACTCTAAGTGGCTCGCTCGACTCCGCTCTCGCAGCCTCGACACGGATGGACCACTGACGGACGGGTTCCCGCACACGCGGTTGGCTCGCCGAGCTGCTGTTCGACGACATATCGGTCCGTTGCGGTGTCGCACGCTATCAGATGCGCTCGATATTGGCGGTCTCGACGATGCTGGACCATCTCTCTACGTCCGCAGCGATCCGCGCTTTGAATGCGTCGGGACTGGAGGATATCGCATCGTTGCCGAGCGCTCTGAGGCGTTCAACGATGGCAGGCTCCGACAGAACCGCCGCCGCCTCGCGGCTCAGCCGGTCGACGATCGGTTGCGAAACTCCGGCGGGCCCAACGAGCCCTTGCCATGAGGTGACGACATAGCCGGGAAGGGCCGCCTCGGACACCGTCGGAACTTCGGGCATACTAAAAAACCGGGAGGCTCCCGTTGTCCCGAGCGCACGCAGCCTACCATCCCGCACGAATTCAATCATGAGTGTGGGAGGATCGATCATAAAATCGATCCGCTTGCCGATCAGATCGGTCACCGCTTGCGCACTCCCGCGATAGGGAACGTGCTGCAGTTGAATGTTGGCCATTCTTGCGAGAAGCTCGACCGACAAGTGATGAACCGACCCAATTCCGGGGCTGCCGTACAGCAACGGCGTCTGCCGGTGGCGAGCCAGACTGATGAGATCGTCCATCGTTTGCATCGCGTGCCCGGAATACGTTACGAAGACGAAAGGATACTCCGCGGTCATGCTGATCATGGAGAAGTCATCGATTGTCCGATAAGGAAGCCATCTATACAGGGCCGCGGCTGTTGCATGGCCGCCCGGAATAGCAATCAGCGTGTAGCCATCGTGCGCGGCGCGCGCCACTTGTCCGGCTGCGGTTGTACCGGACGCTCCTGGCCTGGGTTCGACCACAACCTGCTGTCCTAGACGCCGCGACAATCCCTCTGCGACGATTCGCGCGACCGTATCGGTCGGGCCGCCCGGGGCAAAGCCATGAACCAGCGTGATCGGTCGGTCGGGCCAGTAGGGTTCTGAACGGGCGGGCATGGCGAACAGAGCGGAGAGGCCACCCAATACAGTTCGCCGCGTGAGCGCGGTCATGATTTTTCAGCCAGATGGGACTGCTCCAATGTCGAGGCCAAATCCTCAACCGTCGTGCGCCGCATGTCACGACGATCCTCTGTGTTGTTAAAGGGCCGCCCGCGGTGAAGCGTGCAACGGTTGTCCCAGACGACTAGATCCCCGACCCTCCAGCGGTGCTGATAGACAAAGCACGGTTGGGTAGCAAAAGACATCAACTCGTCGAGAAGCGCGCGACCCTGGTCGACTGGCCATCCGACGATGTGCGAAGCATGCGAGGCGAGATAGAGAGTCTTGCGACCGGACCCTGGATGCACACGCACTAAGGTTTGGGGGACCGCTGGCAGTGTGGCGCGTTCCTGGTCGGAAAAGTCGGTGTAGCCGATGAGACTTCGGGAGTGAAAGATCGAGTGCTCTGCAACAAGATTGTCGATCCGCGCCTTAGTGGCTTCGTCGAGCGAATCGTAGGCAGCGCGAAGATCGGCGAATTCGGTTTCGCCGCCATTCGGCGGCACCTCGTGCGCCGACAGTAGGGACACTTTGCCCGGCACTCGCTTGAACGAGCTGTCGGTGTGCCAAAGCTGGTTGGCCAGTATCATCATGCACCAGCGGTCCGCGAGCAGGCGGACATTGTTATCCTCATCAAGGTTCGAGACGTCGGCGATCTCCTGTCTTCCTAGGCGATGCTTGCGGTCTTTGCGGATCGTGCCGATCGAGGTCTCGAGATGTCCGAACAACTGGCTAAATGCGATCTGCTGCTCGTCCGCCAGCGGCTGAGCCCGGAAGATCAGTACGGCATAGCGGTCGAGCGCGGCTTCGATTTCCCGGAAGATTTCCCGATCGACGGGACAGCGCAGATCGACACCGGATACTTCGGCAACGAAGATGGGATGCAGCGGCCTCACGATAATCGTCATGGTGAGTTCTCCGACAAGATTGCGATTGAGAGCGTAGGGCTGGCCGCTATAATGAGAAGGCGGAAAAGTGTGATATCCCCCTGAGGAAAAGGTTATGTCTCCCTCGATCGAGCATTGGGAGGCGCGGATCGGACGCCGCGTTCGGCTACGCGACCTGCATGTGCTTCTGACTGTCGCGCAATCGGGCAGCATGGCGAGAGCGGCGCAGCGCCTGGCCTTGTCCCAGCCCGCCGTTTCCAAGGCGATCGCGGACCTCGAACAGACGCTCGGGGTGCGGCTGCTAGATCGCGGTCCACGGGGCGTCGAACCCACCTTGTATGGCAGCGCCCTGGTGCGGCGCGGTCTTGCGGTGTTTGACGAGTTGCGTCAGGGAGTCGACGAAATTGCATTCATGGCCGATCCCACTACCGGAGAGGTGCGGATTGGTTGCAATGAGTCGCTGTCAGCGGCGCTGCTTCCGGCTGTGATCGCGCGCCTTTCCGAGCAATCTCCCGGCGTGACCGTACACGTAGCCCAGATGAGCCGTCCTATCACGGTCGAAATCCGGGAGCTGCGCGAACGGAACGTCGATCTCATCATCGGTCGAGGGGTGTTTTCCATTCCCGAAGATGACCTGATCTCCGAGATATTGTTCGAAGAACCATTGATCGTAGTAGCCAGCATACGAAGTCCCTGGGCGCGTCGGCGCAAAGTCGAGTTGGCGCAGCTTGTGCGGGAGAAATGGATACTCTACCCGCGCGATGAAGCACCTGGAGTGCTTATGCAACAAGCCTTCCGCGACCGAGGATTGGAGCTGCCGCGGGCGAGCGTGGAGACGATGTCCTTTCACCTCCGCGACATGCTGCTGACGACGGGCGAATATTTCACCGTGATCCCGGCCTGCATGATGCACGTTCTCAATGCGAAGCGTCCGACAGTCAATTCTCTGCCAATTGATTTGGGCATTCAGACAAGGCCCGTAGCGATTTTCACCTTAAAGAATCGCACATTGAGCCCGGTTGCGGAGTTGTTCATCAACTGTGTCCGCGCTGCAGCGCAGTCTATAGTTTCCTAAACGAGATAGCCCGGCTCGAGGCCGATCGGCATGGCCGGCTAGCGAAGGGTAACTGGACGGTCTGGCAATATCGGAAGACTCTCAGGAGGCGTAGCGCGAAATCGCAGGCCGTCGCAGTATCGCAGATACGCGCGCGTTGCGGGCTCCGGCATCATAGGGCAACGGCGAAACAATAGTGCCCATCTTCATCGGCCTGGTGCGCCACGGCCGATGAAGATGGGCACTACTCCCTCGCGATTCCCCTATGATGCTGCAGCCCACGATGCGCTCCACTTGGCAAGTCTGCGATGCTCTGCCATTTAGCACTACGCGTCGTGGATCCCCGCGGGGTGGTCCGCTTACCCCTCAATAGCGGTAATCTCGATCAGCCTCCCAGATAGACGCGAAGGGCCATGTGCGGACTCATGCAGTGCAGCTATTGGGGATCCTTACCGCCCCGTGGTCGTGCGCGGAGCGACTGCGAACCGTCCGCTTACTCTTGCAGCGCAAATTCGGTCTGGGCCTCCTCATAGGCCTTCTGGTCCTCGGCGCTGAGCTTGGACTCGCCGAGGGTGACGACGACCTTGTTTAGTGTCCCCGTGAATTTGAAGGGCACCTGATAGTCCTCGCTTACCGGCGTGCCCGCGTCTTCCCCAACGTCGAAGGTCTCGTCCAGCGAGACGCGCATTGGCAGCGTGCGTTCGACCCGGCCCTCGGCCACCGCCTTGCCATCCACCGACAGCACGATAGCGCCGCCTTTGCCGAGGCCTCCGTCGTACTTGAAGTTGGCGGTCAAGGTATGCTTGCCGGCCGGTACTTTCTCCTTCGAGACAACGTTGTAGCGCGCTATCCCCGCGAGGTTGTAGTGATAGACGAGCTTGCCGTTCAGCAGGTAAAGCCCGTAGCCACCGAAGCGTCCGCCCTGCGTAAGCAGCACGCCGTCGGCTCCCGCCTCCGGAGTTTCAACCTCCGCACGGATTTCGAAGGATTTGTTCTTCAGGTCCGGCGCACTGCCTTCGGGGATGCGGATGATGCCGGGATAGTACGTAAAGACGTGGCGTCCACTGAGCAGGCTGGGACGGATCGACACGTCGAAGCGCTCGATGCGGCTGTTGTCCAGAGGCATCACGTTGTAACGGCCGGCCTCTGCCCAAAAAAGCTCCTTGAGCTCCAGGAGCTTGGCCGGATTCTCTGCGGCGAGGTCCTTCGCCTGCGAGAAGTCGTAGGTCACGTGGTAGAGTTCCCATTTGTACTCATCGACAGGAGGCAGCTTGCTCGTCATGTTCCAGGGAGCTATCGGCGGTGTAGTGCTTGCCATCCACCCTTCATGGTAAATGCCGCGGAAGCCGAGCACTTCAAAATACTGCGTCTTGTGGCGTGAGGCGGCCTTGGCGTCGTCGAACGTGTAAAGCAGGCTTCCGCCTTCGACCGGCTTTTGGGCCACGCCATTGATGCTGGACGGAAATTGGATACCGGTGGCTTCCAGGATGGTGGGAGCGATATCGATCACAGAGGAGAATTGCGAGCGGATACCTCCCTTGCCTTTAATGCGCGCTGGCCAGGAGATGACAAGGTCGTTGCGTGTGCCGCCGAAGTGGCTGGCGATCTGCTTCGTCCACTGGAAGGGCGTGTCCATTGCATGCGCCCAGCCGACCGGGTAGTGGTTGTTCGTCATCGGGCCGCCCAACTCGTCCATCCGGCGCTGCACCTCCTTGAAGTCCTCGGGGATGCCGTTCAAGATTGTCAGCTCGTTGAGCAGGCCCTGCGGGGTCCCCTCGGCGCTGGCGCCATTATCGCCCTGTATGTAAATGACCAGCGTGTTGTCCAGGTCGCCCGACTGCTCAATCGCGTCGAGGACGCGACCGATCTGGTAATCACAGTACGAAAGGGCGGCCGCGTAGACCTCCATCATGTGGGCGAAGACCTTCTGGTGGTCGGCATCGAAGGAATCCCAGGCGGGGATGGCCGCCGGCCGCGGCGTGAGCTGGGTGTCCGCCGGGACGATGCCCAGCCTCTTCTGGTTCTCGAGGGTGATCTCGCGCTGCTTGTCCCAGCCCTCATCGAACTTCCCTTTGAATTTGGCGATCCAATCTTTGGGAGCGTGGAGCGGGGCATGAGCGGTGCCAGGGGCGTAATAGGCTACCCAGGGTTTCTCCGGAGCGACCGCCCGCAGCGTGCGGAGGCGGTCGATGAAGTGGTCGGCCAGGTCCTTTTCAAAGAAGTAGTCCTTTTGATCGTGCGGAGGCTCGATGGGCTTGATGTTCTCGTAGAGAGCGGGCGAATACTGGTTGGTGTCCCCACCGAAGAAGCCATAGAAATACTCGAAGCCCAAGCCGGTAGGCCACAGATCGAACGGTCCGGCCTGGCTGCTGTGCCAGTCGGGAACGTTGTGGTTTTTGCCGTACCAGGCGGTGTTCCAGCCATTCTGCTTGAGGACCTCGGCGAACGTCCCGCAGCTCTTGGGCATCAGGCTGTTGTAGCCTGGATAGCCAGTGGCCAGCTCCATGACGATGCCCACGGAACAGGAGTGTTGATTGCGCCCCGTGAGCAGCGCGGTACGCGTAGGCGAACAAACGGCAGTGGTGTGGAACTGGTTGTAGCGCAGCCCATTTTTGGCCAGGCGATCGAGCGTCGGGGTTGGGATCGGCCCGCCAAACGGGCTGCTGGCGCCGAAGCCGACGTCATCGGTCAGGATGAGTAAGATGTTCGGAGCACCTTTCGGGGCCTTCACTTCCTTGGGAAAGTCGGGGGTCGAGTCCTTGGCTGTGCGGCCGATGGTGCCCAGGAAGGGCGCCTCCGGCGGGGGCAGCACCGGGTAGCCGCCGAGCCCAGCCGGCTCGGGGGTTTTTGTCTTCACATCCGGGGAGACGGGCGGCTGGCTTTGTGCGGTCGCCGTCGCGATGCCCAAGCCAACAGCGGCTAGCGCTGACAGTGTCACTCGATTGCGCATGACAGGCTCCTCGCTCTCCTCGACCGCATCTCGAAGATTTCAGGTCATTGACGGAAACGAGAGTTACCCAAGCTTACGCTTTCGAAAAGCAAAGTCGAATCACGTCAGATGCTCGGAATGACCGCTCGGGGTCAAAAGCGGCGCTCGGCAGCTTCACGAAGGCGTTCCGCTCAGCCCTCGGAAGCGGACCGTGCGAGGCCGAGAGGGGAAGTCAGCCACGGGCCAGAAGCCCACCTCAGTGTCTTGACCGGGTCTGGAGCGAACGGACGGTCTCGGCCGCCGCTCCCTGAAGCTCGCCGAGATGACGGGCGGCAAACGCCTCGATCGAGAACGCGGTCTTGAGCCACAGCATGTTGATGGCTCCCAACACCCGTTGTCCATCGCGCAACGGGACCGCGATCGAGAACAATCCATCTGCGTGGGGCGGCCCACCGTAATAGCCGCCGACATGTGTCGCGTCCCGCGTCGCATAGCCGCGCGAACGTACTTCCGTAAGGATGGCATTCAACCGCGCCGGCTCTCGCGCCAGCCGATCCTCGGGTTTGGTCGAGTTGCGCAACAGATCGAGGACGCGCTGCCGCTCCTTGGCCGGGCAGTAGGCCAAATAAGCCCTGCCGACCGCCGAGAGCAGCCAGTTGACCGGCAGCCCGATGCGCTCCTGCTGCAGCAGGATGGGACTGCGCGCCCGCGTGGTCTCCCGGATCTCCATGTGGTCACCCGCAGGCACCATCAGATCGGATGGCCAGGACACACGTTGGCAGAGCCGCTCCAGGACTGGCGCTGCGGCTTCCGCGATCCGGTCGCGATGTTCGCGCCGCGACGGCGCATGCGAAAGCGTGGCGCCGATGCGGTAGCGACCGTCAGCAAGTCGTCTGGTCACCAACCCGGCCCGAGCAAGCGTGTGAAGGATGCGGAGAAGACTCGGCTTGGAGATGTTGGTGAAGACGTAGAGCTCCTGGAGCGAGGAATTCGGCTGCATCTGCAACGCCTGCAGGACGAGGAGGCCCCGCTCAAGGCTTTTGATCACTTTCGTCATCGTACACCCTCCTCGATTCCGCGTTTTACAATGTGGAACGTAGCGTTTCACAGTGTGGAATGCACGCCGATTTCGCTGGCTAATCCGGCCTCCGCGTTCGAAGTTCGGCGTGCCTGCAGATTGCGAATTGGAATTGATGCCGGATTCTCATTGTTTGATGGAGCAGATTTCCATGACACCTCATCTGTCTTGCCGCACCAGCCTATTGTCGGTCGCGACCCTGGCGCTCCTCGCAGCATCCGGGCAACCCGCCGCCGCACAGGCGCCGTTTCCGACCGGGACTGTGCGCTTCGTGGCGCCGTTTTCCGCGAGCACGCCGCCGGACATCATCAGCCGCATCGTCTCGAAGGAGCTGACCGAAACCGAGGGCTGGCGCGTCATCGTCGAGAACCGGCCCGGCGGCGTCACGACCATCGCGGCGACGGACGTCCTCACCCAGCCGGCGGATGGCAACAGCCTCTATGCGATGTCCGTACCTTCGGCCGCCCGCGCCGTCGCTGGTGCCGAACATCTCGTTCGATCTCGACAGGGACTTCGATCCGGTCGTCAAGGCGACGGTTTCCTACAACGTCCTGGTGGTCAATCCGTCGGTGCCGGCCAACACCGTTGCGGAGCTGGTGGCGCTGCTGAAAAGCCAGCCCGACAAGCTGACCTTCTCTTCGGGCGGCTTCGGCACGCCTGCGCATCTGATCGGTGAGCAGTTCAAGCTGCAGACCGGCACACGGGCGCAGCATGTGCCCTACGCGCAGTTTCCACAGGCGATCGGCGATCTGCTCAATGGTACTAACGCGTTCATGTTCATCACCATGTTGCCCGTGGTCGATCTGATCAAGAGCGGCAACCTGCGGGCACTTGCAGTGACCGGGCCAAAGCGGGTGCCGATCCTGCCCGACGTGCCGACCATCGTCGAGGCCGGCTATCCTTCGCTCGTCGTCGAGGACTGGACCGGTTTCGCGGTCAAGCACGGCACGCCGAAGGAGACGGTCGCGAAGCTCAACGCGGCGATCAACAAGGCGCTGGAGAAGCCATCGGTGCGCGAGGCGCTGGCGAAGATCGGCGCCGAGCCGGCCGGCGGCACGCCGGAAGAGTTCGGCCGCATGGTCGGCAAGGAAGTCGCCCACTGGCACAAGGTGGTCGCCGACGCAGGGATCAAGGTCCAGCAGTGATGGCGGCCGGTTTTCGAGTCACTCTTCTCGGGACGGGGACGCCCATCCCCCGTCCCGACCGCTTTGGTCCCAGCACGCTGATCGAGGCGGGCGACAACACGGTCCTGATCGATGCCGGCCGTGGCGCGACGATGCGCCTGTTCCAGCTTGGCGTCCCGATCGGCGCCATAGATGCGCTGTTGCTCACGCATTTCCATTCCGATCACACTGTTGGCATTCCCGACCTTTGGCTGACGGGGTGGCTGAGCTCGCACTTCGGCAACCGGCAGCGCCCATTCAAGACAATCGGACCCATCGGCACCGAGAAATTGATGCGCCACCTCGAAGCGGCCTATGCGCAGGATATCGAGATCCGCATCGAGGACGAGAGGCTCGCGCGCGAGCATGCCGCGATCAGTGTCGAGGAGTTTGCGAAGGACGGTATCGTCTATCGGGCCGGAGACCTCGTCATCATCGCGTTTGCGGTCGATCACGGTGATGCGATCAAGCCGGCCTTCGGCTATCGCGTCGAGTACCGCGGCCGGGTGGCGGTGATCTCCGGTGACACAAGGTACAACGAGAATGTTCTGCACTATGGCCAGGGCGCCGACCTGATGGTGCATGAAGTGGCAATGGCGCGCCCCGAGCTTCTCAACGAAGCCTACATCCAACGCATCGTCAATCACCACACCTCGCCGCAGGAAGCGGGACGAGTGTTTGCACAGACGAGACCGAAACTCGCTGCATTTACACATCTCGTCATGCTCGCCAGCGAAAACGTGATGGCGCCGACTGTCGATGAGTTGATCGCGGCGACCCGCGAGACCTATGCGGGACAGCTGATAGTCGGCGAGGACCTGATGAGCTTCGAGATCGGTGAGACAATCAGTGTGCGGCGCACTTGAAACTTGGTCCAGAGAGTTTCTCTTCGGGTCAATCGCGTCGATCGACCCCTGCGGTTATAAACTTCCGATCGGCCCTGCGGAGCGGACGTCCTCAACGCCCGTCTAAAGGGCTCCGACGGGCCAGTGAGAGACATTCACCAAGGATGAGGGAGCCTGGTGAACGGCCACGGTGACAAATCGCGTCACCGGCCTTGAGGTCGATGCGGCAACTACTCGGGATAGATCTGGACCTCCTCTGGCCCTGGCTTGTTGAAAAGGATGAATACTAAGGGATTGCCCGGCTCGGACATTGCATCGCTGCGCTGGCCCGTTATCTCTCCGGTCACGTCGCTTGTATACTCCGCAACCACCTCACCGAAGCTATCGCGCTGGATGGCAACCTTCTGTCCGGTTGTGACCTTGTCGTTGAGTCTGACCAGATGCTCAACGAGACCGCCCGCGGTGGCCAGGATCGGGTGCGCGCTGTTGCCGACAAAGACAGTCACGTCCTTGCCTGTACGTCCCATTGGCCCGGCAACGATGCCGTGATGCTTGAGGACGTTCATTGTGCCTTCCACGAAGAGCGAGATCATCTCGAGGTCCAGGCCGCGCGCAGCGCCGATTTCCGGTGTGAAGGACGGGATGCCCACGTCCATAAACGCGTTGTGCAGGACACCGGGATATACATGATTGTTGAAGATCTGACCGACGGGATAGAGTTCCACCATCGCCTTGACCTCGGGCACATCCATGCCGCCAACATTGAATGCGGTGGCTTCGAATCCGGTTGTCCCTGTGTGGAAGTCGATCGCGAAGTCGGCGTTTGGCCGAAGCAGCCGGTTGAACAGAAGCCCAGCGTGTCGGCTGGGTGCGGTGGCGCCGTTCTCGTTCCCGGGCCACTCCCGATTGATATCAATCAGATCGCTGCCTCTGCTCTGGTTGGGCCATCTGCGCTGCATGCTTTCCAAGG
The DNA here is from genome assembly GCF_055229415.2 of Bradyrhizobium sp. Leo114. Taxonomy (NCBI): domain Bacteria; kingdom Pseudomonadati; phylum Pseudomonadota; class Alphaproteobacteria; order Hyphomicrobiales; family Nitrobacteraceae; genus Bradyrhizobium; species Bradyrhizobium sp. Leo114. The sequence continues at coordinate 181,462 of NZ_JBUYEN020000003.1, read as the reverse complement.
CCGGGCGGGACACGTCCGTGACCGCCATCACCGTGCCCGACATCTGCGCCGGGTCGAGTTGGCTCATCACGGTCTGGACCGTATGCACAGAACTCACCTCGTCCCCATGGACGCCACTGGTCAGGACGCCGCGCTTGCCCGGCTTTGCTCCCTTGGCGACCGTCACAGACACATACCAGTGCTGTCCGGTTGGCATCTCAACGCCCTGAAAATACAAAAGGTGCTTCTTGCCGGGCTCCAAGTCATTGACGTCGAGCGCGCTGACGACCTTCTTTCCGCCTATCGTGTCTCCGGTAAAAGCGGTTCCTCGTGATGCAGTCGCTGCCCGCGTACTCGGGGGGGCAGAGCTGGCCGCGAGCGCAGCTGAGGCACCGATTGCGGTGACCAAGAAGTGACGGCGATTAAGGCTGTCCGGTCCCTGATTGTTAGACATCGCGGAGACCCTTTCGCGTTAGGTCGTTACCCCGAGCCGCACACAGACTATCACAAAATTCAACCAGAAGTCGGCTCCGGGTCAATCGGGTCGATTTTGCGACGTCAGCTTTAGCGTCCGCTGTCCACAATATCGGACATTATCACGTCCGATTGGGACCGGTCTGCGAGGCGGGGAAGAGCGGTCCGATCGGTGTCGACGCGGTCCTTCAGCGGAGCAGCCATCGGCGTCGCCAACAGCTTTCGAGCTCACGGGACGGCCGCGAAAAAGATTCGCAGAGTGTCGGAATGAGCGGTCCTTGTCCGTCCTTTGGGGCGGACGGCAATCCAGGAGAACCACAATGGATAGCGATACCGATACCGACCAGAGAGACCGCCTATGCTCCGAATAAACTATTTGGCGGTGATCGCGGCGGCTACTGCGGCGCTTTTGGAGGGCGCGGTGTGGTACAGCCCGCTGCTGTTCGGCGAGGCGTGGACGACGCTGCGTGGCATGGACCCCGGCGCCATGGCCAATCCGAAAATACCGATCGGGGAGATGATCGCCGAGTTTGCTCGCGCCCTCGTCGTCGCCTACGTACTTGCGCGCTTCGTCGTGCTTTTTGGGGTCGTGGATTGGAAGGGGGCGGTTCAGATTGGAATCTGGGTGTGGGTTGGTTTTCAAGCCACGGCCGTTATGGGCGCCGTCATTCACGAGAACTACCCGTGGGCGCTTTATGCCATTCATGCCGGTGACGCGCTCGTGAAGACCCTTGTTATGGCCGCTATTCTCGGCACGTGGCCCAAGTCGAAGGTATCGCCTGAGGCAAGGAGCGCCGGAGATGGCAAAGAACAAAACTGAAAAGATCGACATGGAAAACGTGAACCATCGCGGGCACGTCAAAAGCGTTGACGCGGACATGTACGAAGCAACGAAACGGGCATTCCTGAAGATACTTCCGAAGACATCGCCGGGTCTGACAGCGGATGAAGTTCGAGAAAGGGTGATTGCTTACTTACCCGAGGACCTGTTCCCGGGTGGCGCCAAGGCGGGTTGGTGGACAAAGGCCGTTCAACTCGATCTGGAGGCCAAAGGTGTTATTGCGCGAGAGAAAACGAGGCCGCTGCGTTGGCGTAAGGCATGACGTCGCTAGACTCGCTTTCAAGAAGCGCGAGCGGTCCGGCCGCACCCTCGTCTCACTTCAAGTTGCCTCGGCAAGCGATCACGCCCCCTGCACGACGAGATCGATTGCGGCGTCACCAACCATTTCCCACTGAGGATGGCGGCGAATAGCAACCACCGCTTGCCTCGCGTTGCGGAGAGAGGCACAGCGCCGCAGCGCAAAGCTTGGCGCAACTCTGGGCACTGCATCGTGCAAAATCGTAAACTGGCGCGCCCGACACGATTCGAACGTGTGACCTTTGCCTTCGGAGGGCAACGGCGCCAGATATTCCTTCAACTGACCACAAATTTGGACCGAAAATCACGTTCGATCATTGCCTAAGTATGCTCAACCATGATTGAGCGTGAAGACGGCCCGCGAGTGGGATTGTTGTGCACCAGGATCAGCGCGGTGGCGGACAGTTCCAGCGCGCGCTTGATCACTTCGCGTGGATAGACCGGCGTGTGGTCGACGGTGCCGATCTGCTGCACCTCATCGGCAATGAGCTGGTTGCGCTTGTCGAGGAACAGGAGGCGAAACTGCTCCTTGTCGGCGAAGGCCATGCTCGAACGGCAATAGTCGAGCACGTCGTTCCATGACGACAGCGCCTTGCGCCGCTTCACCTCGCCCTTGGCGACGCGGCTCGCGGCGGCCGCGATCAGCTTGAGCTGGTTGACCGAGGCTTCGCCGATGCCCTCGACCTCGCGCAGGCGGGCGACGGGCGCATGGATCACCTCGGCAAACGAGCCGAAGCGTCTCAGCAATTCCTTGGCGAGCGGCTTGGTGTCGCGCCGTGGGATCGAGGCAAACAGCGCCATCTCGAGCAGTTCATAGTCGCTCAGCGCGTCGGGCCCGGCGCTATGGAAGCGTTCGCGCAGGCGCTCCCGATGGCCGTGGTAATGCGGCGTCTCGGCGGGCTGGTCTGTGTTGGTCTTGGCGGGCATCGGCGCCAAACATGCCGTGCCGCGCGGTTTTTGCAACCATGAAGTGCCGCGGACGCATCGAAGCCTTCGACATGCGCCAGAAGACCGGCCGGTCTTGATCGCTTCCGCGTGATGGGCGGCCAGCAATCGTTGCGATTTGGCTGCGAGCCGGCCACATTGGGGTGGCTGGGGATTTCGTCGATTGCCGGATATCGGGTTATGTCGAATGAATTCCACCCATAAAAAGCTCAACTTCGCATCTCAACCAGAGCAACCGGCGTCGCCAGGGGCACACGGTTTCGGAAGCTACGGCGCCTCGGGGCTTCTGGCGTCTTCCACCGATCGGGGCTGGTCGGGCATAGCGGCGGAGCTTCGCAGTCACAGTAGTGGCACGATCGCCTGGAAGAGCCCGCAGCCGGACATCGAAATCTGCATCGACGTCCGGGGCAATGGGTCCGTGGTCACGCGCGAGAGGTATGGCGTCACCGATCGCAGCGTCTCCGAACGTGGGACGATCTGGGTTTCGCCGCCGGTGGCCGAGCATGGCCTGATCGATTTGTCCGATCCCGTTCCGGCGGTCCTGCACATTTATCTGCCGCCGAGCCGGTTTTCGCCGGAGAGCTTTGGCGAAGGGCTCGCCCCATGCGTTGTGACGTCGCTGCGTCATGAAAGCAGTTTTCGCGATCCGCTTCTGGCCGAGATCGCCTATGCACTCACCTCCGAGCTGGAGCGCGAGACGTCTGCCGGCCGGCTTCTCGCGGAGACGCTGGCCTCGAGTCTGGCCGCAAGATTGGTTCAAAACCATTTCGGCAAGCTATCGCTCGACTTCCTCGCACCCCGCGAGGGACTTGACCGGCGCAGGCTGGCGCGTGTGCTGGATTACATCGAGACGAATTTGGAGGGCGAATTGACGGTCCGCCATCTGGCATCGATCGCGTGCCTGAGCCAGTTTCATTTCGCCCGCGCGTTCAAGGCAGCCGTCGGCCGATCGCCGCATCGTTACGTCAGCGCCCGGCGGCTCGAACGTGCCAAGGAATTGCTGGGACAAAGGGAGCAGCCGCTGGCCGATATCGCGCTCAGGCTCAGATTTTCGTGCCAAGCCAATTTCACCCGCGCGTTCCGGCAGGCAACCGGCCTGACGCCCGCTCAGTACCGCCGCAGCGTCGTGGCCTGATTTGTTACGGATGTAACCGATCTGCGTCCGCTGATCCTGACAGCGGCAAGAAATGACAAAAGCTGAGCAACCGAGGCAAAGCCGCGTCCGGTCGCATCGTGCATCTATCGCTCCGATAAACCCCAGGCAATTGCGAGGAGCGAACATGACATCAGAGCGAAAGGTCGTCATCATCACCGGCGCGTCACGCGGCATTGGCGCGGAATTGCTGAAAGCCTATCGCGAAAACGGCTACCGCGTCGTGGCCACCGCCCGTTCGATCGGCAAGAGCGATGATCCGTCGGTCCTCATGATCGAGGGCGACATTGCACACCCCGAGACGGCCGAGCGCATCTTTAAGCTGGCGATCGAGCGTTTCGGTCGCATAGATACGCTCGTCAACAATGCCGGCGTGTTCATTGCCAAGCCTTTTACCGAATATTCCGCCGCCGATTTCGCAAAGATGGTCGCGGTCAATCTCGCCGGATTCTTTCATCTGACCCAGAAGGTCGCAGCGAGAATGCTGCAGACGGGTTCTGGCCACATCGTCAACATCACCGCCACGATCGCCGAACAGCCGATGACATCGCTCGCAGCGGGTCTTGCGGCGCTGACCAAGGGCGGGCTCAACGCGATCACGCGCTCGCTCGCGATCGAATATGCGCCCCGGAATATCCGGGTGAATGCCGTTTCGCCGGGCGCGATCAGCACGCCGATGCATTCGCCGGAGGCGCATGGTTTTCTCGCCGCGCTGCAGCCGATCGGTCGGATGGGCACGACGCAGGAGGTCGTCGATGCCGTGATGTATCTGGAGAAGGCAGCCTTCGTCACCGGCGAGATCCTGCATGTCGATGGCGGCTGGTCCGCCGGTCGCGGCTAGGAGATGCGAGATGTGGTCCGACCGTCGTCTGCTTGAATTGTTTGGAATCGAACATCCGATCGTGCTGGCACCGATGGCGGGTTTCGCCACGGTTGAGCTCGCTTCCATCGTCGCCGATGCCGGCGGCCTCGGCTCGATCGGCTGCGCCACCATGGACCCGCAGCGCGCCGCCGATGCGATCACACAGATGCGGCGGCTGACCAGCAAGCCGGTCAGCCTCAATTTCTTCTGCCACGAGCCGGCGAAGGCCAATGCGGGGCGCGAGCGTGCGTGGCACGAGACGCTGTCACCCTATTATCGCGAGCTCGGAATTGACGATCAGACACCGCCGCCGCGCACCGATCTTGCGCCGTTTGGCAGTGCGATGTGCGAATTCGTCGAGGACGCGAGGCCGGAGGTGGTGAGCCTCCATTTCGGCTTGCCTGCACCGCCATTGCTGGCACGGATCAAGGCGGCAGGCTGCAAGGTGATCTCGTCGGCGACGACGGTTGCGGAAGCGCGCTGGCTGGAAGACCATGGCGCGGATGCAGTCATTGCCCAGGGCTATGAAGCCGGCGGCCACCGGGGCACGTTCCTCGATCGCGACCGGAACTGGGCGGTCGCTTCGCAGCTCGGCACCTTCGAGCTGGTGCCGCAGGTCACTGACGCGGTCAGCGTGCCCGTGATCGCCGCCGGCGGCATCGCCGATGGGCGCGGCATCGCCGCTGCTCTTGCCCTCGGCGCCTCCGGAGTCCAGATCGGGACCGCTTTCCTGCTTTGCCCCGAGGCGGCGACGCCGCCGCTGCACCGCGACGCCTTGCGCCAGGCGCGCGAGCTTGGCACCGTGATGACCAACGTGCTCTCAGGCCGGCCGGCGCGCGCCATGGTCAACCGCTTCGTCGCCGAGGTCGGCCCTCTGTCCGACGCTGCACCGGATTTTCCGTTGCCGATGGGCGAGCTGGCACCGCTGCGGGCCGCGGCGGAGCGGAAGGGAAGCCGCGACTTCACCCCGATCTGGGCAGGACAGGGCGCTGCGCTGGCACGTGAGCTCCCGGCCAAGGCGCTGATGCAGACCTTGGTGAAGGAGGCCGTCGAGCGTCTGAAGCATATCAGGGGCGGCTGAGATCCGCCGCATTGGCATCACGGCGTGCGTCACGCTATGATCGTCCGTCCCTGCCAATGCAAAGAGGTCTCGCCGCGTGACGTCGTTTAGGGCTATTCGGGCGCGGGCCGAGAAGCGCAAGGGCGGCGCGAAAGCGCTGGAGAAGCTGCTGCCGCCGGCGCCGAACGCGAAATCTCTGGCTAAGCTGAAAGACGATCGCGTTCTCGCCGAGATGACGAAGCGGGTGTTCTGCGCCGGCTTTGCCTGGAGCGTGATCGACGCAAAATGGCCGGGCTTCGAGGAGGCCTTCCTCGGTTTCCAGGTGGAGAAGCTCGCCTTCGAGCCGGACGAATTCTGGGAGCGGCTCACGAGCGATGCGCGCATCGTGCGCAACGGCGCCAAGATCATGTCGGTGCGTGACAACGCCCGCTTCGTGCAGGAGATCGCGGCTGAGCACGGCAGCTTCGGCAAATTCTTGGGCGATTGGCCGTCCTCCGACGAAATCGGGCTGTTGAACCTTCTGGTCAAGCGCGGCAGCCGGCTCGGCGGCAATACCGGCCAGATGCTGCTGCGTTTCCTCGGCTGGGACGGCTTTGTCACATCAAGGGATGTCGTCGCCTGCCTGCGCGACGCCGGCCTCGATATCGCGGAAGAGGTGAAGTCGAAAGGCGATCTCGCCAAGGTGCAGGCGCAGTTCAACGCCTGGGCCAAGGAGACCGAGCTGCCTTATGTGCATCTCTCCCGCATCTGCGCGATGTCGATCGGGGAGAATTACGAGCCGGCCGAGCTCACGCGACGCATGGGCGGCGATGACTGATCAGACCACCGTCCACGGCTTCTCGCCGCTCCGCTGGGACAGCGTGAAGATCTCCACGCCATCGGCGGTCACGCCGACCGAATGTTCGAACTGTGCCGACAGCGAGCGGTCGCGCGTCACCGCGGTCCAGCCGTCGGACAGGATCTTCACATGCGGCTTGCCGAGATTGATCATCGGCTCGATGGTGAAGAACATGCCTGGCTTCAACGCCACGCCTTCGCCGGGCCGGCCGACATGGATGATGTTCGGCTCGTCGTGGAACATGCGCCCGAGGCCGTGGCCGCAGAAATCGCGCACCACGCTCATGCCCTGCGGCTCGACATAGCTCTGGATCGCATGGCCGATGTCGCCGGTGGTGGCGCCGGGCTTCACCGCGGCGATGCCCCGCATCATCGCCTCATAGGTCACCTCGATCAGCCGCTCGGCTTTGCGCGCGATCGGCCCGACCGCATACATGCGGCTGGAATCGCCATACCAGCCGTCGACGATGAAGGTGACGTCGATATTGACGATGTCGCCTTCCTTCAGTGGGCGGTCGCCGGGCATGCCGTGGCAGACCACATGGTTCAGCGAGGTGCAGGTCGAATAGCGATAGCCGCGATACATCAGCGTCGCCGGATAGGCGCCATGGCTGAAGGCGAACTCGCGCACGAACTGGTCGATCTTGGAAGTCGGGATCCCCGGCTTGACGATGTCGGTGAGCTCATCGAGGCATTTCGACACCAGCGCGCCCGCTTTGCGCATGCCGACAAAGCCGCTTTGTCCGTGCAGCTTGATCTGGCCGGTCTTGCGTAGGGAGGTGTCGGTTGCTTCGATATAGCTCATGTTCGGGTCATTTGGCGGGGTCTGTCGGACGGGCGATAATTCACCTAATTTAATGATCGAGGCGGCCAGCGCAAGCCAAGGTTGGGGCCGAAATGGCCTTTCCTGCCATGGATTTAGCTGGAAGTCTCGATCACGGTCTCGACCGGCAGGGCGCCGCGGACCCGAAGTTCCCGCACTGGATAGGGCACGCGGATGCCCTCGCGCTTGAAGGCGTCCCACAGCGCCAGCATCACGTCGCTTTTGACGTTGTCGAGGCCATCGGGATCGCCAATCCAGAAGGTCAGCGAGAATTTCATCCCGGCTTCGGCGAATTCGGTCAGGATGCAGTTTGGCGGCTTGCCTTTCAATGCCCGCGGCGCCGCGGCGGCGATCTCGATGGCGAGCTTGCACACCAGCCGCGGATCGGCCTCGTAATTGGTGCCGAAGGGGATTTTGACCAGCGTGTTCTTGTCGGTATAGGTCCAGTTGACGACCTTCTGCGTCACCAGGTCCTCGTTCGGGATCAGGAATTCGCGGCCGTCGCCGGCGGCTACCGAGATGTAGCGGGTTTTCATCGCGCTGATGCGCCCCGAATTGTCGCCGATGGTGACGAGGTCGCCGGGCTTCACCGACTTGTCAGCGAGCAGGATGATGCCCGAGATGAAGTTGGCGACGATCTTCTGCAGGCCGATACCGATACCGACACCGACCGCGCCGGAGAACACCGCGAGCGCTGACAGGTTGATGCCGACCGCGCTCAGCGCGATGGCGATCGCGACCACCATCAGCCCGATGCGGATGATCTTGATCAGGAGCACCTGGACCGACGGCGTCAGGTCGGTGGCGCGGTTGATGCGGCTCTCGACGAAATTGCTCGCGATGTTGGTGAGCCACAGCGCCAGGATCACCAGCGCGCCGGCTTTGATCAGGAGCAGCGGCGTCAACCGCAGGCCGCCGACCTCGATCGCGACCGAATCCAGCGTCTCGGCCGTCGCATCGAGCTGGCCGATGATGCTGAGCGCCGCGACGATCCAGGCCCCCACCGACACCAGGCGGACGATGAAGGCGTTGCGGATGACCGACGCCACCAGGGAGATGACGAGCCAGGCCAGCGCCAGCTTGGCCGAGACTACGATCAGGTAGCTGCGGCTCGGCCAGGTCGAATGCGCCATGATGATGCGCGTCGCGATCATCAGGAGCGCGAACACCGCGGTCGAGGCGCTGCCGACCAGCACGCGGATGAAATGCCTGAGCGGCAGCGGCAGGTGCGACGCCAGCGAATCCGTGTCGACCCGTAGGCGGATCGCGGCGTCGGCCGCATAGGCGATGCCGGCGGCGGCCAGGATGATGCCGAACTGCAGATAGAACCAGGGCGAGGTGACCTCCGCTCCGACCGACCGTGCGGCCATCTGCAGGGTCTCGATGACGTCCTTCAGCTCCATTTCCATCGGCGAAATCTCATGAAGTGCAGATTCAAGCGAATTTGATTCGAACGGTCGGCACGATCCCACAAACGCGACGCGCGGACCATCGCCACAACTGGCGTGCGAGGTGAGGCTGGGCGCAAAACCAGAAGTCTGACGCCATGTTCAGAAAATGGGTTGGCGTCGAACTGTGGCGACGGTAAGGATGCATTGCAACTCTTCTCTTTCCCTACGGCGTATGGCTTCTCTCGATCAGGTCAGCATAGCCATCCTGCTTGGCGCAGTTCTCGTGATGGCCGGCATCCTGTCGAGCCTTTTGGCGCTGCGCTTTGGCGCCCCCCTGCTGCTGGTCTTCCTCCTGATCGGCATGCTCGCGGGCGATGCCGGTCCCGGCCACCTGCAGTTCGACGACGTCCGCACCACCTATCTGGTGGGCTCGGTGGCGCTGGCGCTGATCCTGTTCGATGGCGGACTACGCACGCGCTTCCAAAGCATCCGTGCCGTGCTGGCGCCCTCGATGGTGCTCGCGACCGGCGGCGTGCTGTTGACCGCGCTGATCACGGCGCCGGTGGCCAAATATATGCTCGACCTCTCCTGGACCGAGGCATTGCTGGTCGGGGCCGTGGTGGCTTCGACCGACGCCGCGGCGGTATTCCTGCTGGTCCACACCCAGGGGTTGCGCCTGCGCCCGCGCGTCGGCGCCACGCTGGAGGCCGAAAGCGGCACCAACGATCCCTTCGCGATCTTCCTGACGCTGATGCTGGTGGAATTCATCTCCCTCGGAGAAAGCTCGGCGTCGCACATCGTCCTGGAGTTCGTCCGCGAGGCCGTGCTTGGGGCGATCGTGGGCGTGATCGGCGGCCGGCTGGTCGTGATCGCCATGAACCGCGTCGCTCTGCCGCAGGGCCTGCACGCGCCATTCGTGACCACGGCGGCGCTCGTGATCTTCGGCGCGGCGCAGATCGCCCATGCCTCCGGCTTCCTCGCCGTCTATCTCGCCGGCATCATTATCGGCAACCGCCCGACGCGCGCGCACAGCTCGGTGGTCGCGTTCCTCGACGCCGCGACCTGGCTCGCGCAGATCGTGATGTTCGTGCTGCTCGGGCTCCTGGTGTCGCCGCACCGCGTGCTCAGCAGCCTGGGTGCTTCGGTCGTGGTGGCGCTGGCGCTGATGCTGCTGGCGCGGCCGCTTGCCGTGTTCGCCTGCCTGGCGCCGTTCCGCTTCAACTGGCGGGAGAAGGTGTTCATCGCCTGGACCGGGCTGCGCGGCGCGGTTGCGATCTTCCTCGCCTCGATCCCGATGCTGGTGGGCCTGTCGAAGGCCTATCTCTATTTCGATGTCGCCTTTGTCGTCGTCATCATCTCGCTTTTGCTGCAGGGCTGGACCCTGGCGCCGGCGGCGCGTCGGCTGCACGTGGCGCTGCCGCGCGTCGACCGCGGCCCGCGGCGCGTCGAACTGGACCTGCCCGGTCAGCTCGAGCAGCAGCTCGTCGGCTATCCCGTCGGCGCGAAGAGCCTGTTTTTCCGCCGCGGATTGCTGCCGTCCTGGTCGAGGCCGACGCTGGTGATCCGCGACGAGAACATTCTCTCCCCCGCCGAGGCCGACCCGATCGCGCCCGGCGACTACCTCTATCTGCTGGCGCCGCCGGAGCGGGCGGAAGCGCTCGACCGCTTCTTCGTCGACATGCCGCCAAGCACCGCGCCGGACCCGCATCTGCTCGGCGACTTCGTGGTCTCCGGCGAGCATACGCTTGGCGAGCTTGCCGAGATCTACGGCGTGACCGTCGATGAGGACCAGAAGAAGCTGACGCTGTCGGACTATTTCGACATCCATCTCGACCGAGCGCCGAAGGAAGGCGCGGAGCTCGCGCTGGACAGCATCGTCCTGGTCGCGCGCAGCCTCGGTGGTGGCAGGGTCAATGTCGTCGGCCTGCGCCTGCCGGAGGAAGAGGAGCCGGTCGTGCCGGCGACCCGGCTGCAGCAGTTCAAGCGCAAGCTCGCCGGGATCTGGACATCGGTCGCAGGCGTCTAAAGTCGCGCCCCGAAAGAGAGCGTAGCCCGGCTGGAGCGCCAGCGTAACCCGGGACCGCTTGCAAACCTTGATGGAGATGTCCCGGGTTGCGCGGCTGTTTCGCGGGACGACAGAATCGTAGGGTGGGCAAAGCGCAGCGTGCCCACCGTTTCTTGCTCCGAACGTGGAGACAGTATCCCACTCGAGTTGCGCGTGATACGCGCAAACCGATCGTTGGTCACGCGGAGACCTTCGTGGTATTCCTTTCAACAGGCCGCATCAGTGCCTTAGCAGTACTATCGCAATATGGGTGTAGCCATTGGCTGTTGTCGATGTCTGCTGCACCGCCTTGCGATTTTTCCTTTATGTGATCCAGATGCATGGATTTTTTGTCGATGCGTGCACCGCATAGTTTGCAAACAAACGCGTTTGCTAGAACGTCGGTAAGTAGTTTGGCGTTCTTTGCGTCTTGGGAAAAGGCCTTCGCTCTCTTTGAGGGGGTTGGACGCTCCTTGACCAACATCTGATACTTCTCATTAGCTGCTAGATCTGTCTCAACCTGCGCCTCACTGCGACCGGCCTTAATACGATCAAGAACGAACTGGTAGTAGTCGCGGATCGGCAGATATCCCTTCACCATGCTTCCGTGGCGAATTGTGAGTTGATTTATGAACATCTTATGATTCACCAAGAAAGTCTCGAACGCGGCGCGATGCTTTGTAAACTCTAGGAAACCGTCGATTTTTTCCATGTCTTTTATGAACTGAGCGACCGCCAAAACGGTTGTCGGCTGGTGTCTGATATTGGTGGCGTAGAAATACACACCGGGATGCAATCCAAGCGACGCAGGATGCGTTGTAGTGATACGGTGAACCAAGCGTTCAGTTTCTTTAATCGTGGATACCGTGGGCGTTTCATCTGGCTTCGCGTGTCCTTGCGGAACGAGATACTTTTTCTTGTTTTTTCCTGCATCCTCAACCGCAAGGCTGTTTGCTATGTTTACAAGATCAAAGATCAAGGGCAGCGTCTGCGAGCCGTAACCATGACCTGCAACTGGTAAATCCTCAGATCGAGGCGGAGTCTGTAAAGGAGGGCTATACAAGGCCGAATAGATCGCCTTGCCCGTTTCAACGACTGCTTTCTGCCCATCGGGAGAGAACGAATCCCAATACTTCGTTCCCGTGGCATTGCGGACTATCGTGCGGGCAGCAACCGCATTAGGTTTCGAACGAGCATTCAGAATCTTTAGCTCCGTTGCGTCGATCTCGACCGCAGACTGGTTGATGGTGAAAAATGCTTTCTCAGCCTTCGTCGCGTCATTTCCAGGAACCCACAGCAACGGGACTTTCGCATGAGCTAACCCGCGCACCTTACCCGTAAGTTCCGGAACGCTATTGGGCTCGGCAGTTTCGCTCCGCCACTGAGCGTAAGAAAGAACCCGCTTATTGACCAGTTCTCGGGTCTTGTGATGCATACGCTCCTGCTGTTCAGGTACTTTGCCGTAAAACCTCAGAGAGCGACTTCCCGCGCCATAGTCGTCCATTATCCAGGCTATGATGGCGCTTAAACGATGGGCGCCATCGATAATGAACGTGAGCCGAGCCGGCGACTGCCAGCAAATGACCGACGGAATAAGATCATTGCTTACGAAAGCTTCGATGAAGTCGCAGACGGCGCTGGGTGTCCACGCCGCCGTTTCTCTCTGGAAATCGGGCTTTCTTAGTGTCTCAAAAAATGATTCTCTGGCTGTTAAGTCGGTCGCTGAAGCAGAGGGTTTCCCGAGTTCACCAGCAGTGGTGCTGGTGTTGTCCGGCGGTGCAATAAAATCTTCCCTCGGAATGAGTGCATCAAGATTGACTACCTCTGCCACGTAACTGCCCCCCGACCGCATAAGTTGTAGTTTGGGGGTATGTAAACCGTCTTTCATGTGCAGTCAAAGTGATAGCCGCCCTTATCAAGGGGTGGCGGCCGCAATGATCTGCTTATCTTCTGAGGGAGCTTGCATCGTTCGCGAACGTCCTGATCAGTTCGCTGAGGTCGTCGTCGGCCGATGTGATGCTGTCGTTTCCATCTTCCGGATTTGGCTCGAGACGAATCTCGGGGGCGCTCCGGATGCGCGGGGCGATGGCGGCTGCCCTGGTGCTGCGGACATCGGGTGCTGCGCGCGGCACCACCGCGACCTTTGGCGCGTGAATCTTCGGCGGGCTGCGATCCGGCTCGGTCCGCGCATGTGGCGATCTCGGTTCTTGATCGACCGATGGCTGATGCACTTCGGGCGATGCCGCCGGCGTGGATTCCTTTCGTGCGGCTTTCGCGATGATCTCGTTGACGATCGCGCCGAGGCGGCCCTTGTCCGGCTGTGCCAGATAGCTATTGGCGAATTCATCGACATAGTGCTGGCCGTAGTCGGACAGCACCGCGGCCAGTCGCGCCAGATCGGGATCGCTCTCGACCAGGCGGCGCCATACTTCCTTGTCGTAAGCGGAGGCGTCGGCGCTCGAGGTCGTTTGCGGTGCCGGCAAGGGGGGAGGTTCCGGAGTGATCGGAACAGTTTCTGCGTTGGCCGGAGGCACTTCGGCAAGTGCGATAGCCGGCTTCGGACGCGCATCGAGGGCGGCGGACTCCGTCTTCTCGGACTTTCGCCGCTTCCGCTCGGCGACCTGCAGCGACACGAGGCCGATGCCCATCAACAGAAAGCCGAGAGCGGCCCAGGCCACCGTGAGGCACAGGACGAATCCTGTGAGCAGCAAAACCCAACCAGCAATACGCATGGCACGCCTTTCTTCCGGCAACAATTTGGCGCGCTCGGGCGGATTTGGCAAATCGACAAGCTTTGTCCTTAAAGCAAACGAATCTGTGAACGAGTCGAGCCGATGTCTTTTGCCGAGCACCGCGGGGAACCGTCACATTGTCGCCAATCGGCGGTCAACAAGCGGTTGCAACCGCTGCGGATCACCCAGTTTCGCTGTGAAATGGGAACCAATACGCCTCGAGGGCTGTTGGTGCCTGCCGTAACGAACTTTCACCAGGAGTGGCACATGCGAAAATTCATCCTCCCGATGATCGTGGTTATGACCCTTGGAATTGCGACGCACGCCAGGGCTTATGATTCTGGCGATCTCATATCGATGCAGAGAGCACTGGCGATCGCGACCGATCTCGGGCTCGTAACCGTATCTCACACTGAATTTGCCGGCTATGAATGGCAAATCGAGGGGCGGGATCTCGAAGGCCGGTACATGGAAGTCGATGTCGACGCCCGCACCGGTGCGGTGCTCAACGTCGATCGATAAACCTGCGAGGTGCTGCTTGATGCGCCCTCGCCCCTTGTGGGAGAGGGCTACTCCGGCGTCAGCACGCACCCGCTTGGGTGAGGGGTCTCTCTCCACGCGCACCGTGCCCGCGGCGACGACCCCTCATCCGGCGCTTCGCGTCACCTTCTCCCGCAAGGGGAGAAGGGAAGGTGACCGAAATCAATTCGAGCCTCCCGTCAGCACCTTTACGCCGCCGAACGCAGTCACCTCGCCACGACGCAGCATCACGATCTGGGTCGCGAGCTGGCGCAGTTCGGCGGCGTCGTGGCTGACGTAGACCATGGGTATGCCCTCGTCGCGCAGTCGGATCAGATAAGGGAGGATCTCCACCTTCCGCCCTTCGTCCAGCGAGCCCAAGGGCTCGTCGAGCAGCAACAGGCGCGGCTTCGACAACAGCGCGCGTCCGAGCGCGACGCGCTGGCGCTCGCCGCCGGAAAGTTTACCCGGACGACGGTCCATGAGATGGCCGATGTCGAGCAGGTCGGTGACGCGTTTGCGCTGCGCCGGATCATCCGGCAGGCGATTCATGCGGCGCCCGTAATCGAGGTTCTGCCGCACGTCGAGATGCGGGAACAGCCGCGCGTCCTGGAACACATAGCCGATGCGGCGCCGGTAGGGCGGCACATGCACGTGCGCTTCGGTGTCGTCGAGCGTCTCGCCATCGAGCGAGATGATGCCGCGGTCGGGCTTCAGCAGTCCCGCGATCATGTTGATCAGCGAGGTCTTGCCGGCGCCCGACGCGCCGAACAGGCCGATGACGCGGCCCTCGCTGGTGAAGGACGCAGAGAGCGTGAATTCGCCAAGGTGCTTGGTGACGTCGACACGGAGCATGGTCAGTTTCCGTGCAGCCGCTTCGTCGCGCGCCGCGCGAACCACTCTGATGCAACAAGCGCGCTCATCGCAAGAACGATGGAGATGATGACCAGCCGCGCCGCCGCAAGGTCGCCCTCGGGCGTCTGGATCAGCGAATAGATCGCCGACGAGATGGTCTGGGTCTCGCCCGGAATGTTGGAGACGAAGGTGATGGTCGCGCCGAACTCGCCGATCGCCTTGGCGAAGCCGAGCACCATTCCGGCGAGCACGCCCGGTAGCGCGAGGGGCAACGTCACGGTCAGGAACACCTGCCACGGCGCCGCGCCCAGCGTTCCGGCGGCCTGCTCCAGCCGCCGGTCGACGGCCTCGATCGACAGCCGGATCGGCCGCACGAGCAATGGAAAGGCCATCACGCCGCAGGCGAGCGCCGCACCGGTCCAGCGGAACGCGAAGACGATGCCGAGATGATCGGCAAGCCAGGCCCCGACGAGGCCGCGCCGTCCAAACGTGAGCAATAGCAGATAGCCGGTGACAACAGGCGGCAGCACCAGCGGCAGATGCACGAGCGCGTCGAGCACCGATTTGCCCCAGAAGTCACGGCGCGCAAGCAGCCACGCCAGCGCGATCCCTAAGGGGGTCGCGACCAGTGTTGCGACGATGGCGACCCGCAACGACAGCAGGATCGCCGTCCACTCGGTCGGCGAAATCTCGAACACGTGGGCTCAGATCATGCTTCCGCTTTTCCGGATCATGCTCAGGTCGTCGGCGTGATCAGGAACTTGAAGCCGTACTTCTCGAGGATCGTCTTTGCCGCCGACGATTTCAGGAAGTTGAGGTACTCGGCGGTCTCGGGTTTGGCCGTCGTCGTCGCCGCGACCGGATAGATGATCGCGGGATGGCTGTCGGCCGGGAAGGTGCCGACGATCTTGACGCCGGGCTCGACCTTGGCGTCGGTCGAATAGACGATGCCGAGCACGGCCTCGCCGCGGGCGACCAGTGTCAGCGCCGCGCGCACGCTTTCGGCCATAGCGAATTTCGGCTCGGCTGCTTGCCAGGCGCCGAGCTTCTCCAGCGCCGCCTTGGCATATTTGCCGACCGGCACGGCCTTGACGTCGCCGGTCGCGATCCTGCCGTCACCGGCGAGCTTGGCGAGGTCGAAGCCGGCGCCGATATTGACGTTGTCGATCTTGGAGTCCTTCGGCGCGATCAGCACGATGCTGTTGCCGAGCAGATTGACCCGCGTCGCCTCGTTGATGTTCTTCTGCTTGACCGCGTAGTCCATCCAGTCGGTGTCGGCGGAGACGAACACGTCGGCCGGCGCGCCCTGCTCGATCTGCTTTGCCAATGCTGAGCTGGCGGCATAGCTCGCATTGACCTTGACGCCGGTCTTGGCGGTGTAGGCGGCGTCGATGTCGTCGAGGGCGTTCTTCATCGAGGCGGCCGCGAACACGGTCAGGGTCTTTTCCTGCGCGTTCGCAGCTAAGGCGGCTGAAGACAGCGCAAGGACAAAGGCGGCGACAATTCCGGCAAGGCGGTTCATGGCAGGCGCTCCATCACGTCCGCATGCACGCGGACCGCGCGCACTTCGGGCGTTGGTTGAATCGGTAAGGATTGCGACAGACGGAAGCGCCGTTCCGGTGATCCCAACGGACTGACGGTCGGTCGGGGCATCGCTATGGCCAGACAATAAACAGGCCCGCGGCCCGGGTAAAGGCGACCCTTTGTGCATTTGCCCAGGCCTATTCGCCGCTCATTCCGCTGGCAGGATCGCGACCGAGATCGAATTCTCTTTGGCCCCGCTGATCTGCAGCACGAATGGGCTCGCGGAAAGCTCGAATTTCACCGTCTTGCGGATACCGTCGCAGTCGGTGGCGCCGCTGAATGCCTTGGGCTTGAGGAAGTGACCATCCTGCACCACGTCCAGCCATGCGCCGGACGACAGGCTGATCGTGTAAAGCCCGGCCTTGGGCGTAGTCTTGAAGCTGGTGAAGCCGGCAAAGGTGCTGTCCTTCGGCGCACGCTCCGGCGGCGTCGGCAGTTTTGCATCTGCCGGCGCCACCAGGGTCAGCGTGAATCCGCTTGCGGGCAAGGCCGCAAACTCGTTGCCTGAGGTCAATTTGGCGCGATCTGGCGCGGTCAGCGCGGCGCGCTCGCGATCGATCGGCCATTTGAACTTGTCGCAGCCGCTCGGTTCTTCCGCCGCAAGGGCGGGTGCGCTGCCGAGCAGCAGCAACCCAACCAGAACAGATGTCCGCCGCATGACTAATCCACCGCGATCATGACATCGGAGGCCTTGACCACCACGATCACCTTGCCGCCCACCTTGATGCCGAGATCGTCGACCGCCTCGTTGGTGATCGAGGACGTCATGACGGTGCCGCCGATATCGACGCGGACATGGGACGTGGTTGCGCCCTTCTTCACCTCGACGACGGTGCCCTTGATCTGGTTACGTGCACTGAGACGCATGATCGCTCCTCGCAAGGGTTGAATGCGCGCAGTCGTGCTGCGCCTATGTGGCTTTTGGTTGAAACGAGCGGGACCGTCGTCCCCGGCAGACGCCTTGCGCTTGCGGCGCTGGCCGATGCGACAATAGCCCATCAAGCCGCCGTGGGAATAGCGTCCTGACGAAGATGTTATCCTCGCGGGACAATGCGTAGCCCGGATGGAGCGTCAATCGAAGAAGATGTTACTGCTTCGCGTCCGGCGCGTTCAGCACCGCTTTGCAGGCGGCCGGCATTTGCGCCAGCGTCATTGGCGGCTTCGGCTTTGGCGGTATCGGCGGCGGCTTCGGATGCAGCACCGCATCGGAGAACCAGAAGTCGAAGTCGGAAGGCTTGCAGCCTTCATCCTCCGACTGCGACGGCTGTCCCTCGCATTCGCTGGCGCCGGCCGGGCAGCGCATGCGGATGTGGAAGTGATAGTCATGGCCCCACCACGGTCTGATCTTGGCGAGCCAGCTACGGTCGCCCTTGGCCTCGCGGCACAACGCCTTCTTGATCGCGGCATTGACGAATATCCGCTGCACGGCGGGCTCCTGCGCGGCGTCGCGCAGCACCAGCACATGGCCGGGGGTGAACACTTTGGGATCGACGTCGAGCCGGTCCGGCCGCACCATCATCACCGCCGACATGTCCTCGCGTTCTTCGCGCGACAGCCTGCGGTCGGGCATCGGCGTCAGCCAGACGTCGGCATCTAAACCGATCTGGTGGCTGGCATGGCCGCTCAGGGCGGGCCCGCCGCGCGGCTGCGCGATGTCGCCGACCAGGATACCCGGCCAGCCGGCATCCTTGTGTGCGTTTACCGACAGGCGCTTGAGCAGCGCGATCATGCCGGGATAGCCCCAGTTGCGGTTGCGCGACAGCCGCATCACTTGCCAGGTCTCGCCATTGATCGGCATCGGCGCCGCGCCTGCGAGACAGCCTTTGGAATAGGAGCCGATCACCCGCGTCGGCGTCGCCGTCGGCAGCACCTTGCGCGCGAACAATTCCTTGGCGCCGAGCTTGGGATCGTTGGGATTGGCGAGCGGCGGCAGCGGCTTCGGATTGACCGAGCCTCTGTCCTGCGCCGACGCCGCGTCGGCACCAAGCGATAGAGCTGCAAGAACCAGCAGGGTCAATATCGGGCGGGACGTCATGGGATTCACTCGAAGGGCAGTCAGGGTAACATGGATTCGATGGTCCGCGAGCCGCCGTGACATCGCAATTGGTTGATGGAGCTAAACTCCCTCTCCCGCTTGCGGGGGAGGGCCGGGGTGGGGGTATCTCCGGACTCTTCGTGTGGAGAGGGCCCTTACCCGGCGCTTACGCGCCGACCTCTCCCGCAAGCGGGAGAGGTCGGAAGAGCCTTCACTGCATCTCGATCTTGGCCGACTTGATCACCGTGCTCCAGCGGTCGACCTCGCTGCGCAGATATTGCGACGTCCGCTCCACCGAGCCGCCATAGATTTCCGCGGAGAGCTTTCGGAAGTTGGCCTGGATATCGGGCCGGGCCAGCACTTCGTTGACGTCGGCATTGATCTTCTCGACGATCGCTTTCGGCGTCCCTGGCGGCGCCACCATCGCAAACCAGGCGACCGCTTCGAAGCCCGGCAGCGTTTCGGCGATCGTCGGCACGTTGGGCATGGATGGCAACCGTTTGGGCGAAGCCACCGCCAGCAGCTTGAGCTTGCCGGCCGTCACCAGCGGCAGCGTGACGCCGAGATTGTCGAACATCAGGTCGACGTCGCCGGCGAGCAGGCCCTGCAGCGCCGGCACGGTGCTGCGATAGGGAATCTGGCGCAGCTTCACCTTCGCCATCGTCTCGAACAATTGGGAGCTCAGATGCGACGTTGTCCCGCTGCCGAGCGTGGCGGCTGTGAGCCCATCGGGGTTTGCGCGCAGATGATCGATCAACTCCGCCACGCTGGACGCCTTGATGCCGTTCGGGCGGACGAAGATCGCGTTCGGCACCTGCGCCATCACGACGATCGGCTCGAACCTCGCCGGATCAAAGCGGAGCTTGCGAAAAAGGTTCTGGTTGATGACGAGCGGCGGCGGTGGCGCGGAGAGAAGGGTGTAGCCGTCGGGGTCGGCATTGTAGACCTCCTCGGCCCCGACGTTGCCGGCTGAACCGATCCTGTTCTCGATTACGATCGGCTGGCCCCATTTGCGCGACAGCCAATCCGCCACCAGCCGCGGGACCGCATCCGCGGTGCCGCCGGCAGAGAATGGCACGATGATCCTGACGGTGCGGTCCGGGTAGTCTCCGGCAGCGCCGGGACCACACGTCAGCAGCAGCGCCAGCGTCGCCGCCAAGAGAGTGCTGATGGTGAGAGATCGATTGTGCGTGCTCTGGCGCATCGGGTGCCCTCCCCAAGGCGATGCTTGCGCCTCGTCCCCTGGAGCGGAGGATAGCCTGAACCGGCAGGCGCCCGAAGCCTTTTTGGCGGCAGCAGATGCCGCCGCCTCGTGATTGGTTCGATGCAAGCTCGCGGCTTAACCGGGTACTAACCCTGTCGCGGAATGACGCAATTTCGTGCGGAATACGCGCCATTGGTGCATCCGCAGCATCGCTACCCGGATCGCGGGAAAATTGGCTGCGCGCGCTTGGTTGATTTGCCCGTTGGATTTGCTTCTCAGCCCCTCCGAGCCGCCCACCGGTATTCAGAGATGCGGACGTCCGCCTCCTAAACAGGCAGCTCGGAGTCCGGCTCTATTCTGGAAACCGGCGGAATACACCATTTTTTCAGACACTTATCGGAGAACCATCCGCGGCGGGAGTGCGTGTGGGCGAAAAGTCGATGCCGAAGATGCGGCCAAGAACGGCTAAGAAACTGAAGCGTAAGGTGGCGGCGAGAATTCCCGGCCGTCCCGTCAAACCCGATCCGAAGCTTGCAAGTGGCAGGCGGCGCGTTCCATCCGAGATCGGCGAGATCGTGCGCAACCGCGCCGAGACTGAAGCGGCAATCGCGGATGCGCGCCGCTCCAACGAACGCCTGCGCGAGGCGATCGACATCCTGCCGCAGGGCATCGTGTTCCTCGACGCCGAAGGCCGCTACATCCTCTGGAACAAGAAATATGCGGAGATCTATAGCCGCAGCTCCGACCAGTTCGAGCACGGTGCGCGGCTGCAGGATACGCTCCGGGTCGGCGTCGCGCGCGGCGACTATCCCGAGGCGGTCGGCCGCGAGGAGGCGTGGATCGCCGAGCGGCTGAAGAAGCTCTATGAGCCCGGAGAGCGGCATGAGCAGAAGCTCGCCGACGGCCGCGTCGTCTTGATCGAGGAGCGGCTGACGTCGGATGGCGGCGTCGTCGGCCTGCGCGTCGACATCACCGAATTGAAGCAGCGCGAGGCGTCGTTCCGCCTGCTGTTCGACGGCAACCCGGTGCCGATGATCCTCTGCTCGCTCGACGGCGAGCGAATCCTTTCCGTCAACGATGCCGCGGCCGAGCATTACGGCTTCAGCCGCACCGAATTTGAGAAACTGACCATCCGCAGCCTGCAGGCATTCGATACCGAACTGCCATGGATCGGCGGCCGCGGCGGCGACGAGCAGGCGGCGCGGACCTGGAAGCATGTGCGGGCCGACGGCACGCTGATCGATCTTGCGATCTATTCGCGCGAATTGATGCATGGCAACCAGCCCGCGGTGCTGCTGGCGCTGATGGACATGACCGAGCGCAAGCGCGCCGAGGCGCGGCTTGCCTTCATGGCCCAGCATGACGGGCTCACGGGGCTGCCCAACCGCAATCTGCTCCGCCAGCAGATGGACGACATGCTGCTGCACACCCGCCGCAGCGCCGAGAAGGTCGCGGTGCTGGTGCTCGGGCTGGACAATTTCAAGGCCGTCAACGACACGCTCGGCCATGGCGTCGGCGACAAGCTCCTGCGCGGGGTCGCAAAGCGCCTGCGCTCGACCTTGCGCGAGGAAGATGCGCTGGCCCGTCTCAACTCCGATGAATTCGCGATCGTCCAGAGCGGCGTGTCGCGTCCGGAGGATGCGGTGCTGCTCGCGAAGCGCTTGCTGGAAGCGATCGGCGAACCCTATCTGCTCGACGGCCATTCCATCGTGATCGGCGCCAGCATCGGCATTGCGATGTCGCCCGGAGACGGTGACGAATCGGAGAAACTGTTGAAGAGCGCCGACATGGCGCTATCGCGCGCCAAGAGCGAATTCCGCGGCACCTTCTCCTTCTTCGAGGCCGAGATGGACGCGCGCGCCCAGACCCGCCGCAAGATCGAGATGGATTTGCGCGACGCGATCCAGAACGACGGCTTGCGGCCGTTCTACCAGCCGCTGGTCGATCTCTCGAGCGGCCGCATCACCGGCTTCGAGGCGCTGGTGCGCTGGCCGCATCCCGAGCGCGGCATGATCTCGCCCGGCGAGTTCATCCCCGTGGCGGAAGAGACCGGCCTGATCAATCCGCTCGGCGGCTTGATGCTGCGGCGCGCCTGCATGGATGCCGCGCACTGGCCCGACGATGTCCGCGTCGCCGTCAACCTGTCGCCGCTGCAATTCCGCACCGGCAATCTGTTGTCGCAGGTAACGGAAGCGCTGAAGTATTCCGGTCTGCCGGCGCGGCGGCTCGAGCTCGAGATCACCGAGACGCTGCTATTGGAAAAGAGCAGCCAGGTGCTGGCCACGCTGCACGCGCTGCGCGCGCTCGGCGTGCGCATCTCGATGGACGATTTCGGCACCGGCTATTCCAGCCTCAGCTATTTGCGCAGCTTTCCGTTCGACAAGATCAAGATCGACCAGTCGTTCGTGCGCGACCTCGGCTCCAACCGCGATGCGCAGGCGATCGTGCGTTCGATCATCAGCCTCGGCAAGGGCCTCGGCGTCACCATCACCGCGGAGGGAGTCGAGACCGAAGCCGAGCTGAGCTGCCTGCGCGCCGAAGGCTGCCACGAAGGCCAGGGTTTCCTGTTCAGCCGCGCCAGGCCCAATGCCGACATCGTCAGCCTGCTGCAGGCGCAGCGCGGCGGGACGAACGACGAAGCCGCGCTGGTAGCGTGATTCCAAATCTCTCAACTCCTCATTACCAGCGAAGCGAAGCAATCCCTAGCGCCACGCGCTGAGACATGGATTGCTTCGCTTCGCTCGCAATGACGAATTGCTCACCGCGTCGTTGGCGATCCCGCGAGATTGCCTGAGAGGATCGCGCGGCCGGCGTCCTCGTAATTGACGTCGCGGGCCTGGATCTGCTGCGCGATCGCGTGCATGTCGCGGAAGCGGCGCTCGAACTTGTTGGCAGCGAACACGGCTGTCGCGCCGGCCATGTGATAGGCGGTATCGACCACGGATGCCGATTGGTGGATGGTCCAGGTCGAGGCGACGCGCAGCGCCACGCGATGGCCTTCGGTCAGGGAAACGCCGCGTTCGAGATCGCGCCAGACCTCCGCAGCAGTCGTATAGAGATAGGCGCGCGCAGCGCGCAGGCTTGCCTCGGTGCGGCCGATCAAACCCTGCACGGCATTGTTCTCGCGCATCGCCTTCAACCCTTGCGGCGTCTTGCCGCGCGAAAGCTCGATCGCCGCATCGAGCGTGGCGCGCGCCACACCGAGCGCGGTCGCCGCAAAGCCCATGCCGAACACCATGTTGGTGGAAAGCTTGTACAGCGGGCCCCCTTCGCGCAAGGCCGAAGGATCGTCGCGCAGCGCCGCGAACTTCTCCGGGATGAACAGATTCGCCACCGAATAGGAATCGGTGCCGGTGCCCTTCAGCCCGATCACGTCCCAGACGTCGTGCATCGTGGCGCTGGCCGCCGGAAACAGGATGGTGCGGATTTCCGCCGAGCCGTCCGGCTTCTTGCGCTGCGTACCATCTTGTTCGACCACGCGCACATGCGCCCCCAGCCAGCTCGCCTGCCGCGAGCCCGAGGCAAAGTCCCAGCGCGCATTGGCGAGATAGCCGCCTGGCACCGCCTTCACCTCATGCGCGATCGCGCCCCAGGCCAGAATGCCCGGCGCGACGTTGAAGATCTCGTTCGCCGCATCAGGCTCGAGATAGGCCGCGGTCATCGCGCAGACGCTGCATTGGCCGAGGCACCAGGCAGTGGAGGCATCGGCCTTGGCGATCTCCTCCTGCATCTGCATGAACGCTTCCAGCGTCGCCTCGGTGCCGCCGAAGCGTTTCGGCAGCAGCGCCCGGTACAGCCCGTTGTCGACCAGTGCCGCCGTCACCGCGCCCGTCAGCCGCCGCGTCCGCTCGATCTCGTCGGCATCTTTTGTGATCAACGGCGCCAGCGCACGCGCCTTCCCGGCGAGATCGAATCCTTCCACCTTGCTCATGCGTTTCCTCGCTGTTGTTGTTTTGTTGAGCGGGAACGCGATGGTGGCTTATCTGTGGGGGGAGGGCAAGGTGGTCGAGGCACTCGCCGCCGTCATTCCGGGGCGCGCGTAGCGAGAACCCGGAATCCATCGGGCCGCATAGTATGTGGAGAAATGGATTCCGGGCTCTCGCTGCGCGAGCCCCGGAATGACGACAGTGCCTCAGCTATCCACCTTCAGCGCGGCAATGAAAGCTTCCTGCGGGATGTCGACCTTGCCGAACTGCCGCATCTTCTTCTTGCCTTCCTTCTGCTTCTCCAGAAGTTTTCGCTTACGCGTGATGTCGCCGCCGTAGCATTTGGCGGTGACGTCCTTGCGCAGCGCGCGCACGGTTTCGCGGGCGATCACCTTGCCGCCGATCGCTGCCTGGATCGGGATCTGGAACATGTGCGGCGGGATCAGTTCCTTCATCTTCTCGACCATGGCGCGGCCGCGGCCCTCGGCGCGGGTGCGGTGCACCAGCATCGACAGCGCGTCCACCGGCTCGCCATTGACCAGGATCTGCATTTTGACGAGATCGGCCGGCTTGTAGTCGGTCAGATGATAGTCGAACGAGGCGTAGCCCTTGGAGACCGATTCCAGCCGGTCGTAGAAATCGAAAACCACTTCGTTGAGCGGCAAATCGTATTTCACCATCGCGCGGGAGAACGGCAAGTTATATCGAGTCCCTGTTATACAGAGGCGACCTGCCAAGGTGGCGCATATCGACGGTCATGACGACGGCCAGCATCCGTCAGGACCTGCTGTATGGCTTGTCGTTCCCGCGGATCATCTTTGATCGATTGAGCATATGGCAACACTAGCTCGGCTATGAATTGTTCCGTGGCGATCTCGCCTGGCGACGGATGAGGCTCTAAGTGTCCGTTGACGTAAAGGTCCAGAAGACGTTTCCCTGAACTGGGCGTTAAATCGTCAGTAGTAATGCCCATCATACGCGGGACAATTAGCCCGAGTACAAAGTCTCTTATCGAACTTTTGCGGTCGTTGGCCCAGCGAATGATCTGAACGTGATCAGAGATGGGCATTGCCCGAGCCAAATAGCTACAGGCCGCACCGAGGGAGAAATCATTGGGCCATTCTTCAATCGAAAAGTGGCTGTGTAGTAATGTGATCCAATCGTGTAGCCGGGTTATCTTTATCGGAAGTTTATCAAAACTGTATTTGAAGAACGCATCCGCCAGAAGTCCCAATGTTGAATGCGTATTGCTTTTGAGAGATTCAAGTATCTCTGTTTCATCAACATCGATAACGTAGTGATCGGCCATCGTACACAAAGCCCGCTCAATGGACGTCAAGGCTGCGCCGGGCTTTGGTGCCTTTAGAAGTATTTTTTTGAAGACGGCGCTCGCCCTCGTTGGAGACAACAACAAGCGCAATACGCGCGCAACTGAGGCATTCTTTTCAATGCGGGAATGATCCGTGATCGCGGTACGCCAATCCTGATTGCGTGTTACAAGGCAGCGAGTTAGCTCTAGCGCCCATCGAACATCCTTGTCATCAGAGCGCAGCGTGCCGATCAATATTTCAAGGCGCCGACTCGTGTAGGGGAGCGTCCACCACATCCACGGTCCTTTGCCATAAACCATCCCCAAGTAGAGAGAGAAAACGGCTTCCGGCACATGTCGATCGAATTGACTGGCCAAATACCGCTGAACGGCAATGTCGTCTTCGACGTCTCTTATTCCGTTGCAGATTGAGCCACGCAGGGTTGCCGATCTTCCCCGAGACCAAGCGAGCAGCCTATCCCGGGAGCTCTTGGAAAGTCCCCCAATGACTGCTTCAAGATTGTATCGCGCCAAGCGCCCTTCGTCCGCACCGCTTGGATCCTTGTTCGGTCGAACAGTCCTGTCCGAAGCCGCTAGGATTTCCAAAAATTCCTCTAGAATTTGGTCCTCAATTCGGGCGCCTAAGGTCGGACCAAAATGATTGATGAAATTGAAGTCTAGCTCCCCTGCAAACTCTTTCCATCCAGTGCCGCAGTTCTGCGTCGGGCATTTGATAGGCAAGCAGAGCCGCGGCCCAACCTCCTATTGCGTCACCTCCAACTGTCAATGATCGCAACCTCGGCAAGGCCTCATTCGGAGGGGTCGAATCTTCGAGCGATTCAATGAAATCGTACTGTTGCTCGTCCGGAGGAGGGTATTGAGCCACTAGTTCGAAGAGTGTCGACCAAACGTGAACCTTTCCAACCTCTGCGGCTCGCGCCAACCTGGCGGCTACTTCAGGATCAATAAGATAGACCTCTCGCAAGAATGTCTGGCCTTCAGGCTCGTCCAGCAAGGTCGAGGCCCAAGCGACTGCGTTGTCCCATCGTCGTACGGATAAAACATCTGAAAGCCTTGCGCCGCCGCGACGCCAGTTCGCCAAAAGAAAAAAGGCGGCTAGAAATTCTGCGACCGACCTGTGTACGAATCGAACGTGGCTGTCAATTTCGGAAACGAGAATTCCCGCATCGACGAGGCGCTCGATGAGCCACCGGTTGTCTTGCGTTCTCTTCGATGGTCGCTTCGACTTGGCGAGCTTGCTTGCGGCAGTTTCGATCGGAATCGTATCGTAACCACCGGACAAAACATCAGCAGCGAGCGCCGAAAGATGATCAAAAACCTGATCCGTCCATTCCTTCCCTACCGCTCGCTCTAAAGCTTGATCTAGAAGCTTCGAAAATAGAGCGGGCGTCGAAGTAATATCTCTGTTCAGACCGAGAAGACGTCGGCCCTGAGCCAGAGTAAAAGGAGTCTTCAGAGCCTCAAACAGATCAGGTGTTATTTCTTCCTTTGTTCTTCCAAGTTCTTCCAAATTTTTGATGACGATCCCTTCAGCCAATGGCTGAACAAGGAAGACAGGGATAGATGGATCAGAAATAAGGTCAGCTCTTCTCGTACCAAATTGAATGCTGACATTCTTGAGTTTCGATGCCACTGCTTCAAGATTTGATCGCCAATGTCCAGACTCTAGGTGCTTAGCAGGCATCTCATCTAGGGAATCTACAATCAAAATAACCTTGTGGGCTTGTGAAACTCTTTGCAAGTCAAGCGATGCAGGCGCTGTTGCCGCAATGAGCGGGCCAAAATCGCCGCGGTACAAGCGGGCATCCAGCAAGATCGGCACGACTGGCGGTTCTCCGTCTGTAGAATTCTCTAGGCTCCAGTTGAGAATTTTTTGACCCGCCCGCGAAAGTCGGTCAGATATGGAGAAAGATTTGCCAGACCCAGCTGGACCTTGCAAAACGAAGGGATCGGTACAGCTCTCAAGCAAGTGGGAAAGCCTTGATCCATGAAACTTTCTGACCTGCTCGGGAACTCGATACTGATCGCGCCAACCTTTGAGGAGGACACGGACCGGAAAAGAGACGGCGGATGCGGGTGTGATCAGACGTGCCGCGTAACGAATGAGATCATTGCTGTCATTCATGCCTTGTGACAGGCGAGGCCCTCTTTGAATTTTGAGATTCCTGGCTACGTCGTTTGAAAGAGATCGCAACAGAGCAAGAAGCTCTCGATGGTCATTTCCCTGTTCGCTTGTGGGATATCCAAAAACGCGCAGTCGATACTGGCGCCAGTAGTATTCAACGAGTTCTTTGCTGGCATCTGCAATTATAGCGTAGAATTCTCCTGCGTTGCCGTTGTAGCGTTCCTTTAGCGTTCGAAGCAGGAGCAACATGTCGGGGTCACGCAAACCATAACCAATAAATAGAATTGGACGGCTTACGAACAAAGTTTCGAGTACCGGCCTGACTAGATTTGACGCGCCTAACAAGATGCGATCGTAGTGTGTTGAGGCGAGCACCAGGCTTTCTGCTTCGGCGAGATCGCCGTGGGGCTTAAAGACAAATCGATTCGCGCTAGCCTTCTGAATGTCGGCCAGCTCGGCAATTTGCCTATTAGTCACTGTCCGAAATGAGCCTAAACGGCCTTCAAGCCCCAGTTGCTGTTCAATAAGATTGTCGAAATTGGTGGTGACGAATCGCTCTGGGCCAAGATTCGTCAGAAGGCGATGAATTTCGTGAGGCTTGGCATCGGCGAAGCCCAACTCTTTCCTCAAAGTGGTAGCGATTTCCAGCGGCGTGATTACATCCGCCAGTTTATCGGCAGCGTCTAAAAGATTCCCCCGAGCTAGCGCATCGCGGGCAAGCACAGTGCTTCCATTTCGACGTTCGCACGCGGCTATCAAGCCCAAGAGGAGCTGGTTCCAAGTCGGAAGATTTGACCACGTGGAAATGCCTGACCCAACGAACAGGACGCAATCTGCATGGGTCAAAACATCAACAAGCGCAGATTTTTCAACGGCAAACGACATCCTTGACCCTTCGGAATCGATCAACCGTAAGGTGCGTAGATCAAGGTGGCAAGCCCAGCGTTTTGGTATAGCGGGTTAGCTGGTCACGTTCGCAATGACGGCCTGGATCAGCTATCTATCCTTAGCGCTGCAATGAAGGACTGCTACCGGATGTCGACCTTGCCGAACTGCCGCATCCCCTTGCCTTCTGCTTCTCCATAAGTTTTCGCTTACGTGTGATGTCGCCGCTGTAGCTTTGCGATGATGGCCCTGCCAAGCAACGCGAGACAATAAGGCGTCCCGAAGGCAGTCACCGCCTGCTTTGCATGGGGTTGTTTTTCGATATTTTGTTGTCCGGTCCCCAAAGCCTCAGACTGGACCTGATCTCGCCATGCCCCTGGCGGGTTGGGCCTCTGCCTCAGCTATCCACCTTCAGCGCGGCAATGAAAGCTTCCTGCGGGATGTCGACCTTGCCGAACTGCCGCATCTTCTTTTTGCCTTCCTTCTGCTTCTCCAGAAGTTTTCGCTTACGCGTGATGTCGCCGCCGTAGCACTTGGCGGTGACGTCCTTGCGCAGCGCGCGCACGGTTTCGCGGGCGATC
The DNA here is from genome assembly GCF_055229415.2 of Bradyrhizobium sp. Leo114. NCBI lineage: Bacteria > Pseudomonadati > Pseudomonadota > Alphaproteobacteria > Hyphomicrobiales > Nitrobacteraceae > Bradyrhizobium > Bradyrhizobium sp. Leo114. Next base: position 152,980 of record NZ_JBUYEN020000003.1, on the reverse strand, counting down.
ACCTTGCCGCCGATCGCTGCCTGGATCGGGATCTGGAACATGTGCGGCGGGATCAGTTCCTTCATCTTCTCGACCATGGCGCGGCCGCGGCCCTCGGCGCGGGTGCGGTGCACCAGCATCGACAGCGCGTCCACCGGCTCGCCATTGACCAGGATCTGCATTTTGACGAGATCGGCCGGCTTGTAGTCGGTCAGATGATAGTCGAACGAGGCGTAGCCCTTGGAGACCGATTTCAGCCGGTCGTAGAAATCGAACACCACTTCATTGAGCGGCAAATCGTATTTCACCATCGCGCGGCTACCGACGTAGGTCAGCTCCTTCTGCGAGCCGCGGCGGTCCTGGCACAGTTTCAGCACGCTGCCGAGATATTCGTCCGGGGTGAGGATGGTGGCCTCGATCCAGGGCTCATCGATCTCGGCGATCTTGACCACGTCCGGCATGTCGACCGGGTTGTGGATCTCGATCTCGCTGCCGTCGGTGAGCTTCATCTTGTAGATGACGCTCGGCGCAGTCGCGATCAAATTGAGATCGAACTCGCGCGACAGCCGCTCCTGGATGATCTCCAGGTGCAACAGCCCGAGGAAGCCGCAGCGAAAGCCGAAGCCGAGCGCGGCCGAGGTCTCCATCTCGAACGAGAAGCTGGCGTCGTTGAGGCGGAGCTTGCCCATCGCCGCGCGCAGGGTTTCGAAATCGTCGGCGTCAACAGGGAACAGGCCGCAGAACACCACCGGGATCGCCGGCTTGAAGCCCGGCAGCATTTCCGACACCGGCTTCTTGTCGTCAGTGATGGTGTCGCCGACGCGGGTGTCGGCGACTTCCTTGATCGCCGCAGTGATGAAGCCGATCTCGCCGGGACCAAGTTCGTCCACCTGCTGCATCTTCGGCGTGAAGAAGCCGACGCGCTCGATGTCGTAGGCTGCGCCCGTGCCCATCATGCGGATGCGGCTGCCCTTCTTCATCACGCCGTCGACGACGCGGATCAGGACGACCACGCCGAGATAGACGTCGTACCAGCTATCGACCAAGAGCGCCTTCAAGGTGGCATCCTTGTCGCCCTTCGGGGGCGGCAGGCGGGTGACGATGGCCTCTAGCACATCAGGCACGCCGAGGCCGGTCTTGGCCGAGATCATTACGGCGTCGGAAGCGTCGATGCCGATCACGTCCTCGATCTGCTGCTTGACCTTCTCGGGCTCGGCCGCAGGCAGGTCGACCTTGTTCAGGACCGGCACGATCTCGTGGTTGTTGTCGAGCGCCTGGTAGACATTGGCGAGCGTCTGCGCCTCGACGCCCTGGCTGGCGTCGACCACCAGCAAGGAACCTTCGCAGGCCGCCAGCGACCGCGAGACTTCGTAGGCGAAGTCGACATGGCCGGGCGTGTCCATCAGGTTGAAGATGTAATCCTTGCCGTCCTTGGCGCGGTACTTCAGCCGCACCGTCTGCGCCTTGATGGTGATGCCGCGCTCGCGCTCGATGTCCATGGAATCGAGCACCTGTTCCTTGCCCGCCATCTCGCGATCCGACAGGCCGCCGGTCATCTGGATCAGGCGGTCGGCCAGCGTCGATTTGCCATGGTCGATATGGGCGACAATGGAGAAGTTGCGGATGTTCGGAATAGGGACGGTCGTCATGGGGCGCGAGATAGCATTCGCACCCCGAAGCGGCAACCACATTGCGGAAATTTGAGCCGGTTTTGGTTGGTTTTGGCGGGTGTTTCTGCCGATTGTGGGTCGCTGCGGCAAACGGCAGCGGCGGGGAAACTCTCTGGCGCCGGTCTCCCATAGTCACGCCAAGCTGATTTCATTCGCCCGTAAAACAGGCTAGGCAGGGCCCATGGCGACTGCATCAATCCTGCCCGCGGCGGCGCGCGCAAAACGGAAGTTCTCTATCCCCCGCCTGGCGGCGTGGCTGGTGGCGCGCGCAACCGATCCCGTCACCGGATTATGGTTCGTCACCGCCTTTGCGCTCGCCCATGCCGTGCTGTGGACGCTGATCCTGGTCAATCTGAAGTCCGCGCAGGACATCCATATGGACGTCGCGGAGGCCTTTGCCTGGGGCCAGAAATTCCAGCTCGGCTATGGCAAGCATCCGCCGCTGTCCGGCTGGGTCGCCGGCCTCTGGTTCCGCATCTTTCCGGTGACGGATTGGGCGACCTATGCGCTGGCGATGGCGGTCATCGCCGTGAGCCTTATCGTCTGCTGGTTGATCGCGCTGCGTGTCGTCGACCGCCGCCGCGCCTTCTTCGTCGTGGTGACGCTCGCGCTCTATCCGATCTTCAACTTCAAGGGCTACAAGTACAACGCCGACCTGTTGCAGCTTGCGACCCTGCCGCCGGTCGTGCTGGCCTATCTCTACGCGTTCGAGAAGCGCACTGTCATTTCGGGCGTCTGGCTTGGCCTTGCCGGCGCGCTGGCGCTGATGACCAAATATTGGGTGCTGACCATGATCGGCGCCATCGGGCTTGCGGCGCTGATCCATCCCGAGCGCCTTCGCTTCCTGGCTTCGCCGGCGCCGTGGGTTGCGATCGCAACGATGATTGTGGCGATGATTCCGCATATCGTCTGGCTGAGCGAGACCCATTTTGCGCCATTGACCTATGCCGGGGATGTCTACAGCATCGACAATCGCGCGGTCAGTCTGTACCTCGTCAACGGCTACATCGCCCACAATCTCGGATTGCTCGCCGCCTGTATCGTGCTGGCGGCGCTCGCGCTCGGCTGGGGCGCGCTGGTGCGGCGGCCGTCGACCTTGTTCACGCGCAACTGGTCGCTCGGGCCGAATCCCGGCGTCAATCTCTCGCAGGCGCTCAATGTCTGGATCATCCAGATCATCGTCGCGATCGGGCCGCCGCTCGGCGCGCTGTTTTTCGAGATCTATATCAAGACCGACTGGGGCATCTCGCTGTTCTTCCTGACGCCGCTCGCGCTGGTCGCGATCCCCTGGCTGCGGATCCCCAGAATGGCGCTGTTTCGGATCAGCGCGATCTGGCTCGTGATCAGTATCGCCATGCTGTTCGCGTCGCCGACCATTGCCGAGCGCGAGCTTGCCGCCGATCCGAACAGCGTCGCGAAATACGGCGCACGTGCCGAGCTTGCGCGCGAGCTCACGGAGGCCTGGCACCGCAAAGCCGCCTCGCGCTGGGCCGTGGTGGCGGGCACCACGGAGGTGATCATGCCGCTGGTGTTCTACAGCCCTGATCATCCAGCGCCGTTCACGCCGGGCGAAATCTGGGGCGCGGGCCTCACCAGCGAAGCGGAAGCCAAGCGCCTCGGCTTCATCGGCGTGTTCGATCCCAATGACGGACGCCTGCCTGCGTTCGAGAGCTGGATCGACAAGAACGCGCCGCACGCCGAGCGCCTGATCATGACCACACGCCGCTTCGTCCACGGCCACCCCGGCCCCTCCGTAAGCTGGAAGGTCTACATCGCGCCGCCGGTGCCCTCTGTGCCCGATCGCCCGAAATCGTAGGATGGGTAGAGCGAAGCGAAACCCATCATTCGCACTGCTTGCTCCGTCGCGATGGGTTTCGCTTCGCTCTACCCATCCTACAGGCCTTGCTGTTTGCACGGCGCCCCCCGCATAACCTCGGTCCATTTGCGCTGGTTGATCGGGCGGCGTCCGCTCTCCATAGTGCGCCGGCAACAGCGAGGTTCCCTGCCGGGCGCCTTGGAATGGGAACGTCGATGAGTGCCATATCCAGCGATGAGATCGCCGACGACGCGCGGGCGCGCGCCAATGTGCTGCGGCTGGCTGCGGCGCAGGCGCTGACCGGCGCCAATTCGGCCGTCATCTTCGCGACCGGCTCGATCGTCGGCGCGACACTGGCGCCCGACGTTTCGCTCGCGACCGTGCCGCTGTCGATGTATGTGCTGGGGCTTGCCGCCGGCACGCTGCCGACCGGCGTCATCTCGCGCGCCTATGGCCGCCGCACGGCCTTCATCATCGGCACCGGCTGCGGCGCGCTGACCGGCGCGCTCGGCGCCTTCGCCATCCTGCACGGCGCTTTCTGGCTGTTCTGCCTTGCGACCTTTCTCGGCGGGCTCTATGGCGCGGTGGCGCAATCCTATCGCTTCGCCGCCGCCGACGGTGCCAGCGCCGCGTTCCGGCCCAAGGCCGTATCCTGGGTGATGGCAGGCGGTGTATTCGCCGGCGTGCTCGGTCCGCAACTCGTGCAATGGACCATGGACATCTGGCCGCCTTATCTCTTCGCCTTCAGCTTCCTGATGCAGGCGTTCGTCGCCCTGGTCGCGATGGCGGTGCTGGCCGGCGTCGATGCGCCAAAACCGGCCGCGGTCGACCTGCATGGCGGCCGGCCGCTACTCGAGATCGCGCGGCAGCCGCGGTTCATCGCCGCCGCGCTGTGCGGCATCATCGCCTATCCCATGATGAACCTGGTGATGACGTCGGCGCCGCTCGCCATGAAGATGTGCGGCCTTTCCGTCAGTGATTCCAATTTCGCGATCCAGTGGCACATCATCGCGATGTATGGCCCAAGCTTCTTTACGGGCTCGCTGATCGCCCGCTTCGGCGCATCGCGCATCGTCGCGTTCGGCCTGCTCCTGGAGGCGCTTGCGGCGGCGATCGGGCTCTCGGGCCTGACCGCGCTGCACTTCTGGGCGACCTTGATCGTGCTCGGCGTCGGCTGGAATTTAGGCTTTGTCGGCGCCTCCGCGCTGGTGCTGGAGACGCATCGGCCGCAGGAGCGCAACAAGGTGCAGGCGTTCAACGATTTCCTGGTGTTCGGGACGATGGCGATCGGCTCGTTCTCGTCAGGCCAATTGCTCGCCAATTACGGCTGGTCGGCGGTGAATCTCGTCGTGTTCCCGCCGGTGGTTCTGGGGCTCGTCGTACTGTGGATCGCCTCGTTCGCGAAGCGGCGGGCGAAATTGCGCGCCGTCGATGAGTTTCCGGAACCGAGTCTTTAGAGCATGATCCGGAAAAGTGGACGCCGGTTTTCCGAACAGACCATGCTCAAGACCGGGACTTGCTGACAACTGCTGACAGTTCGATCGTGGTCGAAATGATGATCTTGTAGGCCCTGCTAATAGTGGTTCGTCATGGCCGGGCTTGTCCCGGCCATCCACGTCCTTGGCGGCCAGGAAGAACGTGGATGCCCGGGTCAAGCCCGGGCATGACGGCTAACGGACAAACGACAAGCAAGAATCGTGGACGCATCAACTCACACCAGCACCGACGAGGCCGCGCTCCGCTACGACGGCTGGCGCATCGTGCTGGTCTGCTTTCTGCTCGCGACGTTCGGCTGGGGCCTCGGCTTTTACGGTCAGAGCGTCTACGTTGCCGAGCTGCAGCGCCTGCATGGCTGGCCGGCGTCGCTGATTTCCTCCGGCACCACGTTCTTCTATCTCGCGGGTGCGGGTCTGGTCGTCTTCGTCGCCGAAGCGATCAAGGCGTTCGGTCCGCGGAGCTGCCTGGTCGCGGGAACGATCGCGATGGCTGCGGCGGCGGTCGCGATCGGGCAGGTGCGCGAGCCCTGGCAGCTCTATCTTGCCGACGCTGTGCTCGCCTTCGGCTGGGCCGGCACCAGCCTTGGCATGATCACCAACACGCTCGGCCTGTGGTTCGACAAGAAGCGCGGCATGGCCATCAGCCTGGCGCTGAACGGCGCGAGCTTTGGCGGCATCGTCGGCGTTCCGCTGCTGATCGCCGGCATCGGCTATTTCGGTTTCTCCGGCGCGATGACGGCGGCGGCGATCGCGATGGTCGCGCTGATGGTGCCGGTGATCCTGGTCTTCGTCGGCCGGCCGCCGGCGCATATCGGGGCGGTGGCATTGTCTGCTGCGGGAGGGCCGTCACCGACGCAGATCCGCGCCCGTGCGCTTCGCGATCTCGGTTTCCTCTCGGTCTCGATTGCATTCGCCCTGGTGCTGTTCGCCCAGGTCGGCTTCATCGTGCACCTGATCTCATTCCTGGATCAGGTGATCGGCCGCGAGCGCGCGGCGGTGGCGATGGCGCTGCTGACCGCGATGGCGGTGGTCGGGCGCGTGAGTTTCTCCTTCGTGATCGACCGGCTCAATCAGCGCTTGGCGTCGGCGCTGTCCTTCGTCAGCCAGTCCGTGGCGCTCCTCGTCATCATCAACCTGCGCAGCGATTGGGCGCTGATTGCGGCCTGTGCCGTATTCGGCTTTTCGGTCGGCAATCTGATCACGCTGCCGGCCCTGATCGTGCAGCGCGAATTCGACCCGCGCTCGTTCGGCGTATTGGTGAGCCTGGTCACCGCCATCAACCAGATCACCTATGCGTTCGGTCCAGGCGTGGTCGGCCTGCTGCGCTATGTGTCGGGGAGCTACACGCTGCCGTTCTACGGCTGCATCGTGCTCGAACTCATCGCGGCCGTGCTGATCATGCTGCGGGGACGCGCCAATGCGTAGCTACACGCACCACGCACGCCGACCTCATCCTGAGGAGCGGCCTTCAGGCCGCGTCTCGAAGGATGGGCCACGGGCGACATAGGGGCCTCATGGTTCGAGACGGCGCTGCGCGCCTCCTCACCATGAGGGGTTAGATTTCCCGTTGCCGCAGCAAATCCTCGAGATCGAGCCGCTTGGTGAACATCGCAAGCTTGCCGTCCGGCGTGCGCGGCCATTGCTCTTGGGGTCGGTCCCAGTAGAGCTCGACGCCGTTCTCGTCGGGGTCGCGCAGGTACAGTGCCTCGCTGACGCCATGGTCGCTGGCGCCGTCGAGTGCGATACCAGCGCTGAGCACGCGGTGGAGCGCGTCCGCGAGCGCAGGGCGGGTGGGGTAGAGGATCGCGGTGTGGTACAGGCCGGTGGTGCCTGATGGCGGCGGGTGCCCGCCTTTGCTCTCCCAGGTGTTCAGCCCGATGTGGTGATGGTAGCCGCCCGCCGAAATGAACGCAGCGCCGGAGCCCAGTCGCTGCTGCAGCTCGAAGCCGAGCACGCCGCAATAGAAGCCGAGCGCGCGATCGAGATCGGCGACCTTCAGGTGCACATGCCCGATCCGTGTGCCGGCGATGATGGGAGGATTTTGCGCCATGGTGCTGCTCCGGTTAAAGGCAGTATGTAGCGATGATCCGAACCGCACGGAACCGGCCTGTCCGGAAACCCTGTGTTTCCGGCGGCGCTCCTGGCTCACGCCAGCTCCGACACCTCGCCGTCGGGCAAGCCGAATTCGAACGTGTTCAGCGTCATCGACACCATCGTGTAGTAGCCGCAGAGCCCGATGATCTCGACCACGCCACGCACGCTGAGCGTCTCGACGGCTTGGTCATACAGCGCCTGCGACAGTCCATGGCCTTCGTGCAGCGATTTCGCCACGTCGTAGATCATGCTGGCCTTGGAGTCGTCGAATTCCGGCGTGCGGCGGTCGCGGATGGCATCGATGATGTTCGGGTCGAGGCCGCCCTTCAGCGCGAGGCGCTTGTGCGCCCACCATTCGTAATGCGCGGTGAAGTGGCGCGCGGTGACGAGGATCGCGATCTCCGAAAGTTTTGGCGGAAACATCGTGTTGAAGCGCAGCATTTCGCCGAGCCGCGCGCCGTGCCGCGCCATTTCCGGGCTGTTGAGCCAGGCCATCATCGGCGCCGGCGCGGAGCCGCGCTTGCCGGCGATCGCCTCGTCATAGGTCTGTTTTTGCGCCTCGTTCATTTCGCCAGGCGAAAGCAGCTTCAGCCTCATGTCCGTTTCCTCTTGTTTTTCAATCGTTAGGCCAGCAAGCGAATACACCCGTTCCGGCCTCGCGGCCACCGGCGCCAGGCGCAGGGAGATATTGAATTCCACGGTCCGGCGGCTAAGGTCGTTTCAACAATTCGTCAGATGGAAACGCGCCATGGCCGATCTTGAGAAATTCCGCAGCGAAACCCGCGCCTGGCTGGAGCAGAACTGCCCGCCGGAGATGCGCAAGCCCATGACCTCGGACGGTGACACGTTCTGGGGCGGCCGTAATGCAAAGTTCTCCTCCGAGCCGCAGCGGGTCTGGTTCGAGCGGATGCGCGACAAGGGCTGGACGGTGCCGCATTGGCCGAAGGACTATGGCGGCGGTGGGCTCGATGGTGAGGAAGCCAAGATCCTGCGCCAGGAGATGACGGCGATCGGCGCGCGGCAGCCGCTGACCTCGTTCGGCATCTCCATGCTCGGGCCGGCGCTCCTCAAATACGGCACGGAGGAGCAGAAGAGAGAGCATCTGCCCAAGATCACGGCCGGCCTGATCCGCTGGTGTCAGGGCTATTCCGAGCCGAACGCCGGCTCCGACCTCGCCTCGCTGCAGACGCGGGCCGACAGCGACGGCGATGATTTCATCATCAACGGCCAGAAGATCTGGACCTCCTATGCCAACTATGCGGATTGGATCTTCTGCCTGGTGCGCACCGATCCCGCTGCGAAGAAGCATGACGGCATCAGCTTCATCCTGTTCGACATGACCTCGAAGGGCGTGTCGACCAAGCCGATCCTGTTGATCTCAGGCTATTCGCCGTTCTGCGAGACCTTCTTCGACAATGTGCGGGTGCCGAAGTCGCATGTTGTCGGCACCATCAACCGCGGCTGGGACGTTGCAAAATATCTGCTGCAGCACGAGCGCGCGATGATCTCGGGGATGGGCGAGCGCGGCGTCGGCCGTCCGCTCGGCCAGATCGCGGCTGATTCCATCGGTGCCGACGCGCAGGGACGGCTGGACGACGCGGTGCTGCGCAGCCAGATTGCGAGCTTCGAAATCGATGAAGCAGCACTCGCTGCGGCCGCCGAGCGCGCGGTTGATCTCGCCAAAGCGGGGCAGGCGCATCCGGCATTTTCCTCGGCGATGAAATATTACGGCACCGAGCTCAACAAGCGCCGCTACGAGATCCTGATGTCGGCCGGCGGCATCGATGCGCTGGAATGGGAAAGCGAGCGCTCCCGCGGCGGCGCGCGGCCGCGCGCCTGGCTGCGCACCAAGGCCAATTCGATCGAAGGCGGCACGTCGGAGGTGATGCTCGGCATCGTCGCCAAGCGCATCCTCGACCTGCCGGGAGCTTAACTTCACCTCTCCCTGAAAGGGAGAGGTCGGCGCGCTCGGCAGCGCACTTGCGCGCCAGAGCGCGACGGGTGAGGGTCAGCCACAGACACGGAGCAAGCGGCAGACCCCCACCCAACCTCCCCCTTGCAGGGGGAGGAGTGCAACGGAAACATTCATCGTCTCAGGTTTTCGGATTCAGTCTATGGCCCTCATCCTCACCGAAGAACAATCCATGCTGCGCGACAGCGCGCGCGGCCTCATCAGCGACAAGGCGCCGGTCTCGCATTTGCGCCAATTGCGCGACAGCAAGGACGAAACCGGCTTCTCGCGCGAGCTCTGGAAGACCTTTGCCGAGATGGGCTTCTCCGGCCTGTTGGTATCAGAACAATTCGGCGGCAGCGGGCTCGGCGCGGTCGAGGCCGGGATCGTGATGGAGGAGATCGGGCGCACGCTGATGCCGTCGCCGTTCCTTGCCACGTCCGTCCTCGCCGCCTCGGCGCTGTCGCGCGGCGGCAGCGAGGCGCAGAAAGCGCAGCATCTGCCCAAGATCTCCGACGGCTCGCTGCTGGCCGCGCTCGCGGTCGACGAGGGCGCCAAGCATCGCCCGCTGCAGACCAGCATACAGGCGGTACGCAGCGGCAACGGCTTCAAGCTGAATGGCGACAAGGCGCTGGTCGTCGACGGCCACACCGCGGGTCTGTTGATCGTCGCGGCCCGCACGGCCGGCAGCGCCGGGGAGAGCAACGGGGTGACGCTGTTCCTGGTCGATCCCAAGGCAAAGGGAATTGCGACCGAGCGCACCATCATGGTGGACTCGCACAACGCTGCGCGCATTGTGTTCGATAATGTCGAGGTCAACGCCGACAGCGTATTAGGGGAGGTTGATCAGGGTTATCCGCTGCTCGAAGGCGTGCTCAATATCGGCCGCGGCGCGGTCGCGGCGGAAATGGTCGGCCTGAGCGAGGAGGTGTTCGGCCGCACCGTCGCTTACCTGAAGGAGCGGAAGCAGTTCGGCAAGCCGATCGGCGAATTCCAGGCGCTGCAGCACCGGGCCGCCCAGCTCTATATCGATATCGAGATCACGCGCGCAGCGGTGCTGAAGGCGTTGCAGGCGCTCGATGCCGATGCCGCCAATGCCGGCAGCGCGGTCGCAGTTGCAAAAGCGCGCGCTGGCACCACGGCAACGCTCGCGGTGCAGGAAGGCGTGCAGATGCATGGCGGCATGGGCATGACCGATCAGTTCGACATCGGCTTCTTCATGAAGCGCGCCCGCGTCTGCCAGGAATTGTTCGGCGACAGCAATTTCCACGCCGATCAGTTGGCGAGGGCGAAGGGGTATTGATGGAGTTACCCTCATTGCAATGAGGGTGGGAGCCAATGCTTCGGTGCGCGTTGATGTGCCCTCGCCCCTTGTGGGAGAGGGCTGCTCCGCCGTCAGCAACTGATACGCTTGGGTGAGGGGTCTCTCTCGACGCACGCCGACGTTCGCGGAGGCAACCCCTCATCCGGCGCTTCGCGCCACCTTCTCCCACAAGGGGAGAAGGGAAGCGCGAGACGTCGATGCGGTTCGGAAGCTCGCAATGACGGCGTGCGAGACCTTTACCGGATCGGAGGCGCATATTGGATGCCGCCGGCGTTCCAGAGCTGGTTGAGGCCGCGCGGGATCTTCAGCTTCGACTCGCTGCCGACATTGCGGTCGTAGATCTCGCCGTAGTTGCCGACGTGGCGGATGATGCGGGCGGCCCAGTCCTTGGTCAGGCCGAGGTCCTCGCCATAGGAGCCTTCGGTGCCGACCAGCCGCATCACCTCGGGCTTCTTCGATTTCAGCGCCTCATCGATGTTCTTCGACGTGATGCCGAGCTCCTCGGCGTTGATCATCGCATACAGCGTCCATTTCACGATCATCATCCAGTCGTCGTCGCGCAGCCGCACCACGGGCGCGAGCGGCTCCTTGGAGATGATGTCGGGCAGGATGACGTGATCGTTGGGCTTGGAGAGGTTGAGCCTGAGCGCATAGAGCTGCGAGGCATCGGCGGTGATGGTGTCGCACTGCCCGCTGTCATAGGCTTTGACGACATCCTCGAGCTTTCCGAACTTCATCTCCGTAAATTTCATATTGTTGAGACGGAAATAGTCGGCGAGGTTGAGCTGCGTCGTGGTCTCCCCCTGCACGCAGACCTTGCTGCCGTTCAAGTCGAGTGCGGAGTCGATGTTGCGCGAGCGCGGCAGCATGAAGCCTTCGCCGTCATAATAGGCGACGGCGGGGAAATAGAGGTCGTAATTGGTCTCGCGCGACATGCTCCAGGTCGAGTTGCGCGAGAGGATGTCCACCTTCCGGCTCTGCAACTCCTTGAAGCGCTCGCTGGCATCGAGCGGGATGAATTTCGCCTTGGACGGATCGTCGAAGATCGCGGCCGCCACCGCGCGGCAGAAATCGACGTCGAAGCCGGTCCAGTTGCCCTTCTCGTCGGGGATCGAGAAGCCCGGCAGGCCCTTGTTGACGCCGCACAGCACTTCGCCGCGGCGGATGGTACGCTTCAAGGTCTTGGTGTCGTATCGCTCATAGGCGATGGCGGCGGCGCCGACCAGCACCGCAACCGCGAGCCCGATCAGCAGGCCGCCTCGAAATGTGCGCTTCATTATTTATTTCTCACCAGGTGTAGGTGTCAGGAAGGGAAAAGCGGGCGGGCAGTTACAGTTCGGGCTTCTGCCGGACGATGACCTTGGTGCCGACCGGGACGCGATCATAGAGATCGGCGACGTCGGCGTTGACCAGCCGGAAGCAGCCGGAGGAGATCGCGGTGCCGATGGTGTTGGGCTGGTTGGTGCCGTGGATGCGGTAGACGGTGGTGCCGAGATACATCGCGCGAGCGCCGAGCGGGTTGCCGGGGCCGCCGGCCATGAAGCGCGGCAGGTAGGGTTGGCGTGCGATCATTTCCGGCGGCGGCGTCCAGTCCGGCCATTCCGCTTTACGGGTGATGTTCAGGAGACCCTGCCACTGGAAGCCTTCACGGCCGACGCCGATACCGTAACGGATCGCGCGGCCGTTGCCCTGGATCAGGTAGAGATGACGCTCCTTGGTCGAAATGATGATGGTTCCCGGTGCCTCGTTGGTGCGGTAGTAGACCACCTGCTTGCGCCACTCCGGATCGAGCTCGACATTATCGTCGGGGACAAGGCCTGGCTGATCGCCGACATCGGGCGCCTGGGCCTGGCTTTGCGAGGCCGAAAGCATCAGGCCGCCTGCCGCAATGACCATCCAGATGAGTTGACGAAGTTTCGTCATACAAAGGTCTCCTCGTTGGCCCGCGGCCAAATGCATTGATGCTCCACCCAAATCAGGAAGCATCAAATCTCAGTGGCAGCTTGATGGCAAGTTTGGGGCGGAGGAGATAGCTCGCTGGAATACCTGCGATTTCCGTCATGACCCTGTAGTGCAGCGGTCTTATTGTGGTGCGATCCAGAGCCGCAGGCCGAACGAAATCAACGCCACGGTGCCGACGCCGCTGAGCCAAAGCGCGGCGAACCACATCAGGCGCTTCGCGAGCGGGCGTGGATTCTCCTCGTGCGGCATCAGTGATACCCGCTGCCGGGCCGCACCTTGCCGCGAAACACCCAATATGCCCAACCCGTGTAGGCGAGGATCAGCGGAATCAGGATCGCGACGCCGACCAACATGAAGATCTGGCTGTTGGCAGGCGAGGCCGCCTCCCAGATCGTGATGCTCTGCGGCACGATATAGGGATACATGCTGATGCCGAGGCCGGCATAGGACAGCAAGAACAACGCCAGCGTCAGGAAGAACGGCTGGTAGTCATATTTGTTCGCAAGGCTGCGCAATAGCAGCGCGGTGACGGCCGCCACCGCGAGCGGCACCGGCGCGGTCAGGATGATGTTCGGCCAGGTGAACCAGCGCTGGGTATATTGCACGCTGAGGAACGGGGTTGCGAGGCTGACGGCGACGATCGCACCGAGCATCGCGAACAGTAACGCCCAACTCAATTGATAGGCCTTGTCGCGCAGCGCGCCCTCGGTCTTCATCACCAGCCAGGTCGCGCCCAACAGCGCGTAACCCACCAACACCGATATGCCGGTCAGCACGCTGAACGGCGTCAGCCAGTCCCACCAGCCGCCGGCATATTGGCGGGCCTCGACATGCACACCCTGCAGGATGGCGCCGAGCGCAACGCCCTGGGCCAGCGCCGCGACCAGTGACCCGCCGAAAAAGGCGCTGTCCCAGCGGTTGCGTTCCCTTTGCGTGGTGCGCCAGCGGAATTCGAAGGCGACCCCGCGGAAGATCAAGCCGACCAGCATCGCGATAACGGGCGTATAGAGCGCCGGCATCAGCACGGCATAGGCGAGTGGGAACGCCGCCATCAGCCCGCCGCCGCCGAGCACCAGCCAGGTCTCGTTGCCGTCCCAGACCGGCGCCACGCTGTTCATGATGATGTCGCGATCCGCCTTCCTTGGAAACAGCGGAAACAGGATGCCAAGGCCGAGATCGAAGCCGTCCATGACGATGTAGACGAACACCGCGAAGGCGATGATGAAGGCCCAGACCGTGGCAAGGTCGACCGCGCCGCTCATGACGCGACCTCTGTTGCCGCGGCGGCGGCCGGGGTGATGCCGGCGGCGCGGGCGGGAACGTCACGCGGCGGTCCCGCTTCGCCGGGATGCGGCGGCGCCGCCATCAGCCGCAGCAGATAGATCACGCCCGCCGTGAACACCGCGAAATAGACGATGACGAAAGCGAGCAGCGAGGAGCCGACCGCAGGCGCAGCGAGCGGGGAAGCGGAGTCGGCCGTCCGCAGCAGGCCATAGACCGTGAATGGCTGCCGCCCGGTCTCGGTGGTGATCCAGCCCGCCAGCACCGCGATGAAGCCCGCCGGCCCCATCAGCATTGCGAAGCCGTGCAGAAAGCGCGAGGAATAGAGCTGACCGCGCCAGCGCATCCACGCGCTGAGCAGGCCGAGCCCCATCATCAGGAAGCCGAGCCCGACCATGATGCGGAACGACCAGAAGGTGATCGGTACCGGCGGCCAGTTTTCGCGCGGCACGGTGTCGAGCCCGTCCATCGGCGCGGTCGGCGAATGCTTCAGGATCACTGATCCGAGCTTGGGTATCTCGACGGCGAAGTCGACCCGGCCGGCCGTCTGGTTGGGCCATCCGAACAGGATCAGCGGCGCGCCGTCCTTGTGGCTCTGGTAGTGGCCTTCCATCGCCATGATCTTCACGGGCTGATGCTCCAGCGTGTTCAGCCCGTGCTGGTCCCCGGCCAGGATCTGGATTGGCGCCACGAAAGTCGCCATCCACATCGCCATCGAGAACATCACGCGTGGGCCGGCGAGATGCTGGTCACGCAGCAGATGATAGGCGCCGACCGCGCCGACCACGAGCGCGGTGGTCAGATAGGCCGCGAGCACCATGTGCACGAGGCGATAGGGGAAGGAGGGGTTGAAGACCACCTTGAGCCAGTCGGCCGCCACGAACTGGCCGCTCGCATTGATCGCGTAGCCGGTCGGCGTCTGCATCCAGGAATTGGACGAGAGGATCCAGAATGCCGAGATCAGCGTGCCGATCGCGACCATCAACGTGGCGAGAAAGTGCAGCCTGGGACCGACGCGGTTCAATCCGAACAGCATCACGCCGAGGAAGCCTGCTTCAAGGAAAAACGCGGTCAGGACCTCATAGGCCATCAGCGGTCCGATGACGGGCCCGGTCTTGTCGGAGAAGGCCGACCAGTTGGTGCCGAACTGGTAGGACATCACGATGCCCGACACCACGCCCATGCCGAATGCGACCGCGAAGATCTTCAGCCAGTAGTGAAACAGATTGATGAAGACCTCGCGCCCGGTCCAGAGCCAGAGCGCTTCGAGCACCGCGAGGTAGCTGGCGAGCCCGATCGAGAAAGCCGGGAATATGATGTGAAACGACATCGTGAAAGCAAACTGCGCCCGGGCGAGCGCAACCGCATCCCAGCCTTCGAACATGACACGCTACCCATCGTGAATTACGACGTGAGGTTATCACGCGTCCGATCGTAGTGAAAACATGTCAATATGACCAAGGCAGAGGGAGCGACCCGGCGCGGACCTGGCGCGGACCTGGCGCGCCGGGTTTGACGATAGTACTTTGGTTGTCGCAGAAGCGCTCAACTGTTGGCGTTGAGCAGCCGGGCGACGGTGCGGTCAATCTGCTCGTACTGTCCCTCGCCGTCGTGATGGAATACGATATGTCCATTCTGGTCGATGATGTACTGCGCGGGCCAATACTGGTTGCGGTAGGCATTCCAGGTCTGCGACTCATTGTCCTGCGCCACCGGATAGGTGATGCCGTGCCGTTTCAGCGCGGCCTGGACGTTGGACGCTGAGCGTTCGAACGGAAATTCCGGCGTATGGACGCCAATCACGACGAGACCTCGATTCCTGTACTTGGCGTCGAGCGCAACGACGTGGGGCAGCGTGTTGACGCAGTTCACGCAGCCATAGGTCCAGAAGTCGACCAGCACGACTTTGCCGCGCAGGTCAGCGATGTCGAGCGGCTGCGAGTTGAACCATTTGGTGATGCCGGCAAAATTTGGCGCGCTCTGTTGCGCCGCCGTGACCTTCGCCGCGGGCTCCTGCGCACGAGCGATATGGGGAGCGGTCATGCCGGTCAGGCAAACGGTGCCGATCAGCGCGGATATAAGTGAACGCAGGATCATGGTGATTTCCTTTGAGGTCAAAGGCCGATCTGGCCGTTGGGATAGAAGCTGGTCAGCCACGCCACGATCAGCGTGTCGTATTGGAAGTAGGAGAGGGCCGCGAACGCGATGATGACGACGCCAAAGCCCTGCTGCAGTCGCGGCGCGATCCGCGCAATGCTGCGGATGCGGGTCGTGACGGCCTGACCGCCGTAGGCGATGGCGAGCATCGGAAGCGCCGCCCCGACGGCGTAGACGACAAGCTGCAAGCTGGCCCAGCCGGTATCTTTCGACGTCGCGACAATGGTCAGGATCGAGCCCAGCACGGGCCCGGCGCAGGGCGTCCATACCAGCCCGAGTGTCGTGCCGAGCACGAAGCCGCCGATCAGGCTTTGCGATGGTGTTGCATTGCCCGGCGAACCGCCCGCGGTGAGCCCGGAAATCCGGATCGTCAGCCATTCGAACGGCGCGGGCCAGATCATCAATAGCCCGAAGCCGAGCAACAGGATCGCGGCGCCGGTTCGCAGCACGTTGGGATCGAAATCGAAGGCGCGGGTGATCGCGCTCAGCAGCAACGCCACCATCGAGAACGACATCACAAAGCCGAGCGCGATCATCGCCGGCCGCGCCTTGCTGGTCTGGCCTATCGATCCCCCAAGCAGGATCGGCAGCATCGGCAGGGTGCAAGGCGCCGCGACGGTAACGACACCTGCGAGCAGCGCCAGAACAAGATTCAACATCACGATCGTCCGTCACAACCCGGCCACGCCCAATGCCTGAGCCGGCAGTGTGATGTTGTTCGCGAAGACAAGATCAGACGTTACGTCTGCCTTATTCGGATGTGGTCACGTCTGTGTGAGGCTTCCACGGTGATTGTACGAGCCACAAAAGCAGAGCGACCCGGCTGGGGGGCATCCCGGCCGGGTCGTTGGAGGTCGTCTTGGGAGGTTAGAACTTGAAGATGTAAGAACTCGCTATCTGATCTCGCAGACTTCCGCGGCGCTCTTGGTGCTGCAATCGATAACCTGCTCGCGCACTGGCGTTGCACCGGCATCGCGCTGCGCGCGCGGGGCGACATTCTGGCTCGACAGCGTTGCAAGCGTAGCCACTGCGCCGAGCGGGATGATGAAGAAGCGGAAGGACGGCTTCAGCATGTCGTTCTCCTGTTCGGCGTTGGCGTTGCGTTCGATGGTTAACGTATACAGGCTGAGCTTTTCCGGGTGATGTCGTCGATTGTTTCAATTGTTTCGTGGCCGCCCTCTGGCTCCGAAGACGATCCGTACAATTTCCGGCCTTCCTTACGACATTCCGGATCGCTCCTTCACGCCGCGAGGCTTTCCACGCCGGCGCACCTCAGCAATTCGGCGAGCTGCTTGCGGGCATAGAACATGCGGGTCTTCACCGTGCTCTGGGGAATGCCGATGATCGCACCGGCCTCTTCCACTGACTTCTCGTGATAATAGACGAGGTTGATGATCTCGCGATGCGCCGGCGACAGCTTCGCGACGCAGGCGCGCAGGATCTCGCTGGTCGAGGCGCGGTCGAGCGCGGCTTCCGGCGTGTCGGCGTCGTCGACGATCTCGAGCACTTCTTCCTGCTCGATATCCTCGTGCCGGCGCTGGCGCAGCGCGGTCAACGCCTTGAAGCGGGCGATCGACAACAGCCAGGTGGAAACCTGCGAGCGGCCTTCGAACTGGTCGGCGGTGCGCCAGACGTCCAGGAACACCTGGCTCACGAGATCTTCCGCCACCGTGGTGTCGCGGACCATGCGCAGGACAAAACGGTAGACTCGGACGTTGTGGCGGGAATAGAGCACGTGCATGGCTGTCCGGTCGCCTATGGCGATCTTGCCGAGCAGCATTTCGTCGGATGTCTGGCGTGCAGCGGCGATATGATCGTTGGCTGCAGCGTTGATGGCGACGACGTTCGACATGACAGGCTCCCAGTTCGCCTTGGCGGCTTTCGTTGGGAGAATTGTTAATGAGCCACGGTTTCGGGATGTCTGCGCGAAAAGCGGAAAATGGTTTCATCCGTAGGAGAATTGTTTCGTCGGGGGGCGGGCGACGAAACATTCGGGGCAAAAATGCTAGTAATTTCAATGCGAGGAAAATGGCGGGGAGGTTGCGGATAGGGCGAAACCGAACGGCTCGTTGATACGTTCTCCCGCCCCCAGCATTGGGCGGGCGGTGAAGATCAGGCCTTTTCGCCGCTCGGTGAGAACAGATAGCCGCCGCCGCGGATGGTGCGGATGACCGCGGGCTTGGTCGGATCGATTTCGATCTTGCGGCGGATGCGCATGATCCGGAGGTCGACGGCGCGGTCGAAGGCTTCGGCGTCGCGCGCATTGGCCAGTTCGAGCAGCCGCTCGCGCGACAGCACCCGTTTCGGATTGGCCGCGAACACCTTCAACAGCCCGAATTCGGATGCCGTCAGCGGATGCTCGTTCCCCTCGTCGTCGCGCAGCGCCTGCGCCTGCAGGTCGAGCCATTTGGTGCCGAAGCGGACCAATTGTTCCTTCTCGGTCTTGGCGGCCGTCGCCTCTGGCGCTGCCGCTTTGGCCGGCGTGCTCCGCCGCAGGACCGAGCGGATCCGCGCCATCAATTCGCGCAGCTCGCAGGGTTTTGCCACGTAATCGTCGGCCCCGAGCTCAAGCCCGACCACGCGGTCGATCGGGCTCGCGGTCGCCGTCAGCATGATGACCGGCACATTCATCCGGCTCTTGAGATCGCGGATGATCGACAGCCCGTCTTCCTCGGGCATGTTGAGATCGAGCACCACGAGGTCGGGATGGTTGGTCTCGATCACGCTGCGCAGGCTCTTTCCGCCGTCGCACAGCGTCACGCCAAAGCCGTGCATCTTGAGATAATCACCGACCATTTCGCGGGCCGGTGCCTCGTCATCGACAATGATGATGTGCGGGCTCTGGGTCATGATGTCTCTGCTGTAGCAGGCAATGTAACCGTAAAGATCGAGCCTTGTCCGGGCCCGGGACTCTGTGCCGTTACATGGCCGCCATGCATGTCGATGATGCGCTTGACGATCGAAAGTCCTAACCCGGTCGAACTCTCCCCTGCTGTCGGCTTGGCTGACAGGCGCTGGAACCTGCCGAACAGGCGACCCAAATCCTCCGGCGAGAGGCCGGCGCCCTCGTCGGCGATCCGGATCACCGTGTTGTCGCCCTCATGGGTGACGATCACCGTGATCTTGCCGCCGATTGGTGAGTATTTGATGGCATTGCTGACCAGATTGTCGATTGCCTCGCGAATGCGGTCGGCATCGCACATGGTCACGAAATTCGGCGGTGCGGAGACCGAGATGCTCTGCTGCTTGTTGACTGCCAGCGGCAGGTTCGCTTCGGCGACCTCGTTGATAAGAGCCGCGACATCGACCGGTTCGCGGCGGATGGTGATGTCGAAGGCGTCGGCCATCGCATCCGAGATCAGATGATCGACCATCGACGTCAGGCGCTTGGTGGCATCCCTGATGTGCTCGACCTGGGTCGCGACCGCCTCCTTTGGCGAGCCGGCGCCGATCAATTCGGTCAGCATCTCGGTGCGGCCGAGGATCACGCCGAGCGGGTTCTTGAGGTCATGGGCAACCGTGCCCAGGATCTCGTTCTTGAAGCCGTTGGCACGCTGCAATCTCAGCCATTGCGCCGAAAGCCGGCGGTTGGCCTGCATCAGTGCCCGGGTGCGCTGGGCGACGCGGTCCTCGAGCTGCGTGTTGGCCTCATGAAGCTGCTGGTAAAGGATCACGTTGTCGAACGCGATCGAGAGGCGGCTACTGAAGATCTCGACCAGCGCACGGTCGGTGTCGGAGAGCTGGCGCTCCGCCTGCAACAGCACCACGACTTCGCGGCCGCTGCCGGTGCGCAAATAGAGCACGCTGCGGTGGTCGGCGAATTCGTTCTTGCGACGCTGGAAGGCGGCTTCCACCATCTCGCGCAGATCAGGATCGAGCGATTTCGAGCTGGTGGTGCCGATGAAACGGCTGTAGCAGCCGGAGCCTGCCAGCACTGACAATTCGCTGCCCGCGCCGTCATCGCGCAGCACAAGGATGCCGGCGCACTCGACATTGAGCAGCGAGGCGAGCTGGGTCAGCACGCCCTCGGCAAGCCGCTGCATCGATTTGAAGTCGTAGAGCGTGGAGGCGGCGTCGATGATGATCTCGAGCCCGCGCCTTGTCTGCACCATGCGCTCGAGCTGCTGATAGCTGCGCAGCGCCGCCGTCAACGAGGTGAACAGCTTGTCGGCGGTGAGCTCGGTCTTGGCCTTGTAGTCGTTGATGTCGTATTGGACGATCACGCGCCGCTCCGGCGCCTGTCCCGGCTGTCCGGTGCGCAGGATGATGCGGACGGTCTCGTTCTTGATCTCGTTGCGGATATATTCGACGAGCTCGAGCCCTGCGACGTCGGTCTCCATGATGACGTCGAGCAGCACGGCGGCGATGTCCGGATGCTCCCGCATCAGCTTGCGACCTTCCGCCGCAGAATAGGCCGACAGGATTTCCAGGGTGGCCCCGTTCAGGCTGTAGTCGGACAGCGCGAAGCGGGTCCCTTCATGCACTGCAGCATCGTCGTCGATGACTGCCACTTTCCATTTGCGTGCGGACGAATCTTCCGGTGCGAGCCCGGTGTCGTCGATCAGGTGGAGGACATCGTCCTGTTCGGCCATTGAGCAGTTCCGTCATTGGCTTGGTCCGCGATCGTGGGCTCGCCCGTAGGCTGCCCCTTGGCGATTCTCGGCATGATAATGCGAAAAGTGGTGCCTTGTCCCACCCTTGACTCCAGCACCATGCGACCGCCGAGCTGCTGGGTGACAAGATTATAGACAATATGCAAGCCCAGCCCGGTGCCGCCTTCGTTGCGCCGCGTGGTGAAGAATGGATCGAACGCCTGGCGCTGCACGTCCGGCGTCATGCCGGCGCCGTTGTCGGCGAAGATGATCTCGATGTCGTCGCTGCCGCGGGCCCGCGCTGAAATCGTGATCGTCCCCGATCGCCGGTCGGCGAACGCATGATTGACGGCGTTAACGAAAAGATTAGTTAAAATTTGTCCGTAGGAACCGGGATAGCCGTCGATTATCAGGCCTTCCGGCACGTCGACGGTGAGGGCGATCGCGGCTTTCTTCAGCACCGGCCGCAGGCTGGCGACGATCTGGTCGGTCGCTTCGCTCAAGGAAAACTGGCGGCGCTCGGCATGTGAGCGGTCGACCGCCACCTGCTTGAATGACTGGATCAGTTCGCCCGCACGCTGCAGGTTGGCGACGAGCTGCTGCGCGGCATCGCGCGAGCTTTTCACGAATTCGTCGAGCTTGGAGCGGCGGAGCTGGTCCGATTTCAGCTCGTGCTCGAATATCTCGGTGCGGCGCGCGAAGCTCGAGGCCACCGTCAGGCTGATGCCGATAGGGTTGTTCACCTCATGGGCGACACCGGCGACAAGACCGCCGAGCGCCGCCAGCCGCTCGGCATCGATCAGGTTCTGCTGCGCCGTATTGAGTTCGAGCAGCGCGCTCTCCGCCCGTTCCTTGGCGGCGCGCAATTCGTCCTCGGCCTGGCGCTTGGCGATCGCGTTCTCGCGGAACACTTCCACCGCGCGCGCCATCGCGCCGACCTCGTCCTTGGCATCGGTGCCCAGCACGTGGCGATCGTAACTGCCCGACGTGATGGCGTGCATCGAGGCCATGATCTGCTGCAGCGGCAGGCGGATCGAGAGCGCGATCAGGACGCCCGCGGAAACGATGATGCCGAGGAAGATCACCGCGATCGAGAGCACGCGGCGCGAAATGTCCGACAGCGTCCGGTCGAAGGTCTCCTGCGCCTTCTGCTCGCGCTGGCGCATGTTGATCGAGAGATCGTCGATGACGCCGATGGCGTCGGCCTGGCTGGCGTCGATGGTGTTGCGGAGCAGCTCGGTGCGGCTGGCGAGCTGCTCGGTCAACTTGCCCAATCCCTCGCGCAACGCTTCGGTTCGCTTGTTGAGCCGCGCCAGCGCCAGGCGCTGCAGGTCGTTGTCGGCGAGGTCGATCATGACCGGGATCGTCTTCTCGATCGTCTCGGTGTTGCGGCGGGCCTCTTCGGCGGATGCGCTCGAGAGCGACAGATAATAGGCGTTCGCCGCCACCAGCATCGCGGTGAAAGCCTCGCGGGATTTGCCGAGCGATGGCCAGATCAGCGCGTCGCGATGGCCGGTGGCGCCTTCGATGATGGAGTAGAGACCGGCCATGTCCTTGGCCGGCCCGAGCACCTGCTCCTCATAGGTCTTGGTGATCTTTGCCTGCACGGCGCGCAATTCGCCGAAGCCGTCCAGGAAGCGGCTGGTGACGCGCTCGAGCTGCTCCACCGACCCCGACAGCATCGGATCGGTGGCGGCGCGCGTGGTCAGCGTGCCGAGCACGGCTTCGCGGAGCAGCAGGATCTCGGCGAAAAGCTCCGGGCTCGGCTGGTTGATGTAGCGGTGGATCAGGTTCTGCAGCCGGCTGGTCTCGGTCTCGAGCTTGGCCAGGATCTTGT
This sequence comes from Bradyrhizobium sp. Leo114, assembly GCF_055229415.2. Classification (NCBI taxonomy): domain Bacteria; kingdom Pseudomonadati; phylum Pseudomonadota; class Alphaproteobacteria; order Hyphomicrobiales; family Nitrobacteraceae; genus Bradyrhizobium; species Bradyrhizobium sp. Leo114. Next base: position 130,821 of record NZ_JBUYEN020000003.1, on the reverse strand, counting down.
CGGACTCCCGGACCTGCCGGACATCCTCCCACGCCGAGCGAAGCACGGTGGCGCCGTTCCAGATCAACGCCGCCAGCACCACCACGACCGCCGAGTTCAACAGCGCGATCGACAGGATGCGCCAGCGGATCGGCACCGCCCGCAGCATCTGGACGATCTGCACGCGGCCGCGCGCGGCGAGGCTCGCCTGCCGTCCCACTGCTCCATCCTGTGCGGGTGTTGCCAAGCTTGCTTCACTCCACCTTGCGGATGCGCGCGATCAATGACGCGATCGCGCCGTCGCGCTGCGCTTTGGCATAGAGCCCTGCCATCGCCGCCTCGAACGGCCCGCGGTCGAAATCGCTGACGATCTTCACGCCCGCGGCTTCCGCGCGCTGGCGCGAGCGCTCGTCGAGGTCCTTCCACTTCTCGCGCATGAAGGTGCTGGAGCGCTTCGCGGCTTCGCGGAAAAGCGCCTGGTCTTCGACCGACAGGCTCGCCCACGCCTTTTGCGACATCACCAGCACTTCCGGGCTCATCGTATGTTCTGTCAGCGTATAGAAGCCTGCGAACTTGTAGTGATCGGCGGTGATGAAAGACGGCCAGTTGTTCTCGGCGCCGTCGATCAATCCGGTGGCAAGTCCGGTCTTCACCTGACCGTAGGGCAGTTCAATCGGTTCGGCGCCGAGCGCGCGGATCATGTCCGACATCTGCTGCGACTGCTGGACCCGAATCCGCAGGCCCTTGAAGTCGTCGAGCGAACGGATCGGACGAGCGCTGTTGTAGATCGAGCGCGCGCCTGAATCATAGAAGGCCAAGCCGACGAATCCGTAGGCCTCGAATGAGTTAAGGATCTCGTTGCCGATGGGGCCATCCAGCACCTTCTGCAAATGTTCGACCGAGCGGAACAGGAAGGGCAGCGCCAGCACGTTGGCCGCGGGCACCATGGTGCCGATCAGCGCCACATTGGTGCGGTTGATGTCGATCGCACCCGCCCGCGTCTGCTCCAGCGTTTCTTTTTCCTCGCCAAGCTGCCGCGAATGAAACACCCGCACATGATGACGGCCACCGCTTCGCTCCTCCACCAGGCTGCCCATGTAACGCAACGCCTGGACGGTCGGATAGTCCTCGCTCTGGGTATCGGACGCCCGAAACTCGCGCGCAGCCGCACCCGTTGCGACCGCCGTCAGCAGCAGCGCGATAACAAGCGTCATGGTCCGCGAAAGGCCGGCGCGGCGGTACACAGGCTACAAATCCCCTTGTGATATGGTCTGTGGCAGGAAGAAAAGGTTCAATACGTTTTAGCAGAAGCCTGAAAGATAGCTATCCGACGATCTACGGTTAATCGGCCATTCCGACGCATTGTCGGATTGCAACCGTAACGATGCAGCCTTAATCAGGGGCAAAAGTCATTTTGCTTCTCAAGCGCGAAAGCCTGGATTGGCGCACCGTGACATTGTTTATGAGATTCCTATACCCAGCGGCGCTTGCGACCACTCTCCTCGGATCTCCAGCGCATGCCGCGACCGAGATCATGTGGTGGCACGCGATGTCGGGAGAACTCGGCAAGCAGGTCGAGAAGCTCGCTGCCGATTTCAACGCGTCCCAGTCCGACTACCGGATCGTGCCGAGCTACAAGGGCAACTATACCGAGACGGTCACGGCGGCGATCTTCGCCTTCCGCTCGCGCAGCCAGCCCGCCATCGTCCAGGTCAACGAGATCGCCACCGCCACCATGATGGCGGCTCGCGGCGCGATCTATCCGGTGTTCGAGCTGATGCGCGATCAGTCCGAGCCGTTCCTGCCGTCGGCCTATCTGCCGACCGTGACCAGCTATTACGCCGATCTCAGCGGCAATCTGCTGTCGTTTCCGTTCAACGCCTCGACGCTGATCCTCTATTACAACAAGGATCTGTTTCGCGCCGCCGGCCTCGATCCCGAGGTGGCGCCGAAGACCTGGCCCGAGCTCGGTGCGGCGGCAAAGCGGCTGCGCGCGGCGGGTGCTCCGTGCGGATTCACCACGTCGTGGCCGTCCTGGATCAATGTCGAGAATTTCTCCGCCTTTCACAATGTGCCGATCGCGACCAAATCCAACGGCTTCGGCGGGCTTGATGCGGAGCTCATCTTCAACAATCCGCTGATGGTGAAGCACATCGCCCAGCTCGTGGAATGGCAAGCCACCAAGGTGTTCGACTATAGCGGCCGCGGGCAGTCGGCCGAGCCGCGCTTCCAGAAGGGCGAATGCGGCATTTTCATCGGCTCGTCCGGCACCAGCGCCGATATCAAGGCCAACTCGAAATTCGAGGTCGGCTACGGCATGCTGCCCTATTGGCCTGATGTCGCCGGCGCGCCGCAGAACAGCATCATCGGCGGCGCCACGCTATGGGTGCTGCGCGATCGCCCGCGGCCGGAATATGCCGGGGTTGCGAAGTTCTTCGCCTATCTATCGAAGCCCGAGGTGCAGGCCGCCTGGCACCAGGCGACAGGCTATCTGCCGATCACCCGCGCAGCTTATGAGCTCACCCGCTCGCAGGGCTTCTACGACCACAACCCCGGCGCGGCGATCGGGATCGAGCAACTGACGCTGAAGCCGCCGACTGAGAATTCGAAAGGTATCCGGCTCGGCTCCTTCGTGCTGATCCGCGGCGTCATCGAGGAGGAGCTCGAGCAGGCCTTTTCCGGCAAGCAGTCGCCGCAGGCCGCGCTCGATCTGGCCGTCGAACGCGGTAACCGGCTGCTGCGCCAGTTCGAGCGCGCCAATCCGGACAGGTAAGGGATCGTAGCCCGGATGGAGCGCAGCGCAATCCGGGATGTCTGTATCTGTTCGCGGCATTGCCCCGGATTACGCTGCGCTCCATCCGGGCTACGGTTCTGCGAATGACGATGCCACTGCCCACCTTCCCCGATTACGAAGCCTTTCGCGCCTGGCGTGCTGACCCATCGCGCTGGCTGCCGGTCGCGATGGATATCGCCCGCAGTCACGGAATTGCGTCCACGCCGCCTCACGTCTTCACGACCGGCACCAACCTCGTCGTCGGACTCGGTGATGATCTCATCCTGAAGTTATTCCCACCGCTGCTGCGGGCGCAGTTCGTATCCGAGCGCGGATCGCTCGCGCAGCTTCGCGGACGGCTCAAGATTCCGATTCCGGAGATCGTCGCCGAAGGCGAGCGCGACCGCTGGCCCTATCTCATCATCACGCGCGTGTCGGGTATCCTAGGTGCGGAGGTGTGGCCCTCGCTGCCCGAAGCGGACAAGGAGCGCGTGCTCGCCGAGATCGGCGAGACCATTGCCGATGTTCAGCGCGCGCCGCCGGGCCCGCTGCTTGACATCGAGCCACGCTGGAACGTGTTCATGCGGAGCCAGATGGAAGGTTGTCGTGCCAGGCACGAGCGGCTGGGGCTGGCGCGAAAATTCCTCGACGGGCTCGGTGATCTCTTGCGCGACGCCGCCGAGTTGATCCCGATGCACGAACCGCCGGTCATCCTCACCGGCGAATACATCCCGCAAAACTTCATGTTGACGCAGCGGAGCGGCCGCTGGCACCTTTGCGGATTGATCGATTTCGGCGATGTGCTGGCGGGATGGCGCGACTACGATCTGCTCGGCCCCGGCGCATTCATGGCCGCGGGCCGGCCGGGCCGCGTGCTGAGCCTGCTCGAAGGCTTTGGATATTCCCGCAGCGACATCGATTTCACGCTGAAGCGGCGGCTGATGGCCTTGATGCTGTTGCACCGCGCAAGCGACCTCAACCGGCACATCTGCATCGAGGGCTGGCAAGCGAAGGCTGACGATCTCCTGCAACTGCAGGAACTGATTTGGGCCACGTAAAAGTGACTCGCCTAATAATCGGGCGTTCAAAAATATCCGCCTAATCAATAGGCAAAAACACTGGTTTGTATGCAACGTGGTGTCTGCCAATTGGAGCGTTTGACCCTGCTTCTCTCGATATTCCGAAGCGTTATCAATGCCTTGGGTCTGCGCCAACGCTCCGTTAAGGCTTGGCACAAACCTTGCGAACCTGTTCCTCGCCATTTCCCAGGGGCGTTGGAGCATCACCCATGAAACGTCGCGATTTCCTCAGATCCGTATCCGGATTGGCCGCAAGCGCGATGGTGCCTGCACCGGCGATCTGGTCGCCCGCCAAGGCCGATGCGCGCTCGGAGACGCTTCTGATCGTCTCCGAGGGCGGCCCGAACAATCTCGATATCCATGGCGTCGGCACCAATGTGCCCGGCTATGAAGTGTCGTGGAATTGCTATGATCGCCTGATCACCCACGAGATGAAGAGCGGCCCGGGCGGCGTACCCTATTACGACCGCGACAAGTTCAAGGGCGAACTCGCCGACGACATGAATGTCGGCGACATGTCCGTCACCTTCAAACTGAAGAAGAACGCCAAATTCCACGACGGCACGCCGGTGACGGCAAAGGACGTCAAATGGTCGCTCGATCGCGCGGTCAGCGTCGGCGGCTTCCCGACCTTCCAGATGAGCGCGGGCTCGCTGACCAAGCCCGAGCAGTTCGTCATCGTCGATGACTCCACGGTGCGGGTCGATTTCGCCACCAAGGACCGCCTCACGATTCCAGATCTCGCCGTGATCGTGCCCTGCGTCGTCAATTCGGAACTGGTCAAGAAGAACGCGTCCGAAAAGGACCCCTGGGGCCTCGAATACACCAAGCAGCAGACCGCCGGCTCCGGCGCCTACAAGGTTACGAAGTGGACCGCGGGTACTGAGGTGATCATGGAGCGCAACGACGCCTGGATCGGCGGCCCTGTGCCGAAGATCAAGCGCGTGATCTGGCGCATGGTGCCGCAGGCCGGCAATCGTCGCGCGCTGCTCGAGCGCGGCGATGCCGACATCTCCTACGAGCTGCCGTTCAAGGATTTCCAGGAGATGAAGGCGAACGGCAAGCTCGACGTGGTGTCGCTGCCGTTCTCCAACGGCATCCAGTATATCGGCATGAACGTCACCAAGCCGCCGTTCGACAATCTGAAAGTCCGTCAGGCGGTGGCTTACGCCATTCCCTATCAGAAGATCATCGATGCCGTGCTGTTCGGGCTCGCCAATCCGATGTTCGGCGCGAAGGACAAGCCGACCGAAGTCGCCTGGCCGCAGCCGCACAAATATTACACCGATATCGAGAAGGCCAAGGCGCTGATGGCGGAGGCCGGCTATCCGAACGGCTTTGAGACCACGATCTCGTTCGACCTCAATTTCGCAGGCGTCAACGAGCCGCTCTGCGTGCTGGTGCAGGAGAGCCTGGCGCAGATCGGCATCAAGACCACCATCAACAAGGTGCCCGGCGCCAACTGGCGCACCGAGTTGACCAAGAAGGAAATGCCGCTATTCACCAATGTATTCTCGGGCTGGCTCGATTACCCCGAATACTTCTTCTATTGGTGCTATCACGACAACAATTCGATCTTCAACACGATGAGCTACAAGTCGCCGGAGATGGACAAGTTCATCGACGGCGCGCGCAAAGCTGCCGCGCTCGGCGACGCTGCCGCCTACGATGCCGACGTCAAAAGCTTCGTCGATCTCGCCTTCACCGACATCCCGCGCATTCCGCTGTATCAGCCGTTCGTCAACGTGGCGATGCAGAAGAACATCTCCGGCTATCAGTACTGGTTCCATCGCCGCCTAGACTATCGCGCGATGGCGAAGGGGTGAGTGGGCGAATGGTGAGTGGCGAATAGCGAATAGGGAGTAGCGAATGTGACCAACGGCCGCGAACATCCATTCGCTACTCGCCATTCGCTATTCGCCAGCACGCCATTCGCCAGCTCGGAGCGCTCCCCATGCTGACGATGATTGGCAAGCGGCTGATGTTCGCGATCCCGAGTCTGATCGGGGTCGTCATTGTCACTTTCCTCCTGACGCGCGCGCTGCCGGGCGATCCGGCCGCGTATTTCGCCGGTCCCGCCGCGACCAAGGAGGCGGTCGAGCAGATCCGCAAGAAACTCGGTTTCGACCGGCCGCTGATCGAGCAGTTCTTCCGTTACACCAGCGATCTCGCTCATGGCGATTTCGGCACCTCGCTCACGACCGGCCAGCCGGTCGCGACCGAACTCCGCAATCGCCTGCCGGCGTCCGCTGAATTGACGCTGCTTGGCCTTTTGGTGTCGGTCGCGATCGCGATCCCACTCGGCGTGCTCGCAGCGACGCGCCCTGGTTCCTGGATCGACCATCTCTGTCGCGTCACGACGACGGCAGGCGTCTCGCTTCCGGTGTTCTTCACCGGCCTCGTGTTGGTCTACGTCTTCTATTTCCGGCTTGGCTGGTCGCCGGCGCCGCTGGGGCGGCTCGACGTGTTCTACAGCGCGCCGCCGACCGTGACCGGCTTCTATCTGATCGACACGCTGATCGCCCGCGATTTCGAAGCGTTCCGCTCGGCGCTCAGCCAGCTCGTCCTTCCGGCGACGACGCTTGCGATCTTCTCGCTGGCGCCGATCGCGCGCATGACCCGCGCCTCGATGCTGGCGGTGCTCGCCTCCGACTTCGTGCGCACCGCGCGCGCCAGCGGCCTGTCGCCAGGCACCGTGATCGTCACCTACGCCTTCCGCAACGCGATGCTGCCGGTCATCACCACGCTCAGCATGGTGTTCTCGTTCCTGCTCGGCGCCAACGTGCTGGTCGAAAAAGTGTTCGCCTGGCCCGGCATCGGCTCCTACGCGGTGGAAGCGCTGATATCGTCGGACTTCGCGCCGGTGCAGGGCTTCGTGCTGACCATGGCGGTCATGTATGTGCTGCTCAATCTCGTCATCGACATTCTCTACGGCGTCATCGATCCGCGTGTGCGGCTGGAAGGGTAGGGGTGAAGCATGAGCACCGTTGCGCCTGTCGTTGAGCCCGTCGGTCCGGCGCGGACCTCGGGGCTGTCAGCCATCTTCGAGCACGCGCGCTATGTGCTCAGCGAGAACAAGGTCACCGGCTTTGCCTTTGCGCTGCTGATCTTGATCCTGTTCGCCGCGCTGTTCGGCCCCTATGTCGTGCCTTACGATCCGCTCGCGAGTGATACGTCGGCGGCGCTGAAACCGCCGTCGGCGGCGCACTGGTTCGGCACCGATCAATTGGGCCGCGACATCTTTAGCCGCGTCATCGTGGCAACCAGGCTCGATACTTTCATCGCGGTCGCTTCCGTCGTGCTGGTGTTCCTGATGGGCGGGCTCGCAGGCATCGCGGCCGGTTATTTCGGCGGCTGGACCGATCGCATCGTCGGCCGCATCGCCGACACCATCATGGCATTCCCGCTGTTCGTGCTGGCGATGGGCATCGTCGCTGCGCTCGGCAATACCGTGCAGAACATCATCATCGCCACCGCGATCGTGAATTTCCCGCTCTATGCCCGTGTCGCCCGCGCCGAGGCCAATGTCCGCCGCAATGCCGGCTTCGTGCAGGCGGCGCGGCTCTCCGGCAATGGCGAATACCGCATCCTGCTGGTGCATATCCTCCCGAATATTATGCCGATCATGATCGTGCAGATGTCGCTCACCATGGGTTACGCGATCCTGAACGCTGCCGGCCTTTCCTTTATCGGCCTCGGCGTCCGGCCGCCGACCGCCGAATGGGGCATCATGGTCGCCGAAGGCGCCGGCTTCATGGTGTCAGGCGAATGGTGGATAGCGCTGTTCCCTGGGCTCGCGTTGATGATCGCCGTGTTCTGCTTCAACCTGCTCGGCGACGGCCTGCGCGACATCGTCGATCCGCAGCGGAGGACGTAATGGCCGCACTCTTTCAGTTGATCGTCATTGCCGGGCTTGACCCGGCAATCCATCGCGCGAAGCGCAGCGTTGACCTTCCGATGGATGCGCGGGTCAAGCCCGCGCATGACGAGCTGAGAATGAGGCGCTCGTCATGACCGCGCAGCCGCTGCTTGACGTCAAGGACCTCACAGTCGAGTTCACCACGCGGCGTGGCATCGTCAAGGCGGTGCAGCATGTCAATATTTCGGTGGCAAAAGGCGAGACCGTCGGCATCGTCGGCGAATCCGGCTCCGGCAAGTCGGTGACCTCTTACGCCGTGATGCGCATCCTCGATCGCGCGGGAAAAATCGCCGAGGGCTCGGTGATGTTCTCCGGCATCGACGTCAAGGCCGCGACCGAGACGCAGATGCGCGACCTGCGCGGCCGCGAGGTCTCGATGATCTTCCAGAACCCCCGCGCCGCGCTCAATCCGATCCGCAAAGTCGGCGACCAGATCGAGGACGTGCTGCGTCAGCACGTTCAGCAGTCGACGGTGGCCGATCGCGGTGAGAAGGCGATCGAGGCGCTTGAGCAGGTCAAGATCGCCCGGCCACGCGAGCGTTATCACGCCTATCCGTTCGAGCTTTCGGGGGGCATGTGCCAGCGCGTCGTGATCGCGCTTGCGCTGGCCTGCAATCCGCAGCTCCTGATCGCGGACGAGCCCACCACCGGTCTCGACGTCACCACGCAGAAGGCGGTGATGGAGCTGATCGTCGAATTGACGAAGCGTCGTTCGATGTCGACGATCCTGATCACGCATGATCTTGGCCTCGCCGCCGCTTATTGCGACCGCGTCGTGGTGATGGAGAAAGGCCGCGTGGTCGAGACCGCCAGGTCGGCCGATATTTTCGCCAAGCCCGAGCATCCCTATACCAAGAAGCTGATGCGCGCGACGCCGCGGATCGGCGTGTCGCTGCGCGATCTGCTGCCGGAGGACGACGCTAACTCCGTCATGGCCGGGCTTGACCCGGCCATCCATCGATCTTCGAAAAACTCTTCTCCTGAAGGGATGGACCCCCGGGTCAAGCCCGGGGATGACGAGAAGACAGAGCCGCTCCTCCTCGTCGAAAAGCTCGTCAAGGAATATCCGCGCCAGGGCGCAGGTGCGATGCTGTCAAAATTGTTCGGCCGCAAGCCGCCGGTGGAGCAGGAGGTGTTCCGCGCCGTCGACGGCATCAGTTTCCATGTCGGCCGTGGCGAGAGCGTCGGCCTGGTCGGCGAATCCGGCTGCGGCAAATCGACCACGTCGATGATGGTGATGCGGCTCCTGGACCAGACCTCCGGCCGTATCGCCTTCGACGGTGAAGAAATCGGCGAGATCAAGCCGCCATCCTTTGCGCGATTGCCGCTGCGCAGCCGGATCCAGATGGTGTTCCAGGATCCGACCGACAGCCTCAATCCCCGCTTCACCGCTGCGCGCGCGATCGCCGATCCGCTTCTGCAACTCGGCGACATCAGGGGACGGGACGCATTGCGGGCCCGCTGCGAGGAACTCGCCACGCTGGTCGGTCTTCCCGTCAATCTCCTCGACCGCTTCCCGCATCAACTGTCCGGCGGCCAGAAGGCGCGCGTCGGCATCGCGCGGGCGATTGCGCTGCATCCAAAGCTTGTCATCCTCGATGAGCCGACGGCCGCGCTCGATGTCTCGGTGCAGGCGGTGGTGCTGAACCTGTTGCAGGATCTCAAGCAGTCGATGGGGATGAGCTATCTTTTCGTATCACACGATCTCAACGTCGTGCGCCTGTTGTGCGACCGCGTCATCGTGATGCGCAGCGGCAAGATCGTCGAACAGGGGAGTTCCGAAAAGGTCTTGGGCGATGCGCAGGAAGCTTATACAAAGGAGCTGCTGACGGCGATCCCGCATCCGCCGTTGCCTGTTCATTGAGCAGCCTCCGGAAAGAAAACAGGCACGCAGGCTTTCCCGGCGCTCGATAAAACAGATGAGGTTGTGATTCGATCCAAGTCATCGGATCGTGGTTGAGTTGAGATCGTCGGGTGGGAGAGTCATGGCTGCCGACAACCTGGATGACTATATCGACGCCGTCGCAACGGCGATGGGGCTGCCGGTCGAGGACGCCTGGCGGCCGGCGGTTCGTGCCAATCTCGAGGTCTCGCTGAGACTGGCACGGATGGTGGACGAATTCCCGCTGCCTGACGAGACCGAGCCGGCCAGTGTCTACTCCGCCTGATAGCGCAATGACCGATCAATCCTTGTCCGCCGCCGACATCGCGCAGGCCGTCGCCGCGCGAAAGCTCTCCGCGCTGGAAGCAACCGAGGCGGCGCTCGCCCGCATCGCCAAGCACGACTCCGTGCTCAACGCCTTCACCGATATCACCGCCGATCGCGCCCGCGCCAAGGCCAAAGCCCTTGATGCAGCGATTGCGGCCGGCCAGACCGTCGGCCCGCTCGCGGGCGTGCCCTTCGCGGTGAAGAACCTGTTCGACGTGCAGGGCCTCTCCACGCGCGCCGGATCGAAGATCAATCGCGATCTGCCGCCGGCCGCGCGCGATGCGACGCTGATCGAGCGGATGGAAGCAGCCGGCGCCGTGCTGGTCGGCGCGCTCAACATGGGCGAATACGCCTATGACTTCACCGGTGAGAACGTGCATGACGGTCCGTCGCGCAATCCGCACGATCCGACGCGGATGGCGGGCGGCTCCTCGGGCGGCTCCGGCAGTGCGGTCGGCGGCGCCCTGGTGCCGATCGCGCTCGGCTCCGACACCAATGGCTCCATCCGCGTGCCGTCGTCCTTCTGCGGTATCTTCGGTCTGAAGCCGACCTATGGCCGGCTGTCGCGCGCGCGTTCTTTTCCGTTCGTCGCGAGCTTTGATCATCTCGGGCCGCTGGCGCGAAGCGCAGGTGACCTCGCATTATCCTATGACGCGATGCAAGGACTGGATCCTGATGATGCCGCCTGCAGCCCGCGGCCGGTCGAGCCGGTTGTGCCACAGCTTGCGCGAGGCATCCGTGATCTCCGCATCGCCATTGCCGGCGGCTATTTCCAGCAGAACATCTTTCCGGAGGCGGTTGAAGCCGTCGGCCGCATCGCCAAGGCGCTCAACGCGACGCGTACGGTCGAAATTCCGGAAGCCGCGCGGGCCCGCTCGGCGGCCTATGTCATCACGACAACGGAAGGCGCCTCGCTGCATCTCGATCGCCTGCGCAAGCGGCCGAATGATTTCGATCCCGCGGTGCGTGATCGCCTGATCGCGGGTGCGATGATCCCGGCGCCCTATGTCGACAAGGCGCAAAAATTCCGCCGCTGGTACCGCGAGAAGGTACTGGAGCTGTTCATGACGGTTGACGTGATCCTGGCCCCGGCAACGCCCTGCGTGGCGCCGAAGCTTGGGCAGGTGAACTTCACGCTCGATGGCGTCGAACTGCCGGTGCGCGCCAATATCGGCATTCACACCCAGCCGATTTCGTTCATCGGCCTGCCGGTGGTGGCGGTGCCGGTTCCGCTCGAGCCGATGCCGATCGGAGTGCAGATCATCGCCGCACCCTGGCGCGAGGACATCGCGCTGCGGGTCGCCTACGCTTTGGAGCAAATGGGCGCGGCCGCCGCGCCGCCGCCGCGAGGATTCTAGCGAATGGACATCGATCTGCCCGACGTGCTCGCCGAAGTGACTGCGCAATTCGAGCGCTACGAGAAGGCGCTGGTGTCGAACGACGTCGCCGTGCTGGATGAGCTGTTCCGCAACGACAAGCGGACGCTGCGCTACGGCATGGGCGAGAATCTCTATGGCTATGACGCGATCATGGCGTTCCGCGCCGGGCGCTCGCCGGCCGGGCTCAATCGCCGGATCGACAAGACGGTGATATCGACCTACGGCCGCGACACCGCGGTCGCGTCGACCCTGTTCTATCGCGACTCCGCACCTGGCAAGGTGGGGCGGCAGATGCAGACGTGGATACGCTTCCCCGAGGGCTGGAGAATCGTTGCCGCTCATGTCAGCATCATCGACGAACCGAAGGATCCGAAGACATGAGTCTGGACGACCTTCCGCGTCGCCCTGCCGCCGCCGGACCGGACATGCTGGTGCGGCGCGTCGACCGTCCGTCTCCGCAACAATCCAGGATCACGCGCGCCGAAGAGCTGCGCCTGCAGCTCGCCGATGAGATCGTGCGCGGCGCGCTCGGGCCGGGCTCGCCGCTCGACGAATCCGATATCGCGCGCCGCTTCAATGTCTCGCGCACGCCGGTGCGCGAGGCGCTGCGCCAGCTTGCGGCGAGCGGCCTGGTCGAAGCGCGCGCCCATCGCGGTGCGGTGGTGGCGCGGCCCTCGGTCGAACGGCTTACCGGCATGTTCGAGGCGATGGCGGAATTGGAAGCGCTGTGCGCGGGACTCGCTGCGGAGCGGATGACGGCAACCGACCGGCATGCGCTCGAAGCCGTGCATGAGGAATTGCGCGTGCTCAGCTACACCGGCAATCCCGAGCGCTTTCACGAGGTCAACGAGCGCTTCCACAACACGATCTATGCCGGGTCGCACAACGATTATATCGCCGAGATGACGTTGGCGACACGGGTCCGGGTGCAGCCGTTCCGCCGCGCCCAGTTCCGCAATCTCGGACGATTGGCAAAATCGCATGTCGAGCACGATCGCGTCGTGGTCGCGATCCTGCGCGGCGATAAGACCGGCGCCGCCGCCGCCATGCGCGCCCACATCACATTGGTACGCGGCGAATACGAGATCTACTCGGTGTCGGTGTAGTTTCGTAGTCCCGTAGGGTGGGCAAAGCGAAGCGTGCCCACCATCTCGCGCACTGCTCGTGGTGGTGGGCACGCTTCGCTTTGCCCATCTACGAAATCGGTGTTGTCGGAAACGTGTCCTCCACGTCATTGCGAGCGCAGCGAAGCAATCCATCTCTCCACAAGCGGCGGCATGGATTGCTTCGCTGCGCTCGCAATGACGGCTAGACCGTAGCGCTCTCCGCCATGAACGCACGCCAGCCGCCGAAGGCGGAGATGTCGCGGGCGCCGTTGATCGCCGCCGGCTCCACGATAAAGCCCTTCACCTCGCGGCCGTCGGCGAGGCGGATGGTGCCGATCGAGAGCGGCGGCGGGATCGCGGCGACGAACTTGCCAAAGGATGACGGCGAGAGCGCCCAGAGTTCGAGCTCGATCGATGCGCCGCTGCCCGCTTCGACGCGCAGCATCCCGGGTTTCGGCGGCGTGGTGCCGAGCGCATAGAGCTTGTAGTCCGGCGCGGTCGCGGTCTCCTCGAGCAAACGTCCGTCGAGCGCGCGCAACTCGCCGTTCAGCGCCATGCCGGACAGGTGCGCGCCGACCACAGCAATCGGAATGTCTTCGCCGCTTGACGGCGGTAGCGGAGCGAGCAGCGGCTGCGGCAGCGACTTCGCGCCGATCGGCAGCTTTGTATCGGCATGGAAGACGCGGCCGATGCTGGCAAGCAGCGCGTCGCGGCCGGCCGGCGCCAGCAGCGTGATGCCGAACGGCGCGCCGTCTGGCCGCATCGCCGAGGGCAGCGCGAGGCCGCAGAGGTCGAGCAGGTTGACGAAATTGGTATAGGTGCCGAGCCGGCTGTTGAGCTCGATCGGATTGGCCAGCACCTGCGCCGTTGAATAGACTGTCGGCGCCGTCGGCAGCACGATCGCCTCCATCGAGGCGAAGGCGCGCTCGGCGATCCGGCGCAGTGCCTGCAGCCGATAGAGCGCGGCAAATGTTTCGGCGGCGGTGAGCCGCGCGCCGGCCGCGGTGATCTCGCGCGTGACCGGGTGGATCGACTCCGGCGACGAGGCGAGCAGATCGCGGATCACCAGATAGCGCTCGGCAACCCACGGGCCTTCGTAGAGCAGCCGCGCGGTCTCGTAGAACGGCTCGAGGTCGAATTCGACCAGCGTCGCGCCGAGCGCGGCCCAGCGCTCGATCGCCTCAGCATAAAGCTGCTCCGACTGGCGGTCGCCGAAGAAGATCAACTGCCCTTTGCGGGGGACACCGAGCCGAAGCTTGGCCGGCAACTCCGTCATCTTGCCAAGCGGTCGCTCGCGCGAGAAAGGATCGGCGCCATCAGTGCCGGCCATCACCTTCAGCGCCGTCATGGCGTCGTCGACGGTGAGCGAGAACACCGAGATGCAATCGAGCGTACGGCAGGCCGGCACCACGCCGGCGGTCGAGATCAATCCGAGGCTTGGCTTCAGTCCCACGATGTTGTTGAGCATCGCCGGCACGCGGCCGCTTCCCGCCGTATCCGTGCCCAGCGCCAGCGGCACCAGTCCGGCGGAGACCGCAACCGCCGATCCCGAGCTCGATCCGCCCGGAATGAGGTCGTTGCGGACTGGATTTTTCGGGATCCCGTAGGGCGAGCGCACGCCGACTAGGCCGGTCGCGAACTGGTCGAGATTGGTCTTGCCGATGATGATGGCGCCGGCCGCGCGCAACCGCGCGATGGCAGTCGCGTCATGCGTCGGCATATAGGAGAAGGCTGGACAAGCCGCCGTGGTCGACATTCCCGCGGCGTCGATATTGTCCTTCACCGCGACCGGCACGCCATAAAGCGGCAGGCGCGCGGCGTCCTTGCCGGCCAGCGCCTCGGCTTCGGCTTGCGCGTCTTTCTCGGCGCGCAGGGTGATGAAGACGGCGGGATCGCCATGGTCGTGGATGCGCTGAAAACTGCGCGCGACCGTTTCCGCAGGCGTCATGGTGCCGGCGCGGTGCGCAGCAAGGATCTCAGCGACGGTTTCAGTCACGTGGTGCCTCGTCCATTTGGTCGGCCGATCTCCGTCACAATCGACGGCGCCCGGCCTGACAAAACCCAAGCCCACCGAAGCAAGCGATGTGCCATTGTGTACATTTGCAGTATTGGGGTGCTTGCGGAAATCGGGCTGTAATCTCCGTGACTTAAGTCTCTCGCCGAGAACCGGCGGAAGCGCGCAACGACGACCGGTTGCGATGCTCTGCCCAATTTTTGGGCGCAGTACCGCAAGCTTTGCGATCCTCTATCCGCGGCGTGCGGCGACATTGCCTGATGGCGGGATAGTCGCGTAGAGCAGAGCCAGCCCCAGCAAAGAGGGCGTGTGAGGAAGCCCCAATGACCTTAGCCGTCGCCCGCCGCGATGATCCCGAAATGCTGTTTGCCGTGCCCGCGATCGTTGCCGATCGGCGGAACGACGGCAGCATCATCGTGAGATCGACCGTGCCCCTGCGCGAAGGCGCGCGCTGCGTCGGCGACTGGCTGGAGCATTGGGCGCGGCTGACGCCGGACCGGGTCTTCCTCGCCGAGCGCGCCGATGTCGAGGCGCCCTGGACCACCCTCAGCTATGCCGATGCCCTGCGGCAGGTGCGTTCGCTTGCCTCCTGGATCCTTGCGCAGGGTCTCGGCGTCGAACGTCCGGTGATGATCCTCTCTGATAACAGCATCGATCATGCGCTGCTCGCGCTGGCCGCCCAGCACGTTGGGGTGCCCTCGGCGGCGATCTCGCCGGCCTATTCGCTGATGTCGAAAGATTTCGACAAGCTGAAGAGCATGGTCCGGCTGCTCGAGCCCGGCGCGATCTATGTTTCCGCCACCAGGCCGTTCGCGGCGGCGCTTGCCGCGGTCAAGCCGCTGCATACCGCGAGCATCATCAGCGGCAATGCCGACGACAGCGACGCCATTTCGTTCAGCGCCATCGCGGCTACGCCGGAGACCGCGGACGTGGAAAAAGCCTTCGCTGCGGTGACGCCGGACACCATTGCAAAATTCCTGTTCACCTCGGGGTCAACGGGCGCGCCAAAGGCCGTGATCAACACCCAGCGTATGCTGACCTCGAGCCAGCAGGCCAAGGCCCAGACCTGGACCTTCCTCGATACAGTGCGCGATGATCTCGTGATCCTGGACTGGCTGCCCTGGAGCCACACCTTCGGCGCCAACCACAATTTCAACCTGGTGCTGCGCAACGGCGGCACGCTTTATATCGACGGCGGCAAGCCGGCGCCCGGCCTGTTCGCGACCTCGCTCGCCAATCTGCGCAGCGTGGTGCCGACGGTCTATTTCAACGTGCCGCGCGGTTTCGACATGCTGATCGCGACGCTTCAGAGCGATGACGCGTTGCGCCGCAAATTCTTCTGCGAGGTGAAGTTCGCCTTCTATGCCGGCGCGGCGCTGCCGCAAAATCTTTGGGACGCGCTGGAAGAATTGTCCATGAAGACGGTCGGCCGTCGGCTTCCGATGGTGTCGGCCTGGGGCTCGACCGAGACGTCGCCGCTCGCGACCGACTGCCATTTCCTGGCGGAGCGTTCCGGCAATATCGGCGTGCCGGTCCCGGGCACCGAATTGAAGCTCGTCGCCTCCGGCGACAAGCTCGAGGTGCGCGTGCGTGGCCCCAATGTCACGCCGGGCTACTGGAAGGCGCCGGAGCTGACCGCGCAGGCGTTCGACGAGGAGGGCTTTTACCGGATCGGCGATGCCGTGAAGTTTGCCGATCCGGAAAAGCCTGAGCGCGGGCTGTTCTTCGACGGCCGCGTTGCCGAGGATTTCAAGCTCAATTCCGGCACCTGGGTCAGCGTCGGCACGCTGCGCGTCGCCGGCATCGCCGCACTGGCGCCGCTCGCGCAGGACATCGTCGTCACCGGTCATGGCGGCGACGAGGTTCGCTTCCTGGTATTCCCCAATATCGCCGCCTGCCGCGCGCGGGCCGGGTTGCCTGACAGCGCCGATGTTTCCGATGTGATCGGCCATGAAATGATCCGCGGCGCGATCGGGCAGGGTCTTGCAAGACTGAAGGCGCAGAGCGGCAACTCCTCCGGCCATGCCACGCGCGCGCTGTTGCTTGCGGAGCCCGCCTCCGTCGACGGCGGCGAGATCACCGACAAGGGCTACATCAACCAGCGCGCGGTGCTGACGCGCCGCGCCGGCGCGGTAGCGGTACTGGACGATGATGCTTCGCGTGAATGGATCGCCTGCGCCGGCTGACACCGGACCTGGAGTCAGGAGCCGGTCCGGCCGGTGATGGCGCCGAGATTATTGTGCAGCCGCCGCAACAGATCGATCAACACCTCCCGCTCGTCCTTGCGCAGGCAGGACAACAGCCGACGCTCGCGATCGAGCGCGGCGACGATAACCTTGTCATGGATCGCGCGGCCTCTGGCCGTCAGCGCGATCGAATGGCTGCGGCCGTCATGCGGGTTGGCGCGGATCGCGACCAGCCCGCGCTTTTGCAACAGCGCCAGCGTCCGGCTCACTGGTCCCTTGTCGAAGCCGATGATGTGGCAGATGCGGGAGGCCGGGATGCCCGGCTCGATCGCGAGCTGCGACATGATCCGCCACTCGGTGACGTTGACGCCGAAATGACGCTGGTAGAGCGTGGTGGCGCTGTTGGAGAGCTTGTTGGCAATGAAGGTGACGAAGCCCGGCACATAGCGGTCGAGGTCGAGTGTCGGGCCGGAATTGACAGAAGCAGCTTGCGCGGCTCTCGGCCGGCGCGGCTTCCTGGGGGAGGTTTGAGTGCTCATATTTCAATCATCGCTGCGGGGTCGCTGCCCGCAATAAGGACGTTCCAGCGGTTCTTTTTGGTTAAAGTTATCGCGCCACCTTGCTGCTGCCTTGCGTGATCAGCCGGGCCGCGCGCTGGTCGCGGGCGTGAATCCAGAGCCAGCTCAGCGCGACGCTGAGGCGGTGTCGGATGCCGATCAGGAAGTAGATGTGGGCGATGCCCCAGATCCACCAGGCGATGGCGCCGCGCAGCTTGAGCCAGCCGAAATCGATCACGGCGAGCCGCTTGCCGATCTGGGCGAGGCTGCCCTGGTGCTTGTAGCGGAATGGCGGCAGCGTGCGGCCCTCGAGCCGCGCCCTGATCAGCGATGCGACATAACGCCCTTCCTGCTTCGCGGCTGGCGCGATGCCGGGCACCGGCTTGCCGTCGGGGCCGGCGATCGTGATGGTGTCGCCGATCGCAAAGATGTCGGGATGGCCGGGGACGGTGAGGTCGGGATTGACCTGCAGCCGGTAGGCGCGGTCGGCGGGGGCGTTCAGCCATTCGGCGGCCCGCGAGGCGCGCACGCCGGCGGCCCAGATGATGGTCCGTGCGTCCAGCCTCTTGCCGCCATAAACCACGCCGTCGGCATCGCATTCGGTGACCGGCGCGCCCAGCATGACCTCGACGCCGAGCTTTTCCAGCGAGCGCTGCGCATAAGTCGAAAGATCGTCGGGAAAGCCCGCGAGCACCCGCGAGCCCGCCTCGATCAGCACGACGCGGGTCTTGTGGGTGTCGATGTTGCGGAAGTCGGGCGCCAGCGTATCGCGTGCGAGGTCGGCGATGGTGCCGGCCATTTCGACGCCGGTCGGTCCGGCGCCGACGATGACGAAGGTGAGTAGTGCTGCCCGGCGCGCCGGATCGGTCTCGCGCTCGGCGCGCTCGAAGGCGACGAGGATGCGGCGCCGCAGCGTGGTGGCATCCTCGAGCGTTTTGAGGCCCGGTGCGAACGGCTCCCATTCGTCGTGGCCGAAATAGTCGTGGCGTGCGCCGGTCGCCAGGATCAGCGTGTCGTAGGGGACGCTGTCGCCGTCATCGAGCACGACACGCTTGCCTTCGGTGTCGATGCTGTTGACGTTGGCGAACAGCGTCGTCACCTCACGGCGGTCGCGCAGGAGGTAGCGGATCGGCCAGGCGATTTCGGAGGTCGCCAGCGAAGCGGTTGCGACCTGGTAGAGCAGCGGTTGGAACAGATGATGGTTGCGGCGATCGATCAAGGTAATCTTCACCGGCGCGCCGGCGAGCCCAAAGGTCGCCTCCAGGCCGCCAAACCCCGCGCCGACAATCACCACGTGATGCGGATCTTTCGGCGGCGTCGTCATCGAATATGGCCCCAGGGTTCTCGGTATCTCCGGGCGAATTATGTATTAGTTCGCGTAGTCGTTCCAAGGCGCTTCTTTCTAATCGCACGATAGCGAAAGCGTGTGGGGTCAGCCCTCGCGGTGCCGTCGCCGTGAGCATCAGGCTATTGAACAGTGCGCCGGCCAGCGAAAGTGTCGGGGCTATTGCGCCAGCCAGCGGGGCCGGCAACAGCTCCAGAACTGCGACAATGGTTGCCCGCGCAACCGGCACTATAATTCTTGCCAGCCTCGCATTTTACGAATTATGGTGCAGATCAGGCGCAAGCATGCGCCGAAGGTTCTAAACGCCGCCTTCGGTTCGCGCTTGCTGCCCGGTCAGGATTCCGCGCACAAAACACGTCACCTAAAAAGGGAGTGACGGGGGCACGGACAACGCTGCCGGACGGTTCACCCGCCTGGCGGGTCGGTTGGAATGGTTGAGGAGGAGGGGAGTGGACATGAAAACGTCATTTTGGCTGGCGGGCGTCACCGCGCTGGCGCTGGCCCAGCCCGCATTGGCGGCTGACACCATCAAGATCGGCTTTGTCTCGACTTTCAGCGGTCCGACCGCCGTCATCGGCAACGATATGCGGAACTCGTTCGAGCTGGCGCTTGACCATCTCGGCCGCAAGATGGACGGCAAGCCGGTCGAGGTGATCTATGAGGACGACCAGCAGAAGCCCGATATCGGCAAGCAGAAGACCGAGAAACTGATGCAGTCCGACAAGGTCGATTTCATCGTCGGCTACATCTGGTCGAACGTGCTCCTGGCCTCGCTGAAGACCGCCGTCGACAGCAAGACCTTCCTGATCTCGGCCAATGCCGGTCCGTCGCAGCTCGCCGGCGAGCTTTGCTCCCCTTACGTCTTCTCGACCTCCTGGCAGAACGACCAGACGCCCGCCGCCATGGGCCTCTACATGAACCAGAAGGGCGTGAAATCGGTGTTCCTGATCGGGCCGAACTATGCCGCCGGCAAGGACATGCTTGCGGGCGTCAAGAGCACCTTCAAGGGCGAAGTGGTCGGCGAGGAATATACGGTGTGGCCGAGCCAGCTCGATTTCTCCGCCGAGCTGACCAAGGCGCGCAACTCGAAGGCCGAGTCGATCTTCGTGTTCTATCCGGGCGCCGCCGGTGTGCAGTTCCTCAACCAGTATGTGCAGGCTGGCATCAAGCAGCAGATCCCGCTCTACACCGCCTTCACCATCGACGAATTGTCGTTGCCGCTGCAAAAGGAGAACGCGCTCGGCGTTCCCGGGGCCCAGGAATGGGTGAACGATTTGCCGAATGAAGAGAACAAGCGTTTCGTCGCCGATTACCGCAAGAAATACGCGAACCTGCGCCCAACCTATTATGGCGCGCAGGCCTATGACGCCGCCCAGCTCATCAACAGCGCGGTGGTCGCAGTGAAGGGCGACCTGACCAAAAAGGACGCGATGAAGGCGGAGATGGAGAAGGCGAACTTCAAGTCGCTGCGTGGTCCGTTCAAATACGGCAACAACCACATCCCGATCCAGAATTTCTACCTGCAGGACGTGGTCAAGGACGCGGACGGTCAGCTATCGCTGAAGACCGTCGCAACCATCGTCGAGAACGACCAGGACCGGTTTCACGACAAGTGCCCGATGAAGTAATTGTAAGTCACCTCGCCCCGCTTGCGGGGAGAGGTCGGATCGCTCTTGCGATCCGGGTGAGGGGGCCTCTCCGCGAGCGCGGTGTTCGTGGAGGCAGCCCCTCACGCCAACGCTCTCAGAGCGAGCTTTCGCTCGTCTCGACCCCGCAAGGGCGGGGCAAGGGAGAAGGCGGCGGCGCATGCGCGCTGCCGCTGTTTTGTTTGTGAGGCTGACTTAAGCTCCCGATGTTCCTTCTGATCGAACAACTTCTGAACGGATTGCAGTTCGGCCTGCTCTTGTTCCTGCTGGCGGCCGGGCTCACGCTGGTGTTCGGCATCATGGATTTCGTGAACCTGGCGCATGGTTCGCTCTACATGATGGGCGCCTATTTCGCCGCGACCTTTGTCGGCTGGACCGGCAGCTTCGTGCTTGGCGCGATCCTCGCGCTCGCCGCCACGCTTCTGCTCGGCATCGCCCTTGAATTCGTGGCGCTCAGGCATCTCTATGGCCGCGACCATCTCGACCAGGTGCTGGCGACCTTCGGCCTGATCCTGTTCTTCAATGACATGGTGCGGCTGATCTGGGGCCCGGCGGGCCTTGCGCTGCCGCTGCCGACATGGCTGACCACCCCGGTGCAGCTGCTGCCCGGCGTGTACTATCCGGCCTACCGGCTCTCGATCATCATTGTCGCGCTGCTGGTCGCCGCGCTGCTCTATCTCGTGGTGATGCGCACCCGCATCGGCATGCTGATCCGCGCCGGCGCCTCCAACCGCGAGATGGCCGGTGCGCTCGGCATCAACATCAAGCTGCTGTTCACGCTGGTGTTCGGTCTTGGGGCCGCGCTCGCGGGCCTTGCCGGCTTGATGCAGGCGCCGATCCTGACCGTGCAGATCGGCATGGGCGAGAACATCCTGATCCTCGCCTTCGTCATCATCGTGATCGGCGGCATCGGCTCGATCCGCGGCGCCTTCCTCGCCGCGATCTTCGTCGGCCTGATCGACACGCTCGGCCGCGCCTTCCTGCCGGATCTCCTGCGCAAGGTGCTGAGCGGCGCCGCCGCCTCGACCGCCGCACCCGCTTTGTCCTCGATGCTGATCTATTTGTTGATGGCGATCGTGCTGGTCATGCGGCCGGAGGGGCTGTTTCCGGCCGCCAAGCGATGAAGTTCAAGCTCAACGCCAGCAACGCCGTTGTGGCGGTGGTTTGCGCCGCGCTTGTCCTGCTGCCGGTCTATTCGGCTGTTACAGGCAATATCTTCATCCTGACGCTGTTCACGCGCATCATCATCTTTGCGCTGGCGGCCTCGAGCCTGAACCTGATGATGGGCTATGGCGGCATGATGAGCTTCGGCCACGCCGCCTATCTCGGCATCGGCGGCTATGCGGTCGGCATCCTGGCGGCCGAGGGCATCGGCTCCGGCTTCATCCAGTGGCCGGTGGCGCTCGCCGTCTCCGCTTTGTTTGCGCTGGTGATCGGCTCGCTCTCCCTGCGCACCCGCGGCGTCTATTTCATCATGATCACGCTCGCCTTCGCGCAGATGGCCTATTACGTCGCCTCCGCGCTGTCGCGCTATGGCGGTGACGACGGCCTGACCATCTACAAGCGCAGCACCTTCGACGGGCTGATCAACCTCTCGGACCGCACGCAGTTCTACTATCTCTGCCTCGCCTGCCTCCTCGGCGGCATCTACCTGATCTGGCGCATCGTCAATTCGCGGTTCGGCCTGGTGGTGCAGGGCGTGCGCTCCAACGAGCAGCGCATGCAGGCGATCGGCTTTCCGGCCTATCGCTACCGGCTGACCTGCTTCGTCATCGCGGGCACGATCTGCGGCCTTGCCGGCGCACTGCTCGCCAACAATACGGATTTCGTCAGCCCGGCCGTGATGTACTGGACCCGCTCCGGCGAACTCATGGTGATGGTGATCCTCGGCGGCATGGGTTGGCTGTTCGGCCCGTTGATCGGCGCGATCGTCTTCCTCGTGCTGGAAGAATTGCTGTCGCAGTTCACCGAATATTGGGCGCTGATCATGGGCCCGCTATTGGTCTTGATCGTGCTGTTCGCGCGTGGTGGCATCATGGGCCTGCTCGGGAGGGTGCGTCGTGGCTGATCCCCTGCTTCGCGTCGACAATCTGGTGCGCCGTTTCGGCGGCATCCTCGCCACCGACAATCTGTCGCTCGAGGTGCCGCGCGGCGAGTTGCACGCGATCATCGGCCCCAATGGCGCCGGCAAGACCACGCTGATCAGCCAGTTGACCGGGCAATTGATGCCGAATTCCGGCAGCATCCATTTTGCCGGTCGCGACGTCACGCGGCTGCCGTCCTATCGGCGCAGCCGGCTCGGGCTGGCGCGCTCGTTCCAGATCACCTCGCTGCTCAAGGATTTCACCGCGATCGACAATGTCGCGCTCGCGGCGCAGGCGCATGACGGCCACTCCTTCCGCTTCTGGGGCAACGCGCGCAAGGAGAAGCACCTGCGCGATACCGCGCGTGCGGCGCTGGAACGCGTCGGCCTCGGATCGCGCGCCGATGTCCTGGTCTCCGAGCTTAGCCATGGCGAGCAGCGTGAGCTCGAACTCGCGGTGGCGCTCGCAACCAAGCCGCAGCTCCTGCTGCTGGATGAGCCGATGGCAGGCCTCGGCGTCACCGAGTCCGCGCGGATGGTCGGACTGCT
The DNA here is from genome assembly GCF_055229415.2 of Bradyrhizobium sp. Leo114. Classification (NCBI taxonomy): domain Bacteria; kingdom Pseudomonadati; phylum Pseudomonadota; class Alphaproteobacteria; order Hyphomicrobiales; family Nitrobacteraceae; genus Bradyrhizobium; species Bradyrhizobium sp. Leo114. The sequence goes on along the minus strand of NZ_JBUYEN020000003.1, from coordinate 107,997 downwards.
GAAGGAGCTGCGCAAGGAATTCACCATCGTGCTGGTCGAGCACGACATGGAAGCGGTGTTCGCACTCGCCGACCGCATCACGGTCCTGGTCTATGGCCGCGTTATCGCCTGCGATACGCCGGATGCGATCCGCCGGCACGAAGAGGTGAAGCGGGCCTATCTCGGCGAGCAGCATGCGGTGACCCGCCAGGGAGACCCAATTGGCTGACACGTTGCTTGAAGTGGAGAGGATCGAGACCTGCTACGGCCTCAGCCAGGTGCTGTTCGGCCTGTCGCTCTCGATCAAGAGCGGCGAGATGGTCGCGCTGATGGGCCGCAACGGCATGGGCAAGACCACCACGATCCGCTCCATCATGGGATTGACCCCGGCGCGATCAGGCGCGATCCGCTTCGCCGGGCAACAGGTGCGTGGCCTGCCCTCCTACAAGATTGCGAAACTCGGCATCGGCCTGGTGCCGGAGGGCCGGCAGATCTTCCCGAACCTGACCGTGCGCGAAAACCTGGTCGCGGCCTCAGGCAATCGTCTGCGCAGCTCGGATCCCTGGACGCTGGAGAAGATCCACGCGCTGTTCCCGCGGCTCGCCGAGCGCGGCAGCAACATGGGCGTCACGCTCTCCGGCGGCGAGCAGCAGATGCTCGCCATCGGCCGCGCACTGATGACCAATCCGAAACTCCTGATCCTGGACGAGGCCACCGAAGGCCTCGCCCCCTTGATCCGCGACGAGATCTGGAGCTGCCTGTCGATGCTGAAAGGACGCGGCCAGTCCGTGCTGGTGATCGACAAGAACGTCGGAAACCTCGCCCGCATCGCCGACCGCCATTACATCATCGAGCGCGGCCGGACCGTGTGGAGCGGCACATCGGAGCAACTGGTCGCCGAGCCCGATCTGCAGCACCGGTATTTGGGCATTTGAGATACGCTAGGCGCCGCGATGTCGGCTCGAAGAAGGTGTCGCTCCAGACCAGCTGCACCGCGTAGCCTGCTTGTTCGACCCGCCGAAGAATAAAAAGGTCATCTCGCATGCTATCCATGGAAGCAGGACGAAAATTATGCATGGCAGTCGTATGGTTGCTGCTCGCGTCGTACTTCTCGGTAGTGGTCGGTTTCGGTCTCGGCACGGATTCTCAGCTAGGCTGCGGGCTGGCGGGTTATTCGTCTCATGTGTGGCCTTCATTGAACGACGAGATAAATGCCGTCAGAAGCTCTCTGCCTCGCTACGAATGCGTTTTCGTTTTCTTGAAGTCGTTCAATCTGCTCCTGTCAGGAGCTGCTGCCTTGGTATTCATGGCGATATTCTTACGCAATTTCCGTGTGAGTAATACCCTGTTTCGGAGATGGCCATGGCCGTTTGTAGGTTCGTTTCTGTTGGGCGTAGCTTGCTTCGTCCTTGTCCGCTACTACCCAGTCAGCAGTTTTTCCCACCAGTCGCTTCTGAGGTCGATAATGTCGCCCGTTGTTATCTATTTTTTTATGTCAATAGGTCTCTTAGGACCGTTGGTGAAGGACGAGAGTGAGTAAGCAGCAATCGGGAAATCGCATTTTGAGACACTGAGGGTCAGGTAGGCCCTCCCAAGTTCAGCAGATGCCGGCCGGATGTCCGCTTGGCCGCCAAAGCGGGATGAGGGTGAACGATGACGAAGCTGTGCAGATGATCGACAGCTCGATTTGGTCGATATCAACGCCCACGGTCTGGATCGCACTGGCAGCCGGTGAGGCCGACCGCCTTGCGCCGGCGCTCGCCGCAAACTCCGCCGTCATTGCGAGCGAAGCGAAGCAATCCATGCCTCTATCTCGGGATTTGAGGCACGGCTTGGCGCCGCGATGTGGGCCCGAAGAAGAGCTCCGTCGCCTACGCCGCTTGTGCGATCCACTGAAGTCGATATCCGCTTCGCGCCCAAAGCGATGGAATTGCTGCGCGGCAGTAAATGACGCAACGGGCCAGAATTCGACATGCAGGTCCATGCTGCGTGTACGCAGATGGCGCGATTCTGCTCAACCAAAAGCGGTTATGTGTCGATCTCCGTTCATGAAGATGAATGGAACTCGATGAGATGTTTCGCATGTTATGGCACAAGTAGCCCTTGCGCGCCGGTTTCGCCGAGCGCAGTCTTCCCGAGCGTTTCACAAGAACTTACGGAGGGTGCGACCATGCCAAGGGTCAAGCAGGCTTCGAAGCAGAAACGCGCAACCAAAGCCGCCACCGTGAAGGTGCTAGGTGCCGTCGGACTGGGTCTTTCGCTGGCGGGTAGTGCATCCGCATCCACGATGCCCGCTGCCGGTGTCCCGCAGCCTTACAATACCTCGCCAAATCAGCGCTTCTTTCTCGGCGAGGAGGAAATGGCCGACGTCAGTCTGGCCACGTTCCATCTCTTCGATAGAGAAAACTTTGGTCGCGGCGTGCAGCTGGCGCGCGGCGGCGGCTGCGGCGGTTGCGGGTGCGGCCATGGTGGCGGCGGTTGCGGCGGCGGCCGAGGTTGCGGTGGTGGCGGGTTTGGCGGCGGCCGAGGTTGCGGTGGTGCCGGATTTGTCGGCGGCGGAGGTTGCGGTGGTGGTGGATTTGCTGGCGGCCGAGGTTGCGGTGGTGGCGGGTTTGTTGGCGTCCGAGGTTGCGGTGGTGGCGGATTTGTTGGCGTCCGAGGTTGCGGTGGTGCCAGGTTTGTTGGCGTCCGAGGTTGCGGTGGCTTCCGTGGTTGCCTTGGCTTCCGTGGTTGCGGTTGCGGCGGCTGCGGGTTCAGCGTCGGGTTCTATGACGACATCGGGTTCGATGACGACATCGGGTTCGGTGGCTGGGGGTATGGTGGCTGGGGGGTTGGTGGTTGCGCGGGTTGCTGCGCATCCTGGGGGGCGTGCCGCTTGTGCTAAGTCCCACCAAGGACTCTGCCAAGCCGCGATCAGCCTCTCGCTGGTTGCGAGTTTAAGGTCGCCTTTGAAGGGTTTCGGACGCCGGCCGCCGAATATGCCGCGCCGTCAATCATGCGACCGGCATCCGAAACCCTTCACAAACCCGGAAGTCGCCACGACGCGACTTCCGGGTTCAAATCGGTCGAGCGCTCGGTCTTAATTGTGTGATAGCGACGCCGGAGATCGCGAGCAGCCCACCGACAATCAACTTTGGAGTCATGCGGTCGCCAAGGAATAACACGCTCGAAATCAAGGCGAACACCGGAAGCAGCAGACCGAAGGGTGCGACGCGGCCCATGGAGCAGCGGGCGATCAGCCAGAACCAAAGGCCAAACCCAACAATTCCTCCGATGAAAATTGTGTAGGCGAGTGCCAGCCAACCACGGTGATCCGCTGTGACAAGGCTCGCCAGTTGTCCATACTCAAGGAGCAGCGACAGCAACATGACCTGCGGCACCGTGAGCAGGGACGACCACCCCATCAACGCCAGGGGATCAAAAGGGCCGTAGCGTTTCGTCAAGACGTTGGACACCGCGAATGCGAAGGCTGATCCGACCACAAGCAGCAGCGGACGCGCATTTGCCGACAGGCCAGGCTCCGCTGCCAACACGACCACGCCGACGAATGCAAGCACCACTCCGGCGGACGTGGTGAGAGACGGCCTCTCCGCCAGTAACGGCCAGGCTAACAGCACAGTAAAGGGCGTGGCGAGCTGATATGCGACGGCCGACATGCTTCCCGAGCCGAGCCCAAGGCCAACATAGAAGAGTCCGAAGTTCAGTCCACCAAAGAAAATCGAAATAGCTGCGATCGGGCCGAGCTGTTGCCGCGTGGGCCTCTTGACGAACGGAACCAGCAGCAGCGCGATGGCCAGGAAGCGCAGTGCGAGGAAGAAGAGAGGCGGAAACTCCGTAACGCCCACCTTGATGGCCACGAACTGATAACCCCAGAGCAACGGAACGACCACCGCGCAGACGATCTGGATGGCAGACATGGGCATCTTCCTTTCAAGACCGATCAGTCTAGATATCGCTGCGCCAATAGCGGAGGCGTCGAAGGGGCGATTACCTGACGAAGGGTTGTTTACTTGATGAAGCGGTCGAGAAGAGCGTCAACGGTGGCTTGCGATGTGATCCGAGTCGGTGCCGTTTTGCCGACCACTCGCAGCCCCTCAACGAAACAGACGAGAATTCGGGCGGCACTTGAAGGCTCAACACCATCGGCCAACTTGCCCGCCGCCTTCCCGCGAGAAAGCGCATCCGCCACCCTGGCCTCCATGGCTTTGAAAAAGCTCGCGATGCGACGACCAACTTCAGCATCCTGGCCAGCCAGCTCCATGGCTGCGGCCACCAGCAGGCATCCGCGCCGACCATTGGCACCGCTGGTGCGGTCAACGTAGCCGGCAAGGTAGGCCCGCAGGCCGTCGACCGGCTCTCTGCGGGGGTCGAGTTCGATATCCATCCTTGTCAGAGCATCGGCAATGTAGCGATCAAGCGCCCGCAAGAAGAGCGAGTGCTTGTCACCGAAAGCCGCGTAAAGGCTGCCACGCGAGAGCTTTGTCGCACGAAGAAGGTCAGGGAGCGCCGTGGCGTGATAGCCGCGCGACCAGAACACACCCATCGCGCGTTCGACAGCAGCTTCCATGTCGAAACTTCGGGGGCGGCCACGGGGCAACTGTGCTGGGGTCTGGTGGCTCATTGCCAACATATAGACCAATTGGTCTTTAAATCGCAAGTGGCCGCTGTGGGTGATTTTCGACCGAGTAAGCAAACTCCGCCGTCATTCCGGGATGCGTACGAAGCGCGCGGGCCCGGAATCCATTTGGCCGCAAGCGCCTGTGGTGAAATGGATTCTATGATGTGCAATTGCACATCATAGCTCGATGCTGTCGCATCGCCCCGGAATGACTGGGGACACATCGCGCAATCCTCTCCTCCGTCATGGCCGGGGTTGACCCGGCCATCCACGTTCTCTCGGGCGCGTGGAAAGACGTGGATGCCCGGGACATCTGCGCGAAGACACGCCTCGCGCTTTTGCCCGGGCATGACGGTGTCGTATCATTCGCGCGATTTTCCTTAGGCCAATCAACGTGATTTGCCCTGTCCACCCCTCGCAGGAAAAACATTCCGCTTCCGTCGTCGGGCAAATCAGTGATTTAACTCCGCGCGTCTCACGGCCAATGAGGGGCGGCTCGCGATCGTCACGAACGTTGCGGTGAGATGCGGTGGACGTGAAGTGTGTGACTGACGAGCACGCGCAGCACGGACGGCGAAGTCGTGTGGGCTATATTTTGGCATTCGGTGAAACACGCCGAAACCAAGAAAACTCTTTAAAATAAGCACTTCTTGGCTACCCTGTAGCAGGGCGTTTCTGCGCGTTTCGCCAAATCTAGGGCCCGGCCCTAAGCCTCTCTCGACCCTCCAAGGACTGAGAGGCCCAAGGCCGAGCCCGTGGTCCCAAACCCTTCAGGAGCCTGAAACCGCAATGGATACTAGCACAACCGCCGAACCTGCCAGCAAGCGCGCGCGCAACAGCAGCACCATATTGACCGACCGCATGTGCGAAAAGCGGGTCACCAAGCGGGTCAAGATGTACGACCGCAAGTGCCCCGGCCTCTACGTCAGCATCACCACGGCTGGCGTGGCGACCTTCAATTTCAAATTCACCCATCCGACGAGCGGCAAGCAGTGCTCGCTCAAGATCGGCGAATATAACCCGGAGACCTTCGGGGTCGATGCCGCCCGCAGCAAGGTCTACGCAATGAAGGCGATGGACCCGGCCGAGCTTGTCGCGCTGCTCTCGCAGAAACAGGCCGACAAGGCCGCGCAAGGCAAGACGGTCGATGAGATCATCGCTGAGCGGGTCGCATGGATGAAGGCGCCGGTCCTCAAGGCCGATGGCGAGATGCGGCCCCGCATCGAAACATGGAGCAACGTCGAGAGCCATCTGCGGCGGTTTATCAGCCCGCGCCTCGGCAAGATGGCCGCGAGCACGGTCACCAAGCGCGATATCGCCACACTCTCGGATGATATCGTCGCTGGCCGGTATCCTGGCAGCAAGGCGTCGGTCGCCAATGCTCGCCACATGCGCCGCGCCGCCTCGGGCCTGTTCAATTGGGCCGCTGAGGCGGGCCGCGAATATGTGACCGCGAGCCCTTGCGCCAACCTGCCGCCGCTCGACAAGGAGCATGCACGCACACGGGTGCTCAACGAGCACGAGATCAGGATATTCTGGCACGGCCTCGACCGCGACGACCTGCCTTGGGATCGCAGGACGCGGCTGGCGCTCAAGTTCGAGCTGGTCACCATGCTGCGCTCGGGCGAACTGGTTCCTGCCCATCTCGACGAACTGTTTGACATCGACGGCGCATTTCCGCGCTTTGATGTCCCGGCGAAGCGGGTCAAGAAACGCCGCGCGATCCAGCAGCCGCTTTCGAGCCTTGCGGTCGAGATCATCAAGGAGGCGATGGCCGGAGAAGGCCAGCAATTCGTGTTCGAAAGCCCGGTCCACGAGGGCCAGCCGATCCACCGCACCGCGATGGCAACCGCCCTGCGGGGCACCAAGCACGAGAAGCACAAGACCAAGACGCCCGGTCTCTGCGAACTGCTGGGCTTGAAGCGCTTCACCCCGCATGATCTGCGCCGGACCGCAGCAACCCTCGCGGGCGAACTCGGGTATTCGGACGCAGCTATCGCGAAGTGCCTCGATCATGCCGTGACCAAGGATGACGGCGAGAAGATCAGCCGGGTCACCGGCATCTATAACCAGTCGAAGCGCATGCAGCAGAAGCGCGCGGTGCTTGATGGCATCGCGGCCGAGCTGCGGCGCATCATTGGCGAGCCTGCAATGAAGGCCGTTGATCACGACGAACCGCGGCTCGCGGCTTGATCAGCAGAAATGGGCTGACCGCCCATTTTAGCAGCGCCCGGTCAGTACATCGCTGGCCGGGCTTTTCTTTTGAAACACGCTGAAACGCGCCATTTGCCCGCTGGTGCGTTAGCGCGGCAGGGAGACAACTCTCCCGTCAGGTTTTTCCGTCAAGGACTTCGGTTAGCACGGACCTGTTTGGTTGTATCTCGCCATCCAACTATTCTTGCTCCTTGGCTAACGCCAGCCAAGCCTCTTCCATGCGTTTAAAGCGCTTATATGCCGCTTTCTCTTTCGCCCGCTCCGCCATCTCGGCGCAGTTCTGCGCGTTATCCCTAAATACATCGGACTGCTTCGGTTTCATTATCGCACCTATCAACAGACGAAAAAAATGGCCCCCGGCTAGGGCCATTTTGCGTTAGTCGTCCCAATAATGGTGACGCCTGATGATTACGTCACGGTCGTCATAGCGATGATACCATCCGCGATGCCAGCCACGGTCATGCCCATAGAACCCAGCACGGGGTCCGTAATAATCACGGTCGCGGTAGTAGTCTCGGTCGCTGCCGATCCGAACACTAAAACCCTGAGCGCTTGCGACTGTAGGGGCCGCAACAGCGATGGTTGCTAACGCGGCGAGAACGTAAGAAAGCCTTCTCATGGTTCGTCTCCTCTCGTTAGTTACGACTGACAAGAAAAACGAACGGTTGGCCGTGGAGTTTCGGGAACTGTGTCGGAACTTTTTTGAATGGATGTTCAGCAACCTTGCGCAACCAGCCGCCAACTGCGGCCTTACTCGTTTGCAGGACGTCCCGATAATTCAATCGGAGCGCGCCCCGACGTGCTGCGGCGGCACCCTCAGGATTTCGAGCGGCGGAGATGGTTGCGGCGGCCACGGCCCCCGCCATTGATTTCGTTCTGCCAAGCAACGAGCTCGTCCTCGAACCAGACACGCCTATTCGCGGAAATGTACGTCGACCTCGGAAACCGGCCCGCCTTCTCCATCCGGTACAGCGTGGTGCGGCTGACGGGGATGATCTCCAAGACCTGCTTTTCGCTCAGCATGCGACGAGGCGCGAATTTATCCGCGCCGCCCGCGCCAACCGCTGCTGTGCCGTCGTCCATTTCGGCTTCCCCTAATCATGCGTCTCGATCACGCGTCTCGGCGTGTGTCGCCGCTGACCACAAATTTGGAATGCCCGGCAACTCGCCGAAACACCTTGAACAACACAGCTCTTAACCTGAAGGACCGTGGGTTCGGTAATGTACGTTTGGTCCCATCTTGAGCGCGAAAAGCGGCGCACGGCGGCTGGGCAAAAGAGTGGCATTGCCCCCATGGTTCGGGGATTGTCGCCGCCGACCGGCGCGCAAAAATTTTTCAAGTTTCAGCTTGTGAAATTCGATCGGGCCGTCCGAATATGGCTGGCCGTGTCCCGCTGACGTGTGTTGGGTAGCTCACAGATGAAGCGCCGATCTGCTGCCGCTTGGGTCGAGAACAAAATCATGGGCGAGCTTGTCCCGCCCGAACTGGACTATCTCGTCAATCGGCTGAAGCTGATCAATCCGGCTGCCGATACTCTGCTCGTTGTGGAGCATGCGCGCAAAATCCATACCGCCTATCAGCTCTTGCGTGGACGGCCCGACAAGCACGGCTTCAAGATCAAGGGCGAAATCAGGCGGCGGGCAGAGCCGGTACCGGCAACACGCGGGTTGAAGGACGATCTGCAGCGTTTGCTGAAGGCGGCCCGTGGCGGCTCTGCAATGGAATGGCAAACAGCGTGGTTAGGCGTTTCCGGTGAGGCGCGTGCGGTCGTATCGCTATCTAAGGCTCCTGGCGCCACGAAGTCACAGCCACCGCCGATTATCGAGCAGAACACGGAGATCGAGGGCAGCGCGGGCACACTTGGTTTCCGGCGCGCGCAACTTGATACAAGGCATATGAAGCTGGTCAACATCAGCGGGCTCAGCGCGTTGATGCCAACTGCCAACGACAGCATTCCACGTATCGAGGCCGCCCTTGCCAAAGACGTGTTCACAAGCAAGCGCGAGATCGACAAGCTGACCTATACCTTTGTGTTGCGCGTGCGCGACGCATATCAGGCGCTTTCTGGAAAAAAAGGGCTTACGTATCAGCCGCTGATTGACAACGAAACCCTGAACCCAAAGGGCGGCTTCAAGGATGCGGGCCTGATCGCGCTGGCCGCGGACATCGACGGACACCTCGGGAGACAGGTCCTCACGCTCGCTCGCTTGCGAAAAAAAGAAACGGAAATGGGGTTCTCCGCCAAGGAGCTTGAACAGCTTAGAAAACCCTGGGGCAAGCGGACTTCCTGAGCTTTCGGCGCTCAAGCCGGGACCAAACGTACATTCGAGGCGTCGCGCTTTGCCCGGCATGGTCGCGTCATCCCCGGTCAAAGGATGACACCATGTCGAAAATTCTTACCTTCCCTGAACTCGCAGCTCACGGCATCCGGCTCGGCCGCCGTCAGATCGATCGACTGGAGGCGGCGGGCAAATTTCCGCGCCGGGTGCAGATCAGCCCGGGCCGCGTCGGTTGGCTCTCTGGAGAGATCGATGCACACGTCGCCGGCGCTATTGCTCGCCGGGCGGGCCGCATCGGCTCGAATGCTGAAGCCGCTGCCGCCCGCACGATGGGTCGCGCCGCGTAGTCCCAACGGAAAAGGGGCTCGCCCGCCACGGCTCGCCCCTCTCAAGGAATTTATCAAATGCTTGACACTGATAGCAGCGCCACTGAGGCGATGCAAGCGGATGCCGCGCAGGGTCATGGCGCGGATGCGCCCTCGCTGGAACAGGCCATCGACTTCCTGATGCTGCTGCGGCCTGACGGGCCGTGGCAGTTGTCCGCGATCAATCCGAACGTCAATAACGACATCAAGACCGTCACCGCGACTACTCCCGATCAGGCGCGCGGGTTCATCAATCGCTACGACGGCAACCACAATCTCTACTACGCACCCAATCCGGTCCGGGTCAAAGACAAGAAGGCATCGAAGACCGAAGTCAGCGCGATTGAATTTCTGCCCGGCGATCTCGACCCGGATGAGGGTGAGGCGCCCGAGGACGCGAAAGCCCGCTTTCTCGCGGCACTGACATCTTTCGAGCCCTCGCCCATGTTTGTGGTCGATAGCGGCAACGGCGTGCAGGCGCTGTGGCGTCTTAGCGAGCCGATGCCGCTGCCCGATGCGGTCATGGTCACCGATACGGATGGCAAGACCAAACCGGCTCTCTCGCCGGAAGCGCAAGCCATCGTTGATGATGTCGAAGCCCGTGCTAAGGCGGCGATGGAGAAGCTGGGCAGCGTTGCCGGGACGCAGAACATCGACCGCATCCTGCGCCTGCCCGGTACCGTCAACCTGCCGACCAAGGCGAAGGTCAAGAAGGGCCGCAAGGCGTGTCAGTCGAGCCTGCTCGCCTATAACGAACTTGCGGCGTGCAGGCTGGACGAGTTCCCGACGCCCTCATCAGGTGACACGCGGGCCGACAGCTCCGGCGGCACCACTGGCTGCGCGGGTACTGGCAACCCGGACAGTGGCGCTAGCTCAGCCAACGCCAGCATCGATTGGACCGCTGTGCAGCAGCACATCGGCTGGCTGAAGAGCGCCGATAATCTGCCTTCCGATTTCAGTGTGAGGGCCAGGTTGATCGTCAGACATTCTGGCAATCTCAAGGACCTCAATTTCGATCTGCAACAGGCCGGTGTACCGAACAAGCCGTACCGGAGCTGGAGCGAGGTGACGTTCGCGCTCGCGGCGATCTTCAAATCCGACGGCCGCTATAGCAACGAGCAAATCGCAGCGGCCTTACTGGCCGATCTGGAATGCAATCAGCACATCGCCAATCAGGCGGACAAGCGGCGCGCTATCGAGCGCGCGATCTTGCGGTCATACGCGGAGCCATCGTCCAGCATGGCGCGCAGACCCGGCGCGCCGAACTGGCGGGAACAACGCAAGGACGGTTCTCCGGTGCCGAGCATGCACAACGCGCGCCTGTCAATCACCGCACTCGGCATCGAGTGCAGCTACGATACGTTCCATAACAAGTTGCTGTTCGGCTTCCAGGGCGACAGCGTGCGGCACGCGGTCGAACACATTGTGGGCGAGGTGACAGATAACGGCATCATCGCCCTGCGGCAACTCATGTCCGACACCTTCGGGTTCGATCTAACCGACAAGCACACGCGGGACGCGGTGATCTCGCTGGCGCTGGAGCATTGCTTCGACCCCGTGGTCGATATGCTTGCGACCGCCGAAGCGGGCTGGGATGGTGTCAAGCGTTTGGACCACATGGCGGCTGATTATCTCAACTGCGAAGACACCCCGCTCAATGCCGCCTTCATCCGCAAGATGATGATCGCAGCCGTCGCGAGAGCGCGCGCTCCCGGCATCAAGTTCGACACCATCCCGGTGCTGGAAAGCGCAGAGGGCTTCAATAAGTCCACCGCCTTGCGCGTGCTCGCTGGCGACGAGAACTTCTCCGACGAAAGCGTGATCGGCAAGGCTAGCCGGGAGGTGCAGGAACAGCTTGCCGAAATCTGGATACATGAGAACGCTGATCTTGCCGGGATGAAGAAGACCGAAGTCGAGACGATCAAGGCATATGCGAGCCGGATGGTTGACATTGCGCGGCGCGCATACGACCGCTTCCCGACGAAGCAGAAGCGGCATTCAATCGAGGTCGGCACCACTAACAGCGACCGTTACTTGCAGTCGCAAACCGGCAATCGGCGGTTCTGGCCGCTGCGGGTTCTGAAATCGATTGACATCGCTAAGCTGAAACGTGATCGGCAGCAGTTGTGGGGCGAGGCTGCTCACTACCAGAGCCAGGGCGAAAGCCTTGTGCTCGATGAGAAGCTGTGGGGTGAAGCCGCCCTCGAGCAGGAAGCCCGGCGCGTCACGGACCCTTGGGAGGACATCCTTCATAACATGCCGCAGCTCACGACCTACGGCCATTGGAAGGATGGCTCGCGGCACGAAGGCACGCGAACAATCATCTATTACGACGAACACGAAGAGAAAGTGATCGGGTCGCACGTGCTGGAGTATGTCCTGGGCATCCAGCCGGGGAACCAGACCACGCAGCACACGATGCGCCTGTCTACCGTGATGAAAAAACTCGGCTGGGACCGGCCCAAGAACGGCTACGTGTCGATCCCCAGCATCGGGCGGCAGAAGGGCTACTCCCGCAAACGTGGCACAGAGAGTTGATAACAATGCACCAAGGTGAGCGACCTGAGCGCCCTGAGCGGCTACTTCCTATTTCCTCTGGGAGGCACCGCCCCAGCCTGCCTGCCCGGTGCACGGTACCGCTGGCAGCGTGTAGTGGTGCGATTGCCCAGAACTCTCTGGAGAGGTCGCTTAGGTCGCTCAGGTCGCTCTAATCCATCTCTCGCAAGGGTTACTTGAAATCATGAGGTCGCTCATTTCGGAGGAGAGGTCGCTCGGATCCAGCCCCTCCCTCAGGCCGCGCCTTGGGCGGTGTCGCTCGGCGCGCGTTGCCGAGGTCGCTCACGAGCCGAGCCCCTCACCATGGAGATGGCCTGCCTGCCAAGCTGGACGATGGGTGATCGCACCATGATCGGCGGCCTAAGCATTCGGGATGATCCGCAGGGTCCTTCCTGGGAGCAGGTCCAGGGCGGGTCGCGCGCTCGCGCATGGGTTGTGCTAATATTGAGTATAATCGAGGAGCTTTGATCGACAGGAGGCTACATGAGTGAATATGTTAGCGGAACCGCGCTCGCCGTGCATTTGGGCTGCACACGCGAGACGGTTAACGACTATGTCGCGCGAAAGATCATCAAGCGCGCGTCGAACGGCAAATATGATCAAGATGAATGCCGGTTGAAGGTGTTCGCGCATCTGCGCAGCCGCGCGGGCGGCTCGGGCGCCGACGCTCTGACGAAGGAGCGCGTGCTTCTGACCCGCGCAAAACGGAAGCGCGAGGAAATGCAGGCGGAGATCGAGGCCGGTCAGCGGATACGGCTCGATCCGGTGCGGCGTTTCCTGGAACGGGCGCTCCTGGCATTTCGCAACAGGTTGCTCAATCTGCCCGCGGAGGCTGCATTCGCGGCGGCTATGCGCCCGCAGCAGGAAGTCTACGAAATCCTCGATCAGATGGTCCGCGACAAATTGGAAGAGTTATCCGATCCGGCGACGGCTGCGGCCGACGCCGCCGCTGCGGGGCTTGAGAGCCGGAACAGCACGATCGACAGACCCAAAGAGAATGGTGACGACAATGACGACGACGAAGACGGCGCGCCTGATGCTGTCTGATGATGACGAGTACTACGGTTTTCGCATCCGTGAGGACGGCAAGGTTGAGCTGATGACCGCCGCTGAGGCGCGCACAGCGATCGCTCGCGCCCTCAATGAGGCGGTGGCAGAGGCGCTGAGGCCAGTGAGGAGGCTCCACTGATGCTCGATCGTGACCGCCTGATCGCCCTTCACCTGCAAATGCTCGCCGAGCTGGACTGGACGCCGCCGACCTGCCACTGGGTTCATGCCTACGCTGCAGGAGACGCGATCGGGACCGACGAGGCGGCTTATATCGCAGATTGCTCCCCGCAAACGATCCGCCGCCGCGCAGCCGAAGCAGAGGCTGCAGGCAATCCAATCGGGGTTTGGTTCGCGCAGTCGGTCTGGTTGATCTCAAAGCAATTGCTCCTTGACGACATCGAGCGGCGCGACGGTCGTCATGGTCGCAACGCCGCGATTTCGCGCGCGGAAAAATATGCGGCTTTGAACCCGCCGCGCCAAAATTCCACGCACGATGGACGCGCCGCGCCAGGCTGACGCCTACGCATCCAGGTAGCGTCGTCGTACAATCACTGAATGAAACTCCCATCATTCCGTAAAAGCACAATGCAAAATTATGAAAGCAACGTCGCCGCGCTGGAAAAGCGCGGCGAACAGCTCGCCATCAAGCGCCTCAAGGCGCAGAATACCTTGGACAAAGCAACCAAGGCCCGGCAAGACGCGCTCTTGTCTGGTGATCTGAATGATCAGCGTTCGATCGACAGGTTGCAGGGCGAGGTTGACTCGGCAATGTCGGCCCTGGCGGGTATTGAGGATGCGCTCGCCATTCTGGCGCAGCAGAAAACGGAAGCGGAAAATCAGCTCATTGCTGAGCGCGAGAGCATCGCGCGCGCGAAGGCCTCGGAAGAGATCGCTGCCGCAGCCGCCGACATCGAGCGTCGCTGCGACCCGATGCTGGGAGCAATGCGCAAAGTGTCCGATGCCCTCACCGCGATCGATCATCTGAGTTTCGAGGTCGGGCAGCTCGGCAAGTATCTGTCCAGCGTGGCAGGTGAAGCCGAGATCGCGCTCGCATTCGTGCTGCCCGAGCTTCGCCGTTTGGCGCAAGCTGTCAAGGATGGCTCCGCGCCGATCCGGTCGCCGAAGCTGCCGCCCGAACCCCTCCCGCCTATCGAGCCACCGCCGACGATGACCGTTTTCATGATGCGGTCGGCGAAGTACCGCGACCATGACGGCAGGACGCAGCTCGTTGGGCAGTACACCGATGCATCGATGCCGGTGGCTACTGCACAGCGCGCCTTGCGCTCTGGCGCTGCTACGACAACCGCTGATCCACGCCGTGCCCAGCTTCGCGGCGCGCGCGGCGCCGACTTCAACTTCAAGGCGCCTGATGTTGTCGATCTGAACGCTCTCGAACCGGCCAAGGTGCAGGACATCGGAGCCGACAACGATCCGATTGCTTCGGCGGATTTCCGAACCATCGATCGCAGCGCGGAGGCGTTCACGCTCGAGATCGCAGTGCCACGGTCGTGATCATGAAAGCTGCACCTCCGGGCTGGGAGCCTCACAAGATCATGACGCGCATCGACGGCTGGATCGGCGTCGCAGATCGCATCCCGGCGGCCGTTGCCGAGATGATCGCGCGGGCCATGCCGCCGCTCGGCGATAGCTCTGTTGCCGAGATCAAGGCGCGCATGTGCGTGCGCCAACGGATGGTCGAGCGCATGTTGAGGCTCCGCCATGACTAATAGTTTCCCGGCGCGGGCAACGCGCCGGTCACGCAGTCCGTCGCCGCCGCGCCTCGTTCGCGTCACGCGGCGGGCAGCTACAGGGGTTTGTTGATGACCGATCAAGTCGCGGAATTTGACGACGAACATGACCCGTATCTTGAGCATCTCGCCAAGCTCGGCCGCACGGAGGATGACGATCTGAGGATCAGCATTCACGAAAGCGGTCACGCGATTGCCGCCCGACTGCTCGGGCAGCCGCTTGGCGGCGCGACCATTGATCCCGACCGGAACGGCAAATATGGTGGCCTCGTCTGGGGTCCGAGCCACAGCGTTGCCTTCGGGCGGGATGACAGCGCCGACGACGTGCCCGAGCTTTGCGACAAGCTGCGCACTTTGATGCCGCAAGACGGCGAACCTCGCGCTGATGCGGCCGATGTGTATCTGCACGCACTTGATCGGTGCATCGAACTTGCCGCGGCTGCGGTCGCCGAGCGCATGCTTCTGCCGGGGGAACCTGTGCCTTCCGTCAGCGATGTTGAACAAGCGGTTGGGCTGGCGTCATTGTGCTGCCGGTCAGCGGAAGCAGTCGAGCGTTTTCTGGCTTTTGCTGAGCAGCAGGCACACGATTTGATCTACCCGCATGCGCCGATCATCATGAGCTTGGCGCTTGTGCTGCGCATTCGGCGCACGTTGACCGGCGAGGAGATCGATAAGGTGATCGCGACCACCCACTCTCGCGTTGTACTCGCAGCCGAACGGGAGCGCCGCCGTGACTGGGAGCGGCGGCTTGAGAACGCCAAAGCGTTCAAATGTGAAATGACCATAGACATCAACAGGGGATGATATACCTCACCGTCCGCGGCCGGTCTCGGGTCGGAGCGGACATTATGTTCCGGTTTGTGAGGTAAGTCTCAGTTTGACCCAAACCGGCCGTGTTATGCCACCCGGGGGAGCGGCACGTTGTCCGGCGATCAGGTCGATGAAATCATTTCGGCTTGCGTCGCGCGCCTTTCCTTGGCCGCCGAGCATGAGCGGAGGCGTCTCTGGCGCGAGATCAAAGCCCGCGCCGATAACCTCACCGAACAGTGTCGTGTTGCCTGACGATCCCAACGAGTTCGAACAGATACTCAGTCACTTCGCCGACCGGCTTGCCGATGCGCCCGGCGTTGCGCGGCTTGCTCGCCTTCGGACGGCCAAGCGCGTTCCTGACGCGCTGCTGGAGCATCTGGCGGCGCTGATCGTGCAGCTCGACGACGTGCAACTCGTCGGTAACGACATCTTCATTCATCTCATCGAGATCGGCTACTGCGATGCTCGTTACGCCGACGCGACTGCGTTCGCATCCGCGCTTGGGAAGCGGCTGCAGCGCTATATCGACAATCCTCTCGCTGCGGGTGATGCGCGCGGCGATTTTTCGCGAGCGGGTGGGGTTGTGGCACATGGCGCTGAGCCGCGCGGGCGAACTGTGCCGCTGCCCTGCTGTCGTATTGACGCGCGAGCCGCTGAAGGCTCACTAGGAAATCTCACAAAATTCATTTCCTCGCGACAATCGCCGCGAGATCGCTTAATGATCCGAACTTGATCCCGTAGTCTGACGCGAGCCATTGCCGGTTATCAGCGTCCAAGATCGCGGCGTCGCCGCGACTTGCTTCACCAGCCGCCACGTCCTGCGTACAAAACAAGTCGTTGGCATACCCATAATGGGCGGCGATGCTGTCTGCATCGGACCACTCCGCGACGGCGCGAGCAACTTCCCGTTCTTCGTAAATATCCTTTGCTTTGCCCAGCACTCTATACCAAGGTTCGTTCGGCGCCCTAGCAGCCCAGCGCCTTGCAATTGCCAATACCCTCGGATGTCCAACTCCCCGGGCCTCAATCGCCCGCGCAAGGGTGACGAAGTTATCGTACCTCGCGGTGAGAACCTCATCAGCTTCAGATGCGTAGAAATCACCCTCAACTCTGGGCATTCCGATCCGGGGAGCGGCGAGCAAGCGAAAGCCGAACTTAAAAGCCTCAGCGAACCGCTCGGCTTGCTTGACATGGATTGGCTTACGTGCGGGCTGCTCAGGGGTCAGGGTGAGTTCAAACGTATCATCTGAAACTTGCTCGGTCTGGCTTCGAAGGTTAGTTGTGCCAAAGACCGACGCACGATCGTCTTTCCCGATCCCTTCGAGTATGATGATGGTTTCGCTGATGAAACCGAGCACTTCGCCCGCCTCAAGGCCTCATGGATGGCCACATATTCCGAGCTGCGAGGGTCTTTGGGGTAGACGGTCGGGCGAACGACCTTGTCGAAAGCATTGGTGTCAAATGTGACGCGTAATGTCATTTTACAAACTCCGTTCCGTGGCGGGATGTGTCGTATTCTTCACCTTGACCCAGTCCCTCGACCGCCGAGCCTGATAGGGCCGGTCCCGGCGCTTCGACACCAACAACCCCTCCAGACCCATGCGGCACGCGGCTCAGGATAGCTCTGGCCCGATCTCGCCTTGCTCGAACGGGTTGATGAAGATGCCGTCCGGTCGCCCGCGCAACAGCCGGTAGAGATTCGTCTTGCGCATCGACAGCGGCAGGCCGCGCAGATCGTCCCCATCGACAGCCAGCAGATCGAAGGCGCAGAGCTGGACTTCGGCATTCTGCTTGCCGGAATGCAGCCCGTTGAAATCAGAGATGCCATCGACGCCGAGCACCACGGCCTCGCCATCGACGACGAACTGTTTCACGCGGTTCTTGCGAGCTGCCTCGACAATCCACGGGTATCGGTCCGCCCAGTTACAGCCGCCTCGGGTGATCAGGCGCACGCGATCGCCGTCGCGCTCCAAGCGGAGGCGGTAGCCGTCGTATGGGACGATGGTGAACTTGGTGGGCAGGCAGAAGTCGAAGGTGCGGCGCATGCGGCCAATATAGTCATTGGGGCGAATAGTGCGAGGTCATGTCTTTCTTTTCGCCGTTTTTGGGCGCGTCGGGGTCGCCGACCCCGTCGCGGCTTTATTGAGCGTCTCAATAGAGAGAAGCAGTTGTCGTGCATAAAGACGCGCCGCTTGGAATACTCCCCGCTCATTTACAAAGAAAGCGAGATAAAGGGCATGCAGGACAGCGACCCCGATTACAGTGATGAGTGCCTGATCGAACCGACGCGTCAGAGCGATCGGAAAGCGCAGCCAGAGCATAGCGCCACAGAAGATCACGATGAGAGCATTCAGGTACAGGGCGGGCACCCGCAGACCAAGAAGATTGCGATGGAAGCCGTAGTTGATGTTCTCGCTAAGGACGAGCGGAAACTTCTTGGTGTCCCGTGTATTCTCGCGCAACCAGTCGCCCCCGCGCTTGTAGAAGCCGTCTGCCGCAGTGGGGTCCGTTTTCTCCTGCTCTGGTGTGGGCGCAGCCTCGTTGAGCTTCTGTGCGAGGAAAGCGTGCATCTTCGCTTTGGTGATAGCGTCGAATGTGGCGTCGCCGTACCGGAGCGTCACGATGCTGGGCATGCCGCCCATCCTCTCGTAGATGCCCGGCTCGATCGCCTTGCCACGTTGACGGGCAATGTTGTTGAATACTGAGAACAGTGCTGTGAGGCCGACCGTCGCGACGAGTTGGGTGAAATTGAATGAGGTCCACGAGATTAGGATCGCGGCGAGCGCGAATGCGGGTGCGCCCGCAACGATCGCCGGGATCAGGCGCGCGCGCAGCGCGTACGTGTCCGGCATTGTCACGTTGATCTTCATTTCTCCACCTTCGTGCGGAAAGGCTCGGCCTCAACTGAAGACCAGCCGGGGCGATGTGGACAGTTATACGGCATGCGGAGAGCGTTGTTCCGCATGGTGAACATCGGATAGCCGCGCCGCTTAAAGGCATTGATCACTTGACCTCGCGGATAGTCGAGCTTCTTCCTGCCGACCGAAGCCATAGACGTACCGCGCCTCGGACCATTCTCACCTTGGATGGGACCGAGCCATGCATTGAGCACGTCGGGCGTGACGTTGTGCCGACTACCGTGATGTGGCACCTGAACGAAATCTGGGTGTTGCAGGCCTAGGCGCGCCGCATAGTTCACGGCCTCGATGAGGGCGATCGGCCCTGCGTCGCCAGTCAGCAAGATGTTCTTGCCTTCGATGGTGCCGTACTGAATGACTGAGGACTCATTGGAATACGACGTGGGCGGTTGTGGATCATTCGAGAGCGTCTCGATGTTCCATCGCTCATCGATGTATTCCTGCACGGCTTTCTTCGCCTCGGTCAAGAGCCCGCCAAGAAAGGAGTTTTGCGTTGGCGGCGGCGTGTATGCCTTCGGAGTTTTCTCAATGAAGGGGATCATCTGCACGTAGCGCTCGCGGGACGGCGCGAGTACGATGAACGGGCCGATCTTCGCCCCCTGAAACACGTTGTTTATTTGCGGGCGCGGGTTCTTTTTGGCGGCGACGTTCTCGATGTCGATTAGGTATGGGTGAAGGTCGCGCATTTTCTTGTAGAGACCTTCCTCGCCGAAGTTCTTGTGGAAGTGCTGGATGGTCTCGCGGACAAAGAGCCATGGCCTATTCATCCAAATTTGCCCGACTGGGAAGTGCTCGATCACCTTGGCGAGGCCGGTCGCGTGATCGTCGTCGGCATGCGTCAACACAACGTTGCCGATCGTGACGCCGCGCCCATAGTTCTGCTCGATGTGATTGATGATTGTGTCGGCCGTGTCGGCATAGCCGCCATCAATAACGTGTATCTGGTAGCCCTGCTGGACATTGCCGAACCGAACGCAAATGGCGTCACCGTGGTCGTCACCGCAGGGCAGAAATTCTATTTCGATCGACATTCCTGCAACTCCTCAGCCGAGTAATGTCGAGACCTTTCAACCTCCCATCGAACTCGGTCAAGGTGAACAGAGGCGAAAATTGGGGATTTCGACGGCTTTGTGGCCGTGCAGGACCCGCGCGGACGAGGTCTAGGGCGCTCTGATGTGCCGCGGTCGCCGTTGAACGTGGCCCAGATGCCAGCGAAGGCGAACAGCGGCCGGTCATCGTTGAGCCCGAACCAAACGACGTCCTTTTTCTTCGTCTCTGGGGTCGACTCTGGCGCGTACTCAGCGAAGCTATTAGCCGGGGACCAAGCACCGGCTTTCTGGCTTCAGCCAGCCTCGCCAGTGCGGCGAGGACGTGTTGCGGATGTTGGTGACCGGCGGGCCGCCGGTGCGCGGTGGCGGCGGCATGCCCCACCGCATCAGGGTCATCTCGGTGCCGGTATCGGTGTTGCGGATCACCGGTGCAGGATAGTCGGGAAACACGCCCGGCATCGGAGCGAGGTTGCCGACGTAGCGATTGATCACCCGAAACAGGTTGATGATCGCGGCTTGGTTGGTGGTGATGCTATAGAGATTGCAACATGTCGGCGACGATTACGTATTCTGGTGGAGGTTGTGATCCAGTCTCATGTTGAATGAGCCCGGCTCTTTTTGTGCTTCGTCGGACAGCGTCTTATAAATGGCGGAGTAGAGCTTACGAAGAAGCTCGTTGGTATCGATCAGAAGATCGCCCAACAAGGTAATCCCCTCATCGAAAACCGAATGGATCAGCACGAACCCCTTTCCATCCTCATCGTTTTCGTCGTGAGGTATCTTGATTGTCTTTGTCGTCATTCGCATCAGTTCGCGATCCGAATGAGCAATGATCTTGTTGCGCATCCGCATGAGCCGCCGATGCAACGCCGTCTCTTGCTCGCTTAACTTCGCCCTCGCCATTTTCAATGTCAGAGGGGGAACGCCGCCATCAGACTGCGAGAACGGCCTACCGTACGCAGTGATCAACGTGGTTTCGAAACAGCGAAAGCGCCGCAGCTCAATTCGTGAATATCGATCGTCTGGATCACACTCGTAAAGAAACTCACACGCGCTCAAGGCGAGTTGCAGGTCGCCAAGCGAATACAAGAGACGAATTCGACGACGCTCAACGCTCAGCCGCCTTAGTTCTGTGGGTGAGAGGCCTACTTCTCTAGTTTTTCGAATTGTCAATTTGCCTGTGCTCTTGTGACCGTGTGAGAGGTCTTCGCCGCACCCGATACGGGCTGGCTACATAATTCAGTCACCCTTATCTTCGATTTCCCGTCTCAGGTCATCCAGACGCTTGCCTTGGTACATCCACGCCCATGGACCGGAAACAGCAGGCCAATCGTCGCCGAGCGCATTGTGTGCCTGAAGTGCCGCGTCCGACAGCGAGGTGACATCGCCCAGATAGTCCACCTTGTTGCCGTCATCGATGGTCGTGCAAATAATCTTCGGATCCTTAGCAAGTTGAAGTTCGGTACCCGGCGCAACTCCTATCATTGAGAGGCGGAAGCGGCTTCGGCGCTTGGCTGCTTCCACTTCGGCCTTGATTTCATTGGTTTCAAATATCTCGTCCCCAAGCCTCACCTCGCGGATTTCGGCCAGCGAGAGGGCGGCCTTTGCGCGTTCAGGAGCCAGTCGAAAGAACTCCCGGCCCTTACTTATACGGTGATCCCCAAAGGCATCATGGAGCTTGCTCTCAACAGAAACGCAATCGGTCACTTCGCAAGCGTAAAACAGTTCAAATGGCAGCGGCACGCCAGTCGCATACAATTGCTTAATTCGTGCGGCCAATTCGCCGTTAGTACAGCCAATCTTGATCAAACCTGGCATGGCTTCGTTTGTCAGAATGTATACGATGTCAACCATGTGGACCTTTCGCTTAGGAGACGACGGCCATCGTCAAAGATTGTCCATGGCTGTTCTCAGCGGTGCGTCGAAGGCGGTGGCGGGAATTTATTTGCCGGGGGCCTGGGCTGGAATTGGGTGATTGGCATTGGTCGCTTGCCCTGCAGTAGCTCCAATGCGAATTGTCGCATAGCATTCTGTTCGGCTTCGATGTTGACCCAAGCCTGCGGAGCGTAAGAGTATTTCGCAAGCTCACGCTTATCGAGCGCGAAGCCCAGATGCTTCCCAAGCGCAAACATCATCTCATTGAAGGCGTCGTCGCGCTCGTCAACGAAATGGCGAATAGCTTCGTTTGATGATCCCGGCGGCAATGGCGGGATCCCTAGGTTATCGATGTACTTCTTGTAAGCGGTGATCACCGTATCATCGTCGTGAAATTCAGTCTGGATCACATTGAGCGCGGTGACGTGATCAGCCGAAAGCGTTACCCGCCGCGTCCTCATGAGCGCGTGGAACGTATCGTATTTCCTGCGGCGCTTCTCCCGCTTCTCCTCAAAGCGAAGCGTAATCTGGACGGCCACGATCGGGCCGACGACAATCGCAATGGCTGTAATGATAAGGATTGCGACGTTGAGCCAATCCTTGAATTGCATGCACCAGAAGCCGTCAGGGCAATTCATGACGGCAAATCCTTGACCTTCTCAAACTTCGCATTCACAGGTCCAAGTGGCGTCTCGATTGTTATGACGCGGCCATCAGCAAAATCGGCTGGAAGCGTGAGCTTCACCGAGACCCTAGTCGGAGCACCGCTAGTTGACGCTCCAGTGATAAGCGAGGCTCCGGCAGGAAGCACATATTCGACGACCCCTTCGAGACTGCCGTCTGGCTTGTTTTGATAGGAGCCGTCGTATTGCATCGTGGCGACATCGACACCGACGAGCATTCCGTCGCCGATATAGAAAAGGCCAATGCTTTGACCTGCGACGCCCGTGAAGTAGGCGACGTAAAGCGCCTTCGCCATGTGAATTAGTCCCCCAATTCCCCGCTAAACCTGCAGCCCGTGGCTCCCTAGCACAGTAAATTGTGTGACCGTAGGCCCTCGCGCCCTAGATGCACCGATATTTTGGTGTCAGACAGGGGGCAGATGAGGCGGTGAGCTGCCGAACACCAACCCCAACATCAGGTTTAGAAGCCGCTTCTAAACCTCACGGGTCGCGATCGCGCGCCCAAGGCGCGCCGCCATCGCACTCACCGCGGCCCCTCCGATTTTTGTACCGATCCGCAATGCAATTCGGGAAATCGCTCGGGCAAATATCTTGAAAGGGGGCCGCCGTTGCGCGTATCCCCCATGGGCCCCGGCTGGGGAGGACCCCAACGGCGAAAGGGTCAGTTCCCTTGGCGCGCCTCGCGTCATCGCCGCATCACGCGGAGGGTTGCACAGCACCTTAATCGGACCGACTATCCGAAACGGACAGGGGTGCTGTGATGGCGAACGACGAGCACGTCGCGATACTCAAGCAGGGGGGTGACGCGTGGAACGAGTGGTATCTCGCGAACCAAGACACTCGTCCCGACCTTAGGGGCGCGGACCTCAGCGAGGCGGATCTCAGCGAGTTGCACCTCCACGACGTGAACTTCATGGGAGCGAACCTCAGCCGCGCGAACCTCAAGGGGGCCGGCCTCGGCGGGGCGTACCTCGTCCGAGCGAAGCTCAGCGGGGCGAACCTCAGCGGGGCGCACCTCGACCGGGCGATCCTCTTGGAGGCGAACCTCTTGGAGACGAACCTCAGCGGCGCGAGGCTCGAGGAGGTGAACCTCATCGAGGCGAACCTCAGCGGGGCGGACCTTAGCGGGGCGAAGCTCAACGGGGCGATCCTCCGCGAGGCGAACCTCAACGGGGCGATCCTCAACGGGGCGACCCTATTTCAGGCGAACCTTGCGGGGGCGAAGCTCATTGAGGCGAAGCTCATCCAGGCGAACCTCAGTGGGGCGATGCTCCGGCGGACGAACCTCAACGGGGCGATCCTCAACGGGGCGGACTTCAGCATGACAGACCTCACCGGGGCGGACTTCACCAATGCAAATCTCCGCAAGGCAATCTTCGGCGGGGCGAACCTCAGGGGGGCGATCCTCACCAATGCAAATCTCCGCGGGGCGTATCTCAAGCATGCCATCCTCGTGGAAACGATCCTTAGGGGCGCCGATCTCAGAGAATGCCACATCTACGGCATATCCGCATGGAACCTCGAATTGGAGGGTACTAAGCAGCAGAACTTGGTAATCACACATCAGGACGAACCCGAAATCACCGTCGACAATATCGAGGTCGCGCAGTTTATCTACCTCATGCTTCACAACGTGAAAATTCGCGACGTGATTGACACTATTACCTCCAAGGCGGTGCTGATCCTCGGTCGCTTCACCGCTGAGCGTAAATTAGTTCTCGACGCAATCCGCGAGGAGTTGCGACTGCGCGGCTATCTTCCGATCCTTTTTGATTTCGATAAGCCAGCCAATCGGGATGTCACGGAAACTATTTCCCTCCTGGCACGCATGGCGCGCTTCGTTGTGGCGGATATCACTGATGCTAGGTCCATCCCACAAGAACTCAATGTCATCGTGCCAGATTTGCCCTCCGTTCCGGTACAACCTCTCCTACTGAGAGAGAGCCGTGAGTATGGGATGTTTGAGCACTATGCGCGTTATCCTTGGGTGTTGCCGCTCTATCGGTATGAGGCACCGGATGAACTCATCGCTGCACTCGGCGAGCATGTGATTGAGCCTGCTGAGCGTAAGGCATCGGAGTTGCGTTCAGGAGCCAGACCAATTCCACCAACAGTCTAGTTCACGCACCGGCGTGCTCTGCGCCACTGCCGATCGCGAGCTTCGTCTGGGACGTGCGCGCGAACCTTCAGGGGCGCTCTGTGGCGCGCGTCTGCCCCGTCGCGCATCAGCGTCATGCCCCAGCCCGTGAACGCGAGCGCGTCCCTGCGTGTCCCTCGCGAAGGGAACCCTGCGAAGGGACACTATTGAGACACCCGATTTGGGTTCCTTGACAATTCAAGGTCAGCCGCAGCATCCATTCTTCGACGGGTCGTTGTAGCTTGGAATGTCATGGTAGTGCATCAATGGCTGAGGCCCTGCGTAGGCCCGCGCTGGAAGGCTGATGTGCTGCGGCGCTGTGCGGACGTGGTGATGCTCCGTGGCGAAGGCCATCGGGGCTGTCGCTAACACCGACAAAAAAGTTGCCGCGGCGAAAACTGAAAGACGAGACATTTGGACACTCCTTTGTTTGCGTTGAGCAACGATTGCGGAGTGAACTGAAGTGGAACTTAAGGGCCTGAGATCAGCCCCTGAATGCCAGACAGTCCTTATTACCGTCTGGCATCCATTTTTATTCCCGCTGCTTGCGAGTTTCTTCTATCGCCATCAAGCGCCTTGGCGTTTTCAGACAGCCAAGACCGTAAGCGGCCGACGTTTCGTAATCCCATAGACATTCGTAGCAAGGACGCGCGCACGGTGCGTCCTTAGGCTTTCAGGACGAAGCGCGCCAGCGCACAGGGTGTGAAACTAGGGCCTATCGGGGCCCAGCCGGTTTCGGCGGCCCTTTCGTCGGCCCCAGCAGAGATCAGAAAATGCCTTTATTTTCCGGCGCTTCCGCCGTTTTCAACAGGCCGAAAAAGCCACTAGACTTCAAGTCGTGTGGTCCTGGCGCCCCGACGCTGGCGCTAAGTGCGCGAGCAGCAAGAGCTGCCGCGGACGACGGTGGCAAGAAAGCCCGGTCACCGAGGAGAGCACGAAGGAAACCGTAACACCATCGCGCAGGGAAAGCCGGAATGCTTCGGTTGACCTGTGGTCCTACCCCCGTGCTTTTTGTTGCACGGGACCCACGGGTGCAGCCGGCACCCGGCTTTCCCTGCGCCCTCTGATATCGAGGAGGGTGAAACGAGACGCAAAGCTCGGGCGCAAAACGCCGCGAGAATGCGGACTCGCATCCTCACTGCTGTTTGAAATCAAACGTAGGATGGGTAGAGCGCAGCGAAACCCATCATTCGTGCCGCCGTCGCCGAAGCTGATGGGTTTCGCTGCGCTCTGCCCATCCTACGGAATTGCTGTTTGACATTCAAATCAGAACTCTCCGCTCGTCATTGCAAGCGCCAGCGACTTGAGCCCTCATATTGCTGATCGGCCAACCGGCGCGATGAAGCCGCGCATCGAAGGCATGAAGGTCGCCGGCGGCGGCGCTGACGTTGTTGTCACCCCATACGCTTGACCAGCTTCCGTTCGGAGTCAGTCTTGCCAATTGCGTTGGCCACGACTTGCTCTTGGCGTTGGACGCGAGTTCGTTGCTGGCGGCACCCTGGCCGGCGACCGTTGAATCGCCGAGACAGCCGATGATCGCATTGGCGTCTCCGCGCTGCTGCGCCACCGATGCTTTCTGCCAATTGGGGAGGTTGGAGCCGGTAAAATTGTAGAAGCCGGTAGGCAGCGGATTGCCGGGGGGCAGTACCTCGCCATAGGCCGGCGTCAGTAGACCAGTCCGCCTCGAAAGTTGCATACAGGCCGCCAGCGCCGCCGCGCCTGCAATGAACTCGCGTCGCCGCATCAATAGCTTCCCCGCGCAATCGCCAGGGCCTTCAAGAACGCGCGTAGCCTGCCCATTGCCATTCCTGCGTTTGTAGGCACATGAAAGACACTGCTATACTTCTTCCGTAAATCTACGGATGGGGTCTGCCGTAGTTGCGTGCGGCGAATTTGGGGATTTAGCTTTGGCTTGACCGGGCCAGGCTAAAGCATTTGAAACGATGTCTTCAATCGCTTTCTTCAGCGAACTGGATGGTTCCTCGCGCTCCCCTGCGATCGTCGGTTCGGACGCAGCCCGGAGCGCTTAACTGATGCAGCTCGATGTTCCCGCCGGATCAAGCCCCAATCGTGCGAGCCGGTTGCCCGGTGGCGCCGCCATAAGATCGCCGCTTAGGGTTGCCGCGCCGCTATGGCTGTTCCTACTGTCCATGTGCATCATTGTCGCGGTTTGGTGCTGGCTGGCAACGCCGGTCCCATTGGGACATGCGCCCGTCGATCTCGCGAAAAAGCTGGATTGTGTTTCCTATGCGCCATTTCGCGGCCACCAGACGCCGTGGAA
Organism: Bradyrhizobium sp. Leo114; assembly: GCF_055229415.2. Classification (NCBI taxonomy): domain Bacteria; kingdom Pseudomonadati; phylum Pseudomonadota; class Alphaproteobacteria; order Hyphomicrobiales; family Nitrobacteraceae; genus Bradyrhizobium; species Bradyrhizobium sp. Leo114. Next base: position 81,434 of record NZ_JBUYEN020000003.1, on the reverse strand, counting down.
TTCCTCCGCCGTCATCAGCCCGGACCAGATCGCGGAAGATATCGCCGATCTTGCCAAGATCAGCACCTGCATCCGCATCTACTCGGTGGAGAACGGCCTGGACAAGGTGCCCGAGCTCGCGTCAAAGGTCGGGCTGAAGGTGATCCTCGGCGTCTGGATAGGACGCGATCGTCTGAAGAATGCCAGCCTCATCGAATCCGCGGTGTCGCTGGCCAACCAGTTCACCGATGTGGTGACCGCCGTCATCGTCGGCAACGAGGTGCTGCTCCGTGGTGAACTGCCCGAGGCGGGCCTTCGCGAGGCCATCCGCTCCACCAAAGGCCGCGTCAGCGTTCCCGTGAGCTACGCCGACACCTGGGACTTCTGGCTGCGCTACCCGGAGCTCGGCCATGACGTCGATTTCGTGACGATCCACGTCCTGCCCTATTGGGAAGACGTTCCGCCTCGCGCCGAGGAAGCGCCCCAGCATGTGCTCGACGCACGCAACAAGGTCGCGCTGGCATTTCCCGGAAAGGAGATCTTCATCGGCGAGGCCGGCTGGCCGAGCCGAGGACGCATGCGCGACGGTGCGCTGCCATCGCGCATCAATCAGGCGCGCTTCACCTTCGAGCTGCTCGACAAGGCCAGTCGGGAGAACGTTCGTATCAATTTGTTCGAAGCGTATGACGAGCCATGGAAGCGCCAGTGGGAAGGGACGGTGGGCGCTCATTGGGGCTGGCTCGATGGAGAAAGCCGCCGGCTGAAATATTCACCCGGAGCTGCCGTCAGCAACTATCCGTTCTGGAAGCTGCAGCTCGGCGCTGGCCTAGCTTTCAGCATCGCCATGTTCGTCACGGCGTTGTTGGCGCGCCTGCGCTCGGCTGCGCCAACGGCATTGTCGCGGTGGCTTGCGGTGTCGGCATCCGCCACCGTCGGCGGAATCCTGCTCGGTATCAGCGTCGAGAATGCGCTCCACGAAAGCTACGGCCTTGCCGGGTTGATGCGGCAAGGCTCGTTCTTGATCGCGGCAACGGCTCTGCCGCTCCTGTGCATGAACGCCTTGATGTCGGGCCGCGCACTCCCGGCGTTTGCGGAATTGATCGGACCGCGCGAGATGCGAACACGATCCCTGCCGGCACTGCTTCACGGCGCTGTGCTCCTCCTCACTGCCATGGTCGCAGCGGAAAGCGCACTGGGCTTCATGTTCGACCCGCGGTCGCGCGACTTCCCATTTGCCAGCTTGACCATGGCGGCGGTGCCGATCCTGGTGGTGGCGCTGCTGAACCGTCGAAAGCCAGAGGTCAGCGCAAGGTCTGAGTCGGTATTCGCGGGGCTGTTCGCGGCGGCCGCGGTCTTCATCCTGCTGAATGAAGGCATTCAAAACTGGCAGTCGCTATGGACCGCGGCCGCGTTTGTCCTGCTTGGCGCCGCGCTGTGGTCGTCGCGCGAGCGGTGAATTTCTGGAGTACATCGATGTCGCTGGATGGACTTTCACGGCGTCATTTCGCAACGCTCGCCGGAGCGGCAGCGCTCGGATTGTCGGCCGCGCCGGCCTATCCGGCCGATGCCGGCAAGCCGCAGGGGGGCAGAGCCGCCGGTGAAAATTCGCTGGCCGGCTTTCCGGCCGATTTCCGATGGGGCACGGCGACCTCGGCCTATCAGATCGAAGGAGCCGTCAACGAAGACGGCCGCGGGCCGGCGATCTGGGACGGCTTTGCTCACACGCCCGGGACCATCTTCGATCACAGCAATGCGGATGTCGCCGATGATCACTATCGCCTGTACCGCGACGACGTCCAATTGATGAAGGCGCTGGGAGCCACGGCGTATCGTTTCTCGATCGCGTGGCCGCGCGTCTTCCCGGAGGGGGCAGGCACGCCAAATCCGAAGGGCCTCGACTTTTACGACCGGCTGATTGACGAACTCCTGGCGAACGGCATCGAGCCGTTCGCCACGCTCTATCATTGGGATCTGCCCCAGGCATTGCAGGACCGCTTCGGCGGCTGGATGTCGCGCGACACCGCGAAGGCCTTTGCGGATTACGCGGCCTATGTCGCCGAGCGCCTGACCGATCGCGTCAGCCACATCTTCACCATCAACGAATGTTCGAGGCTCGTTCATCTCGGCCACGGCCTTGGGATCGACGCCCCTGGTTTGAAACTGCCGCAAGCCGAGTTGAATCAGGTCTGTCACAACGTTGCGCTCGGACATGGCCTGTCGGTGCAGGCGATCCGCGCGCGTGGGCGGCCGGGGACGAAGGTCGGGCCCGCGGAGAACCTGGTCGTCTGCATACCGGCGATCGACACTCCCGCGCATGTGCGCGCCGCAGAAATCGCGACACGTGAACTCAACGGCGGCTATCTGACCGTGATGCTCGAAGGGCAGTACATCGACGGCTTTCTGGCTCAGGCCGGAAAGGACGCCCCAAAATACACGACCGAAGATCTCCGCATCATCTCGTCGCCGATCGATTTCTTGGGGCTGAACATCTACAAGCCCGACCATTACGTGCTGGCGGCCGACAACGAACGCGGCTTCGCCTTGGCGCCGTTTCCCGCATCGTTCCCGCACATGGATGCGGATTGGCTCCGGTTCGGCCCCGAGGCGATGTATTGGGCGCCGCGTCACGCGGCAAAGCTGTGGGGCGTGCGGTCGATCTATATCACCGAGAACGGGACGTCGTCGTCGGACCAACCTGCAGCGGACGGCAACGTCTACGACCTCGATCGGGTGATGTATCTGCGCAATTATTTGCAGCAGCTCCAGCGCGCGACGTCACAGGGAGTGCCCGTGGCCGGGTACTTCCACTGGAGCCTGATCGATAATTTTGAATGGGCGGATGGCTATCAGAAAAGGTTCGGGCTCTACCACGTCGACTTCAAGACGCAACGCCGTACCCCGAAATTGAGCGCTTCATTCTACCGTGAGGTCATCAAGCAAAACGCCGTGGTCTGATATGCCGGACAGGCGTACATAAATGCTTTGATGTCAGCGGCCCAGATGGTGCCGTCCCATTTGCGCAAGGCTGGCGCGGCAGGCAAAGCGGTAAATGATGTTAAAGAAATATGCCAACATGATCGAACTCCGCTGTTGATCATGGAGGGGTAGGTTGACCCCTTATTCTTTCAGGAGATTTTCGTGGCTTGGCAAAATGGTTTCGTTGCCGCCATAGTGGATTTCGTCGGGCGACAATGCACGAAATCGATTCACGCGCGTGTGAGGAATATCGCCGTCATTTGGTGAGGTCTACTGTCCTTGTTCGCGGCGTCCGTCCCCTCAGAACATCTCGAAATATTCGCGATGCTCCCAGTCGGACACTTCGGCCTGGAAACGCTCGATCTCGGCGTTCTTGATATGCACGTAGTAATCGACGAACTCCGCGCCGAGCGCCTGGCGGAAAAACGGATCGTCGCTCAGTGCGAACACCGCCTCACGCAGGCTCTTTGGCAATAGCGCCGCCTTGGTTTCGTACGGAGTGTCGGCCGATGGCCCCGGATCGAGCTTGCGGTCGATGCCGTCCAGCCCCGACAGGATCTGCGAGGCCATGTAGAGATAGGGATTGGCGGCCGGCTCCCCGATCCGGTTCTCCAGCCGCGTCGCGGGATCGCCCGTGCCGCCGAGCACGCGGATCATGACGCCGCGATTGTCACGGCCCCAGATCGCGCGGTCCGGCGCCAATGAGTAGGAGCGGTAGCGCTTGTAGCCGTTGATGGTCGGCGTCGTGAACACGGTGGAGGCGCGGGCATGCTGCAACAGCCCGGCGAGATAGCAGGACCCGAACGGGCTCAAGGCCTGGTCGGGCTCCCTCGCCATGAGTGCATTCTCGCCGCTTGTGCGCGACACCAGCGACTGATGCAGGTGCCAGCCCGACGCAAACACGTTCGGCAGCTTCGGCCGGCACATGAAGGTCGCGTGGTAACCATGCCGCCGCGCGATCTGTTTCACGGCGGCGCGGAACAGCACCATGGTGTCGGCGGGCTCGATGCCTGCGGTCGGCTGGAACGTGAATTCGCACTGGCTCGGGCCAAACTCGACCTCGACCGAGCGCAGCGGCAGGCCAAGCGCGAGGACGTCGCGGCGGATGATCTCGAGCGCCGGCTCCATCTGGTCGTAGCGCTGCTCGGTCAAATACTGATAGCCGTGCGAGAGCAGGCTCACCGAGGGCGGCCGGCCCGGCTGACCGGAATGCTCCGGCGCCATATGCGCGTCGTCGAGCTTGAAGAGGTGGAATTCGACCTCCAGGCCGGCAACGAAGTCATAGCCGCGCGCGCCGAGCTGCTCGAGCACCCTGCGATAGAGATTGCGCGTCGCGAACGGCACCGGCCGGCCGTCATTGAAATAGATGTCGCAGAGCAGCCAGCCCGTCGTGGGCGCCCATGGCAGTATCCGGAACGTAGTGGGGTCGGCCACCATCAACACGTCGGCGGCGCCTTCCATCTCCTTCATGCCGAAGCCGCCGCCGGCGGTGAATACGGGAAACACCGTCTTGTGCGAAGTGTCCTTCGCCAGCATGGTCGTGGTGATGGAGCAGCCGTTTTCCAGCGCGCGCACCGCCTCGGTTGCGATCAGCGTCTTCCCGCGCAGGATGCCATGCTGGTCCGGAAACGACAGCCTGACAACTTCGAGGTTCTTCTCTTCGACGATGCGGCGGACGCGCGCCGCCGCCGCCTTTTGCTCATCCGACCACAGGCCGTGACGCTGGACAAAGCTCAACGCGCTGTTCCTTTGCATTGATCGTCATTGCGAGCGCAGCGAAGCAATCCATTGCCTCCGCGCGTGTGGATGGATGGATTGCTTCGCTTCGCTCGCAATGACGGGGAAAGCAGCATCACTCGGCCGCCGAGAGATGCCGCACCTTGCCGGCGATCTCGCTCGGCACCGGCGCAGCCCACGGCGCGCCGCGGCGCCGCTTCACGTCGACTTCCATCCAGTAGAGCTCCCAACCTTGGGTCGGCCCAATGCCGTCCATGGTCGCGGGGCCCTGGATGCTGCGGGACGACGCCTCATCCAGGAACAGCATCGGCTTCTCGCCGCCGGACACCTTTTCGATCTCCTGCCGCAACAGCCGGCGATACTGCACGATCGCCTTGTCGCTTTGGCCGAGATGCTCCTTGGTGCGATCCTGGATCGGGCCCATCGATTCCACCGCCCATTGGTCGTGGACGTTGATGTCGTTGCCCATGCCGGTATAGGTCGCCGTCATCTGCTCGTGCGGATCGAAGCCGTAATCGTTCGACCTGTTCTTCCGCGACGTGTAGTCGGGCAGCTCGTAAAGTTCGAGCCGCTGGTCGCGCATCTTCTTCTTGTCGACCGGCGCCGTGTAGCTGGTGAAGATCGCGTACCAGTAGCAGTTCTCGTCATCGACAGGCACGTGCCACTGCGTGATCGTCATCTCCGTGCTCATCGGAATGACGAAGCCGTGCGGGAAGAGCTGGTTGGTCACCCGCACATGGGTGCGCGCTTCATCCAGTTCGCGCAGCGCGATCAGCCGCAGGCCATATTCGGTGTGCTCGACATTGATGATGGGCCGGTCATATTCGCGCAGGATCCTGGTCATCGGCATCTCGGATCCCGCGGACGCGCCGCGGAACTGCTTGCCATATGCGGTCGAGGTGTCCTCGTCCTCGAAGAAGCGGTGCAGGTAGGAGGCGTGCGAGGGATCGATGCCGACTTCGAGCGCCTGCAGCCAGTTGCAGTTCATGTGGCCCTTGAAGGCGAAGGTGTGGCTGCCGGGCGCCACGAAGCAGTCGATCTCCGGAAAGGCCGGCGGGGTACCTTCGCCGAGATAAGCCCAGAGGATGCCGCTCTTCTCGACCACGGGATAGGAGCGCTGCCGGATGCCTTTGCAGAGCTGCGAGTTCTTCGGCTCGGCCGGCGTCTCCAGGCATTGACCGGTGACGTCGAACAGCCAGCCGTGGAAGGCGCAGCGCAGGCCGCCATGTTCGAGCCGGCCGAAGGCGAGGTCGGCGCCGCGATGTGCGCAATGGCGCTCAATCAGGCCGTAGCGGCCCTGCTCGTCACGAAACAGTACGAGATTTTCGCCAAGCAGCCTGACGGGGCGTACCGGCCGCGCCCCCTCGAGTTCGTCCACCAGCGCCGCCGGCTGCCAGTACATCCGCATCAATTTCCCGCACGGATCCTTTGGCCCGGTGCGGGTGATCAGGTCGTTCTGCTCCTGGCTCATCATGGCGGCGTTCCTTCCCGGGTATCTGGATTTGTTCGCCTATTGAACGAATGGGCGAATTATGCCATGGCTCAATACGGCGGCAAGCCTAATTTTTGATCCGCGCCGCCAGGGGCGGGCCTATGCCGAAGCTGAAGCGTGAAGATCGCGAGGAGCGCGCCACCGATTTCGTCGAAAGCCTCGACCGTGGGCTGCGGCTGCTCCAGATCTTCGGCACCATCACCGGCCCTGCGACGCTGAGCGACCTGGCGCGTGCCGCCGACCTGCCGCGCGCCACCGCGCGGCGCATCCTGTTCACGCTGGAGCGCGGCGGGTTCGTCGCAACGGATGGCAAGCTGTTCACGCTCACGGCGCATGTGCTGACGCTCGCAGGATCGTACCTGCGCTCGAACCAGGTGATCGCGGTGCTGCAGCCGGTGCTCGATTGTATCGCGAGTGCGGCGCAGGAGATCAGTTCGCTGGCCTTGCTCGATGGCGACGAGGTGGTGTTCGTCGCGCGCGGCAGCCCGGCGCGGATGTTCTCCAGCGGTCTCGATATCGGCTACCGCCTGCCGGCCTTCTGCACCTCGGTCGGCCGCGCCATGCTCGGCCGGCTCCGTGATGAAGAACTGGCAATGCGGTTGAAGGCAATGCGCCGCGAGGCGCTGACGCCGCAGACGGTGACCGACCCGAAGCGGCTGCTCGCCGCCATCATCGCCGATCGGCAAAAGGGCTATTCACTGGTCGACCGCGAAGCCGAGCCACATTTCCGCTCGATCTCGGTGCCGGTGCGCCGCTACGACGACACTATTGTTGCCGCCATCAACATGGGCGCCCATGTCGACCGCGTGCCGACGGAAGAGTTGATCGAGCGATTCCTGCCGCTGCTGCGCGAGGGAGCGGAGGATGTGAAAGGCAGGTTGCTCTGAAGCGTGTAGCCCGGGTTGCGCTTCGCTCTTTCCATTCTACGACTGTCGTCCCCGCGAAGGCGGGGACCCATAACCACAGGGAGAGGTTGTGGCGCGAGCAAGCAGTTGCAGCGGAGCATACAACAAAGGCCTGTGGTTATGGGTCCCGGGTCAAGCCCGGGACGACGGGGAGTTGCGTGGTTGGCGTAACTACATCGCCACGCTGCGCAATCCAAAACTGCGCGCCTGGTTCTGTAGCACCGGCGTCACTGCTTCGATCAGCCGCGCGGCTGCGGCATCGACGGAAAGGCCGGCCGTATCGACCACGGCCGATGCACGGGAATAAAGCGGCTCGCGGCTGAGCAGGATGTTGCGCAGCTCGGCCATCGCCGAGCGATCGTCGGCCATCGGCCGCAGATCACCTTGCCGGCGCACCCGCGCCATGTGTTCCTCCGGCTCGGCCTTCAGCCAGATCGTGTAGAACGACGACAGGATCAGGTCGAAGGTCAACGGCTCGGAGACGATGCCGCCGCCGGTGGCGAGCACCATCAGTTCGTTCCGCGCCAGCAATTGCTTCAGCGCGGCCTGCTCCATGCGCCGGAAACCTTCCTGGCCGTAAAGCGCGATGATCTCGGCGACGGAGAGGCCGTTCTCGCGCTCGACCTCCTTGTTGAGTTCGACAAAGCTCCAGCCGATCCGCTTCGCCAGCATCCTGCCGAGCGTGGACTTGCCGGCGCCGCGCAGCCCGATCAGCGCGATGCCAGAGAACGAGGAGCGCCGCGGCGTGGATGCGCTGCCGCCGGCGAGGATGTCCTTGGCGTGCGCGATCTGCTCCGGCGTCGCCTTGCGCAGGAGGTCGCGGATCACGGCCCAGTCCGGCGCCGGCTCAGCGGAAGGGATCAGGTCTTGCAGATGCGCGCCCATCGCGTGCGACACCCGGCGCAGCAGCACGATCGAGACATTGCCCTTGCCGCTTTCGAGCTGCGCGATATAGCGCTCCGAAATTCCCGAAACCTTGGCGAGCACTTTCCGCGACATGCCGCGCAGCGCGCGCATCGTGCGCACGCGCTGGCCGAGCTGTTCTAGGAAATCGGTTTCGGGATCGCCTTGGTCTGTCATGTCCCCCCGCAAAGGAGTCGCAGGAAGGATAGTGCCGACGAGGATTGACAGCAAGCCGCTCCAGTGGCTTTCTATGAATTATAATTCTTAAAATCTGGGGAGAGACGTCGTGGCGCGCGTGGGCGTACGGAGCAGGGCATGAGCGGCACCTCCTACAACGCGGTGACTTGGCTGTTGGACCGCAATGTCGACGAGGGCCGCGGCGACAAGCTCGTCTTCGACGACACCGTCTCGCAACTCACCTATGGCGAGCTGCAGCGACAGACGCGTCGCCTTGCCAACCTGCTGCGCCGTCTCGGCGTCCGCCGCGAGGAGCGGGTGGCGATGATCATGCTCGACACGGTCGATTTCCCGATCGTGTTCTTGGGCGCGATCCGCGCCGGTGTGGTGCCGGTGCCGCTGAATACGCTGCTCACCGCGGATCAATATGCCTATGTGCTCGCCGACTGCCGCGCGCGGGTGCTGTTCATCTCCGAAGCGCTGCTGCCGATGGTGAAGGACATCGTCGGGCGGATGCCTGACCTCGAGCATGTTGTGGTCTCCGGCAAGGATGCGCACGGCCACAAGACGTTTTCCGACGAACTGGCGCGCGAGGGCGATGACTTCACAACCGCCGCGACCCATCCGGACGAGCCGGCGTTCTGGCTCTATTCGTCAGGATCGACCGGCATGCCCAAGGGCGTGCGCCACCTGCATTCCAATCTCGCCGCGACGGCCGAGACCTACGCCAGGCAGGTGCTCGGCATCCAGGAGAACGACGTCGGGCTCTCGGCGGCAAAGCTGTTCTTTGCTTACGGTCTCGGCAACGCGCTCACCTTCCCGATGTCGGTCGGCGCCACCACCATCCTCAACTCGGAGCGGCCGACGCCTGCGGTGATGTTCGCGCTGATGAACAAATATCACCCGACCATCTTCTACGGCGTGCCGACGCTGTTCGCGTCGATGCTGCACGATGAAGCGTCGAAGACGATGCCCGCGGGGAAGCGGCTGCGCATCTGCACCTCCGCCGGCGAGGCGCTGCCGGAATCCGTTGGCAATGCCTGGAAGGCGCGTTTCGGCGTCGATATCCTTGACGGCGTCGGCTCGACCGAGCTCTTGCACATCTTCCTGTCGAATGCGCCCGGCGACATCAAATACGGCTCGTCCGGCCGTCCGGTCCCCGGCTACAGGGTGCGCCTCGTCAATGAGTCGGGCGCCGACGTGCCGGATGGCGAAGTCGGCGAACTCTTGGTCGATGCGCCCTCTGCCGGCGAAGGCTACTGGAATCAGCGCAGCAAGAGTCGGCAGACCTTCGAAGGTCACTGGACCCGCACCGGCGACAAATATATCCGCGATGCCGAGGGCCGTTACACCTTCTGCGGCCGCAGCGACGACATGTTCAAGGTCTCCGGCATCTGGGTCTCGCCTTTCGAGGTCGAGAGCGCGCTGATCACCCATCCCGCGGTGCTGGAAGCCGCCGTCGTGCCGGAAGCCGATCCGGAAGGATTGCTCAAGCCGAAGGCCTTTGTGGTGCTGCGCGCGGACGCGAACACCGATGGCTTGCACGAGACGCTGAAGGAGTACGTCAAGCAGAAGATCGGCCCGTGGAAATATCCGCGCTGGATCGAGGTGGTCGAGAGCTTGCCCAAGACCGCGACAGGCAAGATCCAGCGCTTCAAGCTGCGGGAACACTAGTCGTCATGGCCGGGCTTGACCCGGCCATCCACGTCTCGCCACTTGGCAAAAGGACGTGGATGCCCGGGACAAGCCCGGGCATGACGAGAGACACAAGAGGAGCAACATGACTCTTTCTCCGTCCGGCTTCCTTCGCATCAACGGCTCCGATCTCGAATACCGCATGATCGGTCCGGCTCCTGACGCAGCACCAACCATCGTGATGCTGCATGAAGGCCTGGGCTCGGTCGGACTGTGGGGTGACTTTCCCGAGAAGCTGCAGGCAGCGACCGGCGGCGGCGTGTTCGCCTATTCGCGCGCCGGCTATGGCGCCTCGAGCCCGGTGAAGCTGCCGCGGCCGCTCGACTATATGCACACCGAGGCGCAGGAGGTGCTGCCGAAGCTGTTGGATGCCATTGGCTTCCGCCGCGGGCTTCTGGTCGGGCATTCCGATGGTGCGTCGATCGCGGCGATCTACGCCGGCTCGCACCAGGACCATCGCCTGCAGGGCATCGCATTGATCGCGCCGCATTTCATCGTCGAGGACATCTCGGTGAAGTCGATCGCGGAGATCAAGACGATGTACGAGAGTACGAACTTGAAGGAGAAGCTGGCGCGCTGGCACAAGGATGTCGACAACGCCTTCTACGGCTGGAGCGGCGCCTGGCTCGATTCGAAATTCCGGGACTGGGATATTTCCGAATACCTCGCCTATGTCCGCGTACCCATCGCGATCCTGCAGGGCGGGGCCGACCAGTACGGGACGCTGCGCCAGGCCGAGATCGCCAAGGAAGAGTGCTACTGCCCGGTCGATGTCACGGTCATTCCGGGCGCGGGACATTCGCCGCACCGCGAGGCGCCGGAGGCAACGCTCAACGCAATCGCGGATTTCGCCGAGGCGGCGTTGCGGACTGACCAGCCGCAAGCGGCCTAGGCCATTGGCCGAGTGCCGGAACATGAAACAAAGTGCATGTTCTCGCGTTCTTGACTGGACCAATTTCAAAACATGCATTATTGTGCATGATCAGATAACCAATAACGCACAAGGGTGGCTCATGGCCGGTGAGGATCGCGTGCTCGCGAACGGCGCGAAATACATCGATTTTCAGACCGACCCGTCCCGGTACCGGCATTGGAAACTCGATGTCGACGGCGAGGTCGCAACCCTGACCATGGACGTCGACGAGAATGCTGGCCTGTTCGAAGGCTACCAGCTCAAGCTCAATTCCTACGACCTCGGCGTTGACATCGAACTCGCCGACGCCGTGCAGCGGCTGCGCTTCGAGCATCCCGATGTGAAGGTCGTGGTGATGCGCTCGGGCAAGAACCGCGTGTTCTGCGCCGGCGCCAACATCCGCATGCTCGCGGGCTCGACGCACGCGCACAAGGTCAATTTCTGCAAATTCACCAACGAGACCCGCAACGGGATCGAGGACTCCTCGGAGAATTCCGGCCAGCGCTTCATCACCGTCGTCAACGGCACCGCGGCCGGCGGCGGCTACGAGCTTGCGCTGGCGACCGACCACATCATCCTCGCCGACGACGGCGCGGCCGCCGTGGCGCTGCCGGAAGTGCCGCTGCTCGCGGTGCTGCCGGGCACCGGCGGGCTGACGCGTGTCGTCGACAAGCGCAAGGTGCGCCGCGACCATGCCGACTTCTTCTGCACCATCGAGGAAGGCATCAAGGGCAAGCGCGCCGTGCAGTGGCGCCTCGTCGACGAGATCGCGCCGAACAGCAAGCTGGAAGGCAAGCTCGCCGACCGCGTCAAGGAATTCGCCGCCAAGTCGACGCGCAACGGCAGCGGCAAGGGCATTGCGCTCTCGCCCCTCAACCGCGTGATCGACGAGAACAGCATCCGCTATGGTTTCGTCAGCGTCGATATCGACCGCGCCGCACGCATCGCCACGATCTCGATCCAGGCGCCGGAGGCCGCGCCGCCGTCCGATATCGACGGTCTGATCGCGCAAGGAGCGGCGTTCTGGCCGCTGCAGGTCGCGCGCGAGCTCGATGACGCGATCCTGCATCTGCGCATCAACGAACTCGGGATCGCGATGCTGGTATTCAAGAGCCACGGCGATCCCGCTCATGTCGTCGCCTATGACGATTTCCTCGAGGCCAACAAGTCCCATTGGCTGGTCAACGAGATCAGGCACATTTGGAAGCGCGTGCTAAAGCGCATCGACGTCACCTCGCGCACGCTGGTGACGCTGGTCGAGCCCGGCTCCTGCTTCGTCGGCACGCTCGCCGAACTCGTGTTCGCCGCCGATCGCTCCTACATGCTGATCGGCTCGCGCGAGGGCGACAACCGTCCGCCGCCCGCGATCCAGCTCACCGCGATGAATTTTGGGCCCTATCCGATGAGCCACGGGCTGACCCGTCTGCAATCACGCTTCCAGGCCGACCCATCCGATCTTGAGCGGGCGCGTGGCGCGATCGGCAAGGCGCTCGATGCGGAAGAGGCCGAAGGGCTCGGCCTCGTCACCTTCGCGCTCGACGACATCGACTGGGACGACGAGGTGCGCGTGTTCCTGGAGGAGCGCACCAGCTTCTCCCCCGACGGCCTTACCGGCATGGAAGCGAACCTGCGCTTCGTCGGCCCCGAGACCATGGAATCGAAAATCTTTGCGCGTTTGACCGCGTGGCAGAACTGGATCTTCCAGCGCCCCAACGCGGTCGGCGAAGAGGGCGCGCTGCGGCGCTACGGCACCGGCCAGAAGGCGCAGTTCGATATGACAAGAGTCTAGACGGGAGGTTCGCCATGAACGTCAACATCATGAACGTCGACTACTCGACCAAGATTCCGAACAACGTGAACCTGTCGGCGGATCGCCAGGTCTTGAAGGCGCTGGAGGGCTGGCATCCCGGCTACATGGACTGGTGGAGCGACATGGGGCCGGAAGGCTTCCAGCAATCGCTGGTCTATCTGCGCACCGCCTATTCGGTCGATCCGCGTGGCTGGGCCAAGTTCGACTACGTCAAGATGCCCGAATATCGCTGGGGCATCCTGCTCGCGCCGCAGGAAGAGAACCGCGTGGTGCCGTTCGGCGCCCATTATGGCGAGCCGGCCTGGCAGGAAGTGCCAGGCGAGCACCGCGCCATGCTGCGCCGGCTGATCGTGATCCAGGGCGACACCGAGCCGGCCTCCGTCGAGCAGCAGCGCCATCTCGGCAAGACCGCGCCCTCGCTCTACGACATGCGCAACCTGTTCCAGGTCAATGTCGAGGAGGGCCGCCATCTCTGGGCGATGGTCTATCTGCTCCAGAAATATTTCGGCCGCGACGGCCGCGAGGAGGCGGATGATTTGTTGCGCCGCCGCTCGGGCGATGCCGATGCGCCGCGCATGCTGGGCGCTTTCAACGAGGCGACGCCGGATTGGCTCTCCTTCTTCATGTTCACCTATTTCACCGACCGCGACGGCAAGATGCAGTTGCACTCGCTGGCGCAATCCGGCTTCGACCCCCTGTCGCGCACCTGCCGCTTCATGCTGACGGAAGAGGCGCACCACATGTTCGTCGGCGAGACCGGCATCAGCCGCGTCGTGCAGCGGACCTGCGAGACGATGCGGGAGGCCGGCATCGAGGATCCGACCGATATCGCGAAAGTGCGGGCGCTCGGGGTGATCGACCTGCCGACCATCCAGAAGAAATTGAACCTGCACTATTCATTGTCGCTCGATTTGTTCGGCTCCGAAGTCTCGACCAACGCCGCCAACGCCTTCAACGCCGGCATCAAGGGCCGCTACAAGGAGACGACGATCGAGGACGATCATCAGCTCCAGAACTCGACCTATCCGGTGCTGAAGCTGATCGACGGCGAACTCAAGCTGGTCGACGAGCCGGCGCTGACCGCGCTCAACATGCGCCTGCGCGACGACTATACGCAGGACTGCGTGAAGGGCATGCTGCGCTGGAATAAGGTGATCTCGACATCAGGCTACGACTTCAAGCTCGCAGTGCCGCACGTCGCCTTCCACCGCGCCATCGGCGAGTTCAAGGACGTCGCGGCGACCCCCGAGGGCATCCTGATCGACGACGCCACCTGGAACAAACGCAAGACTGAATGGTTGCCGACAACCGAAGATGGCGAGTTCATCGCTTCGCTGATGAAGCCCGTCACCGAGATCGGGAAATTCGCCTCCTGGATCTCGCCGCCGAAGGTCGGTATCGACAACAAGCCCGGCGATTTCGAGTACGTGAAGATCGAGTCATAAACCGGGCATTCGGGGAGAAGACGGCATGGACCCCGACCATGACCTTGAAGGGATGGACCGCGACCAACTGGTCGCGGAGGTGAAACGCTTGCGGGCAGGTATCCGCGCGCACCGGGACAGCACCGGTCACGATTTGTGCTGGCATCATCCCGACATGTGGGGGCTGCTTCCCGAGCGGGTTGCGCCGGAGGTCGCCGTCCCGCCATGGCTGAAATTCTTGCGAGGCTGCCTCCGATACCGGGAGGCGCTCGATCGCGAACTGCCCAACGCGCCGCGCGCCGACCACGAATACGAGTGACGCTGCCGCAAGCTCGAACGCGATCTTAGCCTCAGCTATCCCACCCGCTGCCCGTGATTCCGGCATTCGCATAGACGATGCCGCCGTCCACGGTGATGGTGGCGCCGACCACATAGTCGCCGGCGCGGGAGGCGAGATAGATCGCAGCACCCGCCATGTCCTCGTCGGTGCCGATCCGGCCAGACGGCACCTTCGTCGCGACCTCATCGGCATTGTCGCGCGCCGCGCGGTTCAAGTCCGATTTGAAAGGTCCCGGCGCGATCGCCGTGACCACGACGTGGTCCTTGATCAGCTTCACTGCCATCCGCCGCGTCAGGTGGATCAAGCCGGCCTTGCTCGCGGCATAGGAATAGGTCTCCAGCGGGTTGACGAAGATGCCGTCGATCGAGGCGATGTTGATCACCTTCGCCGGCCGCTCGGCGCTCGCGGCTGCGCGGAGCGGCGCGGCCAGCGCCTTGGTCAGGAAGAACGGCGCCTTGACGTTGAGGGTCATCACCTTGTCCCAGCCGCTTTCCGGAAACTCGTCGAAGTCCGCGCCCCATGCCGCGCCGGCATTGTTGACGAGGATGTCGAGCCTCGGCTCGCGCTTCTTGATCTCCGCAGCCAGCATCTCGATGCCGGCGAGACTGGAGATGTCAATCGGCAGCGCGATGCACTCGCCGCCATATTCGGCCGAAAGCTCCTTTGCCGTCTCTTCACACGGCCCGGCTTTCCGCGCGGTGATGTAGACCTTAGCCGCGCCTTGCGCGAGGAAGCCCGCCGCGATCATCCTGCCGATGCCGCGCGAGCCGCCAGTCACCAGCGCAATGCGACCCTTGAGTGAAAACAGATCCTTGAACATGCGTTCCTCCGATTGCTTGCCGAAGGTTGTGAAAGGAGCATCGAGACGAGTCAAGGAAGTACCCGCAACGCGGAGCAGCTCGCGTGCTTTGTTCGCTCGCCAATCATCACAACTTCAAGGTTGCGAGTTGATGCGCCCTCGCCCCTTGTGGGAGAGGGCGGCTCCGGCGCTACGGCAAATTCGCTTGGGTGAGGGGTTCTCTCCACGAACACCTGCGCCCGTGGAGACAACCCCTCATCCGGCGTGGACTGCGTCCACGCCACCTTCTCCCACAAGGGGAGAAGGGAAGGGCGCCGTAGCGAGGGTAGAAAAGCTACGCCGCGTCGATGCGGCGGAAGCCGTTCCAGACGGCGGTGGCGGCGCCGGAGGTGAGGACGGGGATGATGCGCGCGTCCTGGTAGTTGCCGTTCAGCGAGACGCGCTGCAGGGCGGTCAGGTAGTCGGCGCTTTCCGGGAAGATCATGCCCGGCCGCGTCGTCACCGCGGTCTTGAAGCCCGCGGCGCTGGCAAGCGCGAATTCGCGTTGGCCGGCCGCGATCTTGTCGCCATAGGGATAGGCGAAATGCAGCACCGGTCGCGCCAGCGCCGCTTCGATCCGCTCCCGGCTGGCGGTCATCTCGAACGCCGCCACGTCCTCGGACTGCCGGGCGAGGTTGCAATGGGTGATGGTGTGCGCGCCGATTGTCACCAGCGGATCGTTGGCGAATTCCTTCAGTTCGCTCCAGGACATGCAGAACTTGCGCGCGATCGTCGTCTCGTCGACATCATGGCGCGCGCAGAGCGCCGAAACCTCGTGCTGGACATCCTGCTCGCCCGGCAAGCTCCGCAACCAGTCGTGCAACTGCTCGAAGGCGGTGTGTTTCGCCTCCGGCGTCGAAGTATCGATCGGCGCCATCGCTCCGCCGATCGGCGCCTCGATCGCGGCCGCCTTGGCGACCACCTGCTCCAGCGCGATCCACCACAGCCGGCCGGTCCCTTCCGCGAAATCGCTGGCGGCGTAGACAATGAACGGCGCGTCGAACTCGCGCATGACAGGCAGTGCATGGTCGCGGTTGTCGCGATAGCCGTCGTCGAAGGTGAAGCAGGCAAAGCGCCGCGCGAAATCGCGCTCGGTCATTC
This sequence comes from Bradyrhizobium sp. Leo114, assembly GCF_055229415.2. NCBI lineage: Bacteria > Pseudomonadati > Pseudomonadota > Alphaproteobacteria > Hyphomicrobiales > Nitrobacteraceae > Bradyrhizobium > Bradyrhizobium sp. Leo114. The sequence continues at coordinate 65,144 of NZ_JBUYEN020000003.1, read as the reverse complement.
GCCGGTGCATCTCGTCCATGGTGACGATATCGATGTCCAGCGAGCGCAGATGCTCCAGCATCGCGCGCAGGAACTCCGGTTCAACCTCGAGATGATGGTTCGGCTGGAACTCATCGTTGCGGCGTGGCCGGACATGGTGCAGCATGAAAACCGCCCCGACGCCTGCGAAGATCGGTCGCAGCAGGAAATGGGCTCCGGAGAAATACAGCGCTTCGAGCCCGGCGCGGATAACGGTTTTTCTGAGCTGTTTTTTCATCCGCGACATCGGCCGGCCGGTTGCATTACGGCGCGAAATTAGCGAACCACCGCTGAACAAACGGTTAGCCGGCCCGGTTATACGCGGCTCTTTGCCAGACGCGGTATTTCGGGTTTGACAGTCAGCCAAGGGTTTGTTTTCTCTCTGGTTCCGGAGCCAGGACCCCGAATGCACGAACTTTTCAAGTGGAGTCGCAAGTGGTGGCCGGGCGTGATTCCGCTGGTCATCTGTTGGGGTATCGCGGCCTGGACCACGACCGCAACCGTGGAGGCTGATCTCGCCGCGCGATCAAACGCCGCGCTCAAGGACACCATCCTTGACAAGCGCAGGATCGCGGTCGCCGGACGGGACGTGACGTTTGCCGCCGAGGCGTTCTCGGAGGAGGGCCGTCAGAGCGCGGTGGCCTCCGTCGAGGCGGTGCCCGGCGTGCGCCTCGTCAATAACGAGACGCGGCTCGTTCCCGAAGCAAAGCCATTCGTCTGGTCGGCCGAGCGCGACGTCGTCCGGGTGACACTCACCGGCAGTGCGCCGTTACCGTCGAGCAAGGGCAAGCTGCTCGAAGCGGCCCGCAATACGCTTGGCAGCGTCGAAGTCGCCGACCAGATGTCGCTCGCGCGCGGCGCGCCGCCGCGCTTCGACAGTGCGGCGCTGCTGCTGCTCGACCAGATCGGCAAGTTGAAGGATGGCAAGATCACCTTGACCGACACCAAGGTCAACCTGTCCGGCATGGCGCGCGAGCTCGGCGGGCGCGAGGCGATCGCGGCCGCGCTACGGAATCTGCCGGAGGGCTATTCGGTCGCAGCCAATGACATCAAGGCGCCGCCCTACATCTTCCAGGCCTACAAGGATCCGGTCGCGGTGACGCTGACGCTCACCGGCAATGTGCCCGACAACAACGCTCATGCCGCGCTCGTCGCGGCCGCCGAGCGCAAGTTCTTCTCGGAGAAGGTCGTCGACAACCTCAAGGCCAGCCTGGGCGCTCCTTCCGGCTTTGCGAACGCCGTGGTGCCCGCGCTCGGCGCCTTGTCGCGGCTGTCGACCGGCACGCTCGTGGTGACCGATCGCGAAGTGAAGCTGTCGGGCGATGCGTTCTATGACGCCGCCGCCAACCAGATCCGCGCCGGACTCGGCCGGGATTTTCCGCAAGGCTGGCAGTACAAGGCCGATATTTCGGTGAAGCCGGCGGCCTCCCCGGTGGATGCGACCGTGTGCCAGCAGCTCTTCACCGAGCTGCTGTCGAAGGCGAGGATCCGCTTCGAATCGGGCAAGGCCGATATCTCCGCGGATTCCGTGGGCCTGCTCGATCGCCTGACCGAGACCGCGCTGCGCTGTCCGAATGCCACGATCGAGATCGCCGGTCACACCGACAGCGACGGCGACGAGAGCGCCAACCAGGCGCTCTCGGAACGGCGCGCCGAGGCGGTGATGGACTATCTGGTCAAAGCGGGCCTGCCGCCAACCCGCTTCCAGGCGGTCGGCTACGGCGCTACGCAGCCGCTTGCCGGCAACGACAGCGAAGAAGGCAAGGCGCAGAACCGCCGCATCGATTTCGTGGTGAAGTGATGGCCTATCTGGCGACGTTCTTCTGGGGTTGGCTGCTCGCGGCGCTGTTGATCGGCCTTGCGATGGGCTGGATATCGGTGGTGCAGCACGGGGAAGGCGTGTCACGAAAGCTGGCGCGATGGCTGGCGCTGCTCGCGGCGATCCTGATCGCCCTTGCGCTCGGCCACATCGTTCCGGGCCGGTTCGGCTATTGGCTCGACCTGTTCCTGATCATGTTCGCGCTCTACCTCGCCGGATGCCTGGTGGGATCGTGGCTGCGTGACTGGGTGGTGGCGCGCAGCCAGCCGGCCCGATGAGGTGGTCGGGTGAGGCGGCAAGTTGCGGCTGCCAGGCGGGTTTTTGTGCTCCCGATGGCTGCTGCCGGGACGTTCGGTCGCATCGGTGCCGGGCTGGCCATGGCCCGCGCCTACGTGTCAACTCCTTGTCGGATCGGAGAGAATGCAGCAAAACTGTGCACCTGCTGTCATGAACTCCCCCTAATGTGTTGAAGATGCGCGTTTTATCGTCGCCAGACGAATTCCACTTCGACCCGAAACGCGCTACGACAGGCGGGAGGGAACAGCGGAGCGTCGGCGGGGTTCGCCCGATAGCCGTCGTCGCGGGATCGCAATTCGAGGTCTAGATGCTGGAAGCAATCCACAGGGCGATCGCGTTTCTGCGCCAGAAGCAGGTCCTGCACAAATTGGGCGTTGCGATCAGTATCACGGTCATCGCGATCGCGTGCTACGTGCTCTATCACATGCTGCGCGGCATCGACACCAACGAGGTGCTCGAGGCCATCAAAAGCACCGAGCCGCGCCAGATCGCCCTGGCGGCGCTGTTCGTGGCGGCCGGCTATTTCACGCTGACCTTCTACGACCTGTTCGCGGTGCGTGCGATCGGCCACAGCCACGTTCCCTACCGCATCAATGCGCTCGCCGCCTTCACCTCCTATTCGATCGGGCACAATGTCGGCGCCAGCGTCTTCACCGGCGGGGCGGTGCGCTACCGCATCTATTCGGCCTGGGGGCTGAACGCGATCGACGTCGCCAAGATCTGCTTCCTGGCCGGCCTGACCTTCTGGCTCGGCAATGCCGCCGTGCTCGGCATCGGGATTGCCTATCATCCGGAAGCCGCCGCTGCGATCGATCAGCTTCCGCCCTGGCTCAATCGGGTCGCGGCATTCACCATCATCGTCGCGCTGGTGGCCTATGTGGTCTGGGTCTGGACCCAGCCGCGGGTGGTCGGGCGCGGGCCCTGGACGGTGACGCTGCCGGGCGGCCCGCTGACGCTCTTGCAGATCTGCATCGGCATCATCGACCTCGGGTTCTGCGCCTTGGCGATGTACGTGCTGGTGCCGGACGAGCCCAATCTCGGCTTTGTCGTGGTGGCCGTCATCTTCGTCTCGGCGACGCTACTGGGCTTTGCCAGCCACTCGCCCGGCGGCCTTGGCGTGTTCGACGCCGCCATGCTGGTCGGCCTCTGGCAGATGGACCGCGAGGACCTGCTTGGCGGGATGCTTTTGTTCCGGATGCTCTACTATATTTCACCTTTTGTCATATCTGTAATCTTGCTGACGTTTCGGGAGCTTATCCTTGGAGCGCGAATCAAGCGCCTGCGCCATTTGGGAGCTGGCTCCGACGCCAAACCGCGGCATGAGGCCGTTTATGTCCGCGAGCGCGGAGACACCAGCGCCTGACGCCGCCGCCTGAACAGGAAGAAGCCGGCTCAATGGCCCTTCACGAATCCTCTTCCTCCTTTTTCTCGCCGTGGCCCGACCGGCTGCGGCACTCGGCTATTGTCCTGCTTGCCGCGGGGCTGGCGCTCAGCGTGCTGGTCGCGCTCGATGAGCTCTCGCTGATCCGCGCCTTTGCGGTGTTCCTCTGCATCGCCGCCGCGGCGTTGGTGCCCTGGCGCCTGCATGACGTGGCGGCCTCCCGCGAGGACACCCGCAGCGTCAACCCGGTCGAGAACGGGGCGGTTGCCGCCGTCGTCGCCGGCATGCCGGACCCCGCCGTGCTGCTCGACCGCGCCGGCCGCGTCATTCATCTCAATGCCGCGGCGGCCCAGTTGGCGCCGGCGCTGCGCAAGAACGAGCTGGCCCAGTTCGCGCTGCGCTCGCCGGAGATCATCACCGCGCTGCGCGAGGCGATCGCCACCACCGAGCCGCGGCGCGCCACCTATCTCGACCATGTCCCGGTCGATCGCTGGATGGAATTGGTGATCACGCCGGTGCCGGTGCCGACCCTGTTCGGCGGCACCGACAAATGCATGCTGATGACCTTCCACGACCTGACGCCGCTGCGCCGGGTCGAGGAAATGCGCGCCGACTTCGTCGCCAATGCCAGCCACGAATTGCGGACGCCGCTCGCGGCGCTGTCGGGCTTCATCGACACCCTGCAGGGGCCGGCCAGGGACGATCCGCGGGCGCGGGAGCGCTTCCTCGGCATCATGCACACCCAGGCCACGCGGATGGCGCGGCTGATCGACGATCTGTTGTCGCTGTCGCGGGTCGAGCTCTCGGCCCATGTCCGCCCTGACACCTGCGTCGACCTGATCCCGATCATCCGCCAGGTCGCCGACGGCCTGGAGCCGCTGGCGCGCGAGCGGCAGGTCGTGATCGAGATCCAGCTTCCCGAGACGCCGGTCATGATCGCGGGCGACCGCGAGGAGCTGTTGCGGCTGTTCGAGAACCTGATCGAGAACGCCCTGAAATATGGCGCCTCCGGCGGCCGGGTGATCGTCTCGCTGAAGGAGGCCGCCTCCGGCGAGGGCGCCCCGGAGATCCGGGTCCTGGTGCGGGATTTCGGTCCCGGCATCGCCCCGGAACACCTGCCGCGGCTGACCGAGCGCTTCTACCGGGTCGACGTCGGCGACAGCCGCCTCCAGGGCGGAACCGGGCTTGGATTATCCTTGGTGAAACATATTCTTAACCGTCATCGCGGCCGTCTTTTGATCGAAAGCGTGCCGAAAAACGGCGCCACTTTTACCGCCTGTTTTCCCCAGGTGAAGACCCCTGTGGCGGCATAAAATCAAGCACTTTCAATTGGTTGAATGTGTCATCCAACTGTCATCCAACCTTCGTAAAACGAGCATCGACCGCTCCTAAACGGACCGGCGTGAGCGCGATCGGGCGCATCCGGCGCTTCGCTCACAGGATTGGAGACCACCCCATGAATTTCTTTAGGACAATCGTCGCTGCCGGCTTGGTGGCCGTTTCGACGTCGGCCTTTGCGGCCGATATCACTGGCGCGGGCGCGACCTTTCCGTTCCCGATCTATTCCAAATGGGCGGACGCCTATAAGAAGGAAACGGGCAACGGGCTGAATTATCAGTCGATCGGCTCCGGCGCCGGCATCAAGCAGATCCAGGCCAAGACCGTGACCTTCGGTGCCACCGATGCGCCGCTGAAGGCCGAGCAGCTCGAGAAGGACGGACTCGTCCAGTGGCCGATGGTGATGGGCGCGATCGTGCCGGTCGTGAACCTCGAAGGCATCAAGCCGGGCGAACTGGTGCTGTCGGGCGAGGTGCTCGGCAACATCTATCTCGGCAAGATCACCAAGTGGGACGATGCGGCGATCGCCAAGCTCAATCCGAAGCTGAAGCTGCCCTCCGACGCTATCACCGTGGTCCGCCGTTCCGACGGTTCGGGCACCACCTTCAACTTCACCGACTTCCTCTCCAAGTCGAATGCCGATTGGAAGTCCAAGGTCGGTTCGGGCACCGCGGTCGAGTGGCCGGTTGGCGTTGGCGCCAAGGGTAACGAGGGTGTTGCCGGCAACATCAGCCAGACCAAGAACGCCATCGGCTATGTCGAATACGCCTACGCCAAGCAGAACAAGCTGACCTATGCGGCGATGGTCAACAAGGCCGGCAAGACCGTGCAGCCGACCATTGCTGCGTTCCAGGCCGCTGCTTCCAACGCGGACTGGGCCAAGGCTCCGGGCTACTACGTGATCCTGACCGACCAGCCAGGCGATGCGTCCTGGCCGATCACCGCGGCGACCTTCATCCTGATGCACAAGGAGCCGACGGATAAGGCGGCCTCGGCCGAAGCCATCAAGTTCTTCAAGTGGTCGTTCGAGAAGGGTGGCAAGGCCGCCGAAGAGCTCGACTACATCCCGATGCCGGAGCCGGTCGTCAAGCTGATCGAGAAGACCTGGTCGTCGGACATCAAGAGCTGAGGCTCGCATAGCGAGCGTCGCGCCCCGTCCTCTGCGGGCGCGACAAAGTCGAGAAACCGGAATCCATCGCTTCGCAACCGAAGCTGTGGATTCCGGGTCTACGCCCGACGGGGTGCATCCTGCGACGATGCGGGAAAACGTTCAGAACGGGTCGCGCAGTAAGTTGCGATCGAGTAAACACAGGGGATTGGCGTGGCAGACATGGCCGTTCAAAGCGACGTAATGGCAGCCTCCGGACCTTACGATCGTGCCAGGGCCCTCAGCGCCTTCAAACTCGGTGACATCACCTTCTACTGGATCACTCGCGCCTGCGCGATTTCGGTGCTCCTGATCCTAGGCGGTATCATCCTTTCGCTGATCGCCGGCGCCTGGCCGGCAATGAAGGAATACGGCTTCTCGTTCCTGTGGACCCAGCGCTGGGCGCCTTCGGCAGACCCGCCGGTGCTCGGCGCGCTCGGGCCGATCTACGGCACGCTGATCACCTCTGTCATCGCGATGATGATTGCCATTCCAGTTGGCATCGGCATTGCGATCTTCCTCACCGAGCTCTGCCCACAATGGCTGCGCCGCCCGATCGGCATCGCGATCGAACTGCTCGCCGGCATCCCCTCGATCATCTACGGCATGTGGGGCTTCTTCGTGCTGGGCCCGTTCCTCGCCAACACGTTCCAGCCGTTCATGATCCGCGTGTTCGACGGCGTGCCGGTGCTGGGTGCGATATTCGCAGGCCCGCCATCCTATCTCAGCCTGTTCAACGCCGCGCTGATCCTGGCGATCATGGTGCTGCCCTTCATCACGGCGATCTCGGTCGACGTGTTCAAGACGGTGCCGCCGGTCCTCAAGGAGGCGGCCTACGGGGTCGGCTGCACCACCTGGGAAGTCGTCCGCAACGTCGTGATCCCCTATACCCGCGTCGGCGTGATCGGCGGCATCATGCTGGCGCTCGGCCGCGCCCTCGGCGAAACCATGGCCGTGACCTTCATCATCGGCAATTCGTTCCGCATCTCCTCCTCGATCTTCGCGCCGGGCACGACGATCTCGGCGGCGATCGCCAGCGAATTCGCCGAGAGTGACGGATTGCACCAGTCGGGCCTGATCCTGCTCGGCCTCTTGCTGTTCGTGCTGACATTCATCGTTCTCGCTTGCGCGCGACTGATGCTGATGCGTCTGGAAAGGAAGGCGGGGAACTGACATGAACCCGATTTACAAAGCACGCCGCCGCAACGACATCATCATCCGCGGGCTTTGCATCGCCGCTGCCGCGTTCGGGGTGACCTGGCTGGCGCTGATCCTGTTCACGCTGTTCTACAACGGTCTCGCCGGCCTCAGCCTCGACGTCTTCACCAAGAACACGCCGCCGCCCGGCTCCACCGATGGCGGTCTGTTGAACGCGATCGTCGGCTCGGTGATCATGACCGTGATCGGTGTCGGCATCGGCGCGCCGCTCGGCCTGTTCGCGGGCACCTATCTGGCCGAATACGGCAAGCATGACCGGCTCACCTCGGTGATCCGCTTCATCAACGACATCCTCTTGAGCGCGCCGTCGATCATCATCGGCCTGTTCATCTATGGCGCGGTCGTCGTGCCGATGGGCGGCTTCTCCGCGCTGGCCGGCTGTCTGGCGCTGGCGGTGATCGTCATCCCGGTTGTGCTCCGCACTACCGAGGACATGCTGCTGCTCGTCCCCAACCCGCTGCGGGAGGCGGCCTCCGCGCTTGGCCTTCCGCGCTCGCTGGTGATCAAGCGGATTGCCTATCGCGCGGCGCGCTCCGGCCTGATCACGGGCGTGCTGCTGGCGACCGCCCGCGTCGCCGGTGAGACCGCGCCGCTGCTGTTCACCGCGCTGTCCAATCAGTTCTTCAGCCTGAACCTGACCAAGACGATGGCGAACCTGCCGGTGACCATCAACAACTTCGTGCAGAGCCCCTACGCCTATTGGAAGGAGCTCGCCTGGAGCGGGGCCTTGCTTATCACCTTGACCGTGCTCGCGCTCAACATCGGCGCGCGCATTCTCGGCGCCGAAAGGAGCGCAAAATGACCGATCTGTCCGTATCGACGACCAGCCCGAGCGCGGCCATTCCCCAGAAGTCGCTGCCGGAAGCGGCGCCAAAGGTGACTGCACGCAGCCTCAACTTCTATTACGGCGAGCACCATGCGTTGAAGAACATCAACCTGACGCTCGGCACCAACCGCGTCACCGCCTTTATCGGCCCGTCCGGCTGCGGCAAGTCGACCCTGCTCCGGATCTTCAACCGGATGTACGACCTGTATCCCGGCCAGCGCGCCACCGGCCAGTTGATGCTGGACCAGACCAACATCCTCGACCCCAAGCTCGACCTCAACCTGCTGCGGGCGCGGATCGGAATGGTGTTCCAGAAGCCGACGCCGTTCCCGATGACGATCTATGAGAACATCGCCTTCGGCATCCGCCTTTACGAGAAGATCTCGAAATCTGAAATGGACGGCCGCGTCGAGAAAGCGCTGCGCGGCGGCGCGCTGTGGAACGAGGTCAAGGACAAGCTCAACGCCTCCGGCCTGAGCCTCTCCGGCGGCCAGCAGCAGCGCCTCTGCATCGCCCGCACGGTTGCGGTGCGGCCCGAAGTTATCCTGTTCGACGAGCCCTGCTCGGCGCTCGATCCGATCTCGACCGCCAAGGTCGAGGAGCTGATCCAGGAATTGTCGGAGGACTACACGATCGCGATCGTCACGCATAACATGCAGCAGGCGGCGCGCGTCTCCGACAAGACCGCGTTCATGTATCTGGGCGAACTGATCGAGTTCGACGACACCAGCAAGATCTTCACCTCGCCGAGCGATCGACGCACCCAGGACTACATCACCGGCCGGTTTGGTTGAGGAGGGACATCATGGCTTCTGAACATACCGCCAAGGCATTCGACAGCGATCTTCAGGAACTGACCCGTCTGGTCGCAGAGATGGGCGGGCTGGTCGAACGGATGATCACCGAATCCGTCGATGCGCTGATCCGCCGCGACGTCGCGCTCGGCAAGCGTGTCGTCGCTTCCGACATCGAGATCGACAGCCTGCAGCGCGTGATCGAGGAGCGCGCCGTGCTGACGATCGCCCGCCGCCAGCCGATGGCTGTCGACCTGCGCGAGATCGTCGGCGCGATGCGGGTGGCGACCGACCTCGAGCGGATCGGCGACCTCGCCAAGAACATGGGCAAGCGCGTCGCCGCGCTGGAGAACGACTTCCAGCCGCTGAAGCTGATCCGCGGCCTGGAGCACATGACCGACCTCGTGCTGTCGCAGGTCAAGTCCGTGCTCGACGCCTATGCCGCGCACGATCTGCCGGCGGCGATGAACGTCTGGAAGAGCGACGAGGAGGTGGACGCGATCTGCACCTCGCTGTTCCGCGAGCTCCTCACCTACATGATGGAAGATCCGCGCAACATCTCGTTCTGCATCCACCTGATGTTCTGCGCCAAGAATATCGAGCGGATCGGCGACCACGCCACCAACATCGCGGAAACGGTCTTCTACATGATCGAGGGTCAGCAGATCACCGACAAGCGGCCGAAGGGGGATATGACGACGTTCGCCACGACCGTTCCGGGCAACTAGAGCAACATCCGGAAAGTCGACGCCGGCTTTCAGCCAAGATCCTGCTCAAACATCAAAGGAAGAGTGGGATGACGATTCAAGCAGAGAGTCATCCCGCTATAGGAGAAGCCAAGCCGATGAGCGCACGCATTCTGGTGGTCGAAGACGAAGAAGCGCTGACGACGCTGTTGCGCTACAATCTCGATGCAGAAGGCTATGATGTCGAAACGGTCGCCCGTGGAGACGATGCGGACACAAGGCTCAAGGAACGTATTCCCGACCTTGTCGTGCTCGACTGGATGCTGCCGGGACTCTCCGGCATCGAGCTGTGCCGCCGTCTGCGGGCGCGGCCGGAGACCAAGCAGCTCCCGATCATCATGCTGACCGCGCGCGGCGAGGAAAGCGAGCGCGTGAGGGGGCTGGCGACCGGTGCCGACGACTACATCGTCAAGCCGTTCTCGGTGCCTGAACTGCTCGCGCGGGTGAAGGGCCTGTTGCGCCGGGCAAGCCCGGAGCGGCTCGCCACCGTGCTCACCTATGGCGACATCGAACTCGACCGCGAGAAGCGCCGCGTCGCGCGCTCGGGCCGCCCGATCGATCTCGGCCCGACCGAATATCGCCTGCTGGAGTTCTTCCTGGAGCATCCCGGCCGCGTGTTCAGCCGCGAGCAGCTGCTCGACAGCGTTTGGGGCCGCGACATCTATATCGACGAGCGCACCGTCGACGTTCACATCGGCCGCCTGCGCAAATTGCTCAATCCCGGCCGCGAGCAGGACCCGATCCGTACCGTCCGCGGCGCGGGCTACGCGCTCGATGATCGCTTCGCGAAGGCCGAGCAGTCGTAAACCGGCGACCTCAATCCGTAGCCCGGGTGCAGCGAAGCGTAACCCCGGGGAAATTTGGACCCGCCGATACAGCGTTCCCGGGTTGCGCTGCGCTCCACCCAGGCTACGATCTGTCGTCGGCTTACTTGCCTTGTGACGGCTTGACCGTCGGACGGCGGCGGTCAGCCGCCGGCTGGTAGGCGATGCGGGAGTGGTGCGCGCAATAGGGCAGGCCGGGAAGCGCCTTGCCGCCGCAGAAGAAGAATTCCGGGCTCGAGGGATCGCCGACCGGCCAGTGGCAGGTGGCCTCGTTCAATTCGAGCAGCGACAGCCGCTGGCTCATCGGCACCACATTGTCGTAGGCGATAGGGTCCGCTTCCACCTCCACCTCGAAGGCGTGGGCGAGCGCGGTGTTGCCGCGGGAGACCGGACGCGCCACGCGCATCATCGGCTGTGCGGGACGCGCCTTGCGCTGCCGCGGCGCGGCTGCAGCAGGACTCTTGGCGCGGCCCGAGAGGCCGAGCCGGTGCACCTTGCCGATCACCGCATTGCGGGTCACGTTGCCCAGTTCCGCAGCGATCTGGCTGGCCGAGAGGCCACCTTCCCAGAGCTTTTTCAACTGCTCGACGCGTTCGTCGGACCAGGTCAATACCGTCATCGCATCTTTCCCTTCGCGTTGCGCCGGCCGATCCTGGGACAGCGCTGCGATGCCTAATCTCAAAAATCCCTGCGGGCAGAATCCCTTAAGGCTCGCCGGGCACGAAAACCGCACCCGAACGTGTACGCCGCACACAAAGGACTCTAAGGGATCAAAACTGCCGCACGAGATGTCGTACCCGACAGGCTAGACGCTACAATATGGCGTGACTCTGGCGCAAGAGTCCGCGCCTATGCGTCCACATGTTCCGACATTTAGGGATTGCAATCGGGCTTTTCCACCACACCGGAAAACTGCGGATTACCGGCACTTTGCAGCGCAGCCTGGCGGCTTCGTGGCGATTGACAGCACCCGCCGCGCGCATAGAATGCCTTCACGTGCCGCCCTGCAAAGGCGGCACGTTTTGTTTTCGCTGGATGAGCTCCAGCCGCGTGTCTGCATCGCTGCACGCCGCCGGGGCTTGTCTGAAAGGCTTGTCTGAACCCTTCAGTGATCGCCATGACCGACCGCGCCACGTCGCATCTGCTTCCCGTTTTTGCCAGGGCCGATCTCGGCTTCGAACGCGGCGAAGGCTGTTGGCTGATCTCGACCAAAGGCGAGCGTTATCTCGACTTCACCTCCGGCGTCGCGGTGAACGCGCTCGGCCATGCCCATCCGCATCTGGTGAAGGCGCTGCAGGAACAGGCGACGAAGCTCTGGCACATGTCGAACCTGTTCAAGAGCCCGGACGGCGAGAAGCTTGCCGCGCGGCTGTGCGAGCAGAGTTTTGCGGACTTGGTGTTCTTCTGCAATTCCGGCGCGGAAGCGATGGAGGGCGTGATCAAGGTCGTGCGTCACTATCACTTCTCGAAGGGGCATCCGGAGCGCTACCGCATCATCACCTTCGAAGGCGCCTTCCATGGCCGCACGCTCGCGACACTCGCCGCGACCGGCGCCGCTAAATATCTCGAGGGCTTCGGCGCGCCGATGGACGGCTTTGATCAGGTGCCGCATGGCGATATCGAAGCGGTGAAACGCGCGATCGGTCCAGAGACCGCAGGCATCCTGATCGAGCCGGTGCAGGGCGAAGGCGGCGTGCGCTCCGCGCCGCCGGCCTTCTTCAAGGCGCTGCGCCAGCTCTGCGACGAGCATGGCCTATTGCTCGCGTTCGACGAGGTGCAGACCGGCATGGGCCGCACCGGCGATCTCTTCGCCTACAAGCGCATCGGGGTCACCCCTGACGTGATGTCGCTGGCCAAGGCGCTCGGCGGCGGCTTTCCGATCGGCGCCTTCCTTGCGACCGCGGAAGCTGCGTCCGGCATGACGCCGGGTTCGCATGGCTCGACCTTCGGCGGCAATCCGCTCGCGGTCGCGGCCGCCGGCGCCGTGCTCGATGTGATGCTGAAGCCCGGCTTCTTCGATCACGTGCAGAAGATGTCGCTCCTGCTCAAGCAGAAGCTCGCCTCCGCGGTTGACCGCTATCCGTCCATTCTCGCCGACGTGCGCGGCGAGGGGCTTCTGATCGGCGTCAAGGCCGTGGTGCCCTCGGGCGACCTCGTCAACGCCCTGCGCGAGCAGAAGCTGCTCACAGTCGGCGCCGGCGATAATGTGGTGCGATTCCTCGCGCCGCTGATCGTCAGCGAGGCCGAGATCGAGCACGCCATCGGTTGTCTGGAGCGCGCCTGCACCGCGCTCTCAAGCGGACCGTCGAAGAAGGCAGCGGGATGATGAGCAAGGCGCCCCGTCACTTCCTCGACATCAACGAAATGTCGCTCAACGAGCTGCGCGCCATGCTGGCCGCCGGCGCCGCCATGAAGGCGAGACTGAAGGCGCATGAGCGGGCCACGAAGCCGCTCGAAGGCAAGACGCTGGCGATGATCTTCGAGCGTCCTTCGACCCGCACGCGAGTGTCGTTCGACGTCGGCATGCGCCAGCTTGGCGGTGAATCGATCATGCTCACCGGCGCCGAGATGCAGCTCGGCCGTGGCGAGACCATCGCCGACACTGCGCGCGTGCTGTCGCGCTATGTCGATGCGATCATGATCCGCATCCTCAACCACGATGCGCTCTTGGAGCTCGCCGCGCATGCCACCGTCCCCGTGATCAACGGGCTGACGCGCCGCTCGCATCCCTGCCAGGTGATGGCCGACCTGATGACGTTCGAGGAGCGTCGCGGTTCGATCGAGGGCAAGACCGTGGCGTGGACCGGTGACGACAACAACGTGCTGGCGTCATGGGCGCATGCCGCCGAGCGTTTCAAGTTCGCCCTCAATATCGCGACGCCGCCGCAGCTCGCGCCGAACAAGGCGATGCGCGACTGGATCAAGGCGACCCAGGCGCCGATCGTGCTCGGCAACGACCCAGAGGAGGCCGTGCGCGGCGCCGACTGCGTCGTCACCGACACCTGGGTGTCGATGGGCGACAAGGACGGCGAGCACCGGCACAATCTGCTCCGACCCTATCAGGTCAATGCCAAGCTGATGTCGCTGGCGAAGCCCGATGCTTTGTTCATGCATTGCCTGCCGGCGCATCGCGGCGAGGAAGTCACCGACGAGGTGATCGACGGTCCGCAATCGGTGGTGTTCGACGAGGCCGAGAACCGCCTGCATGCGCAAAAGGGCATTCTGGCCTGGTGTTTTGACGCGGTCGCGTAAGCGCGCCGCCAAGATAGCTGTCGTCCCGGCCAAGCGAAGCGCGAGCCGGGATCCATAACCACCGATGTGAGTTGTTGCATCAAGCTGCGGCCCCAGCTTTTCACAATGCTCACATCGGTGGTTATGGATCCCTGCTTTCGCAGGGATGACGGCTAACAACGATAGATGTGAACCCCTTTCGTTTCGCCTCTCAAGACCCCAGATAGAGCGCCATGGTTTCACAATCCCCCGACATCAAGATCACGGAAACACCGACCCGGGCGCCATCGGCCGTGCCGGTCGACGACGCGGTGCTGCCATTCGAGGTCGATGCACTCGATCTGCGTGGGCGGCTGACGCGGCTCGGTCCCGCCCTCGACGACATCCTGCACAAGCATGATTATCCGCCTGCGGTCGGCAAATTGCTCGGCGAGGCGATCGTGCTGACGACGCTGCTCGGTTCATCCCTGAAGTTCGACGGCCGTTTCATCCTGCAGACCCGGACCGACGGCCCGGTCTCGTTCCTGATCGTCGATTTCAAGGCGCCCGATCGGCTGCGCGCCTATGCGCGCTACGATGCGACGCGATTGCAGGACGGGCTCGACTCCGGCGCGCTGCTCGGCAAGGGCCATCTCGCGATGACCATCGACCAGGGGCCGGACATGAGCCGCTATCAGGGCCTGGTCGCGCTCCATGGCGGCAGCCTCGAGGAGGCAGCGCATGAGTATTTCCTGCGCTCGGAGCAGATCCCGACGCGCGTGCGCCTTGCAGTCGGCGAGGAATGGCGCGGCGGCGACGGCGGCAAGGTTCGCTGGCGCGCCGGCGGCATGCTGCTGCAGTTCCTGCCGAAGGCGCCGGAGCGCGCGCGGCAGGCCGATCTGCACCCCGGCGATGCGCCCGAAGGAACGGCCGCCCATGAGGTTCCGGAAGACGATGCCTGGGTCGAGGGGCAGTCGCTGATCGGAACGGTCGAGGACGTCGAACTGCTCGATCCGGATCTGTCGGGCGAGCGGCTATTGTACCGCCTGTTCCACGAGCGCGGCGTGCGCGTGTTCACGCCTCTGCCGCTGCGCGCGCAATGCTCCTGCTCGCGCGAGGCGGTGTCCTCGATGCTGAAAAGCTTTACGGCGAAGGACCGCGCCGACATGGTGAAGGACGGCAAGGTCGTCGTCACCTGCGAGTTCTGCTCGTCGGTGTACGAATTCACGCCGGAAGAGGCCGGGGTGGAGTAGGGCGCTAAACTCCGCGTGTCATGGCCGGGCTTGACCCGGCCATCCATCTCGCCTGAAAAATTCTGTCGAAGAGATGGATCACCGGGTCAAGCCCGATGATGACGAGCGCGAGCGCTCGTCAATTCAACACCCTCTTCCCGTCCGGGCTGTCGAGCGAAAATGTCGGCACGTCGATCTCGAACCGTTCGCCGCTTTCGCTCACCATCTGGTAGCGGCCGCTCATGAAGCCGGATTCGGTCGGCAGCGGCACGCCCGAAGTGTATTCGAAGCGCTCGCCCGGCGCGAGCACCGGCTGTTCGCCGACCACGCCCTCGCCGCGCACTTCCTGCTGGCGGCCGGTGGCGTCGGTGATGAGCCAGTATCGGGTGCGCAGTTGCACCGTCTCGGTGCCAGAATTGGTGATGACGATGGTGTAGGACCAGAAATATTGCCGGTTTTCAGTCGACGAACGTTCCGGCAGGAAGTTCGGCTCGACGGTGACTTCGATGTCGCGGGTGACGGCGCGGTACACTTTTCCGGTCTCCTCAACTCGCATCATAGCCAATAAGTCCGTCGGAACCAATCGTCGCACTTGGTGACGAAGTTGGGCGGTTTCTGTTTTTCATCCCCGTTTGACCATAGTTCCGCTCTAAAGGCGCGAGGATCCGCGTCAATCCCGTATCTTGTCCGCAAGTGGCGGGCGGATATTATCCTTTTGAGTCGGGGCGGCGCAAAACTTCGCACGGTCATGGTGCCCGATGACGTCGATTGCCGATCCAATTTCCGGAACGCAGCTTGCCGACGCCAAGGACGCGAGCGCAGCGGTCGCCGCCGCGCCCGCGATCACGATGCCCGCAACCTCCGAGCGCGAATTGCGGCTGGATTTGTTCCGCGGCCTCGCGCTGTGGCTGATCTTCATCGACCATTTGCCGACGAACATTCTGACCTGGCTCACGATCCGCAATTACGGCTTCTCCGACGCGACCGAGATTTTCATCTTCATCTCCGGCTACACCGCGGCCTTCGTCTATGGCCGTGCGATGCTTCAGGCCGGCTTCGTGGTGGCGACCGCGCGCATCCTGCGCCGCGTCTGGCAGATTTATGTCGCCCACGTGTTCCTGTTCACGATCTTTCTTGCGGAAATCTCCTACGTCGCCACCCGCTTCGAGAACCCGCTCTACACCGAAGAGATGGGGATCATGGATTTCCTCAAGCAGCCTGATGTCACCATCGTCCAGGCGCTGCTGTTGCGCTTCCGTCCCGTCAACATGGACGTGCTGCCGCTCTACATCGTGCTGATGCTGTTCCTGCCCTTGATCCTGTGGCTGATGAAATGGCGCACCGACGTGACGCTGGCGCTCTCGGCTGGCCTCTACGTCCTGACCTGGCATTTCGACCTCTATCTCAGCGCCTATCCGAACGGCGTCTGGGCGTTCAATCCGTTCGCCTGGCAATTATTGTTCGTGTTCGGCGCCTGGTGCGCGCTCGGCGGCGCAAGAAGGATGTCGCGCATCCTGGCCTCCCCGATCACGCTCTGGATCTGCATTGTCTATCTTTTCGCGGCGTTCCTGGTCACGCTGTCCTGGTATCTGCCGCAGCTCGGCCACATCGTGCCGCGCCGCATCGAGCAGTGGATGTATCCGATCAACAAGACCGATCTGGACGTGTTGCGCTTTGCCCATTTCCTGGCGCTGGCGGCCATCACCGTCCGCGTCCTGCCCCGGGATTGGCCGGGCCTGAAATCGCCCTGGCTGCGACCTTTGATCCTCTGCGGCCAGCACTCCCTTGAGATATTCTGCCTTGGTGTGTTCCTGGCATTTGCCGGGCATTTCATCTTGGCCGAGGTGTCCGGCGGCGCCGGAATGCACTTCCTGGTCAGCGTCACCGGGATTGTCATCATGTGCGCCATGGCGTGGGTGATTTCGTGGTACAAACACTCCGCCGACAAAGGTGCCGCGCGATACAAGAGCGCCGGCGGCAATGCCGATCTGGCGGGAGGGGCGGTATGAAGTCCGGCTTATGGACTATGCTAGGCCTGACATTGCTGGCCGTTTATCTGTCGGCGGCCCCGGCACGCGCCGGCGATCCCGAGCAGATCTGCGACGTCCCGGCCAATCTGCTGGCCACCGAAAGCTCGTTGCGCAAGGTCGCCGAGGCGGTGCGAAGCGGCCAGCCCCTGAACGTGCTGGTGGTCGGCAGCCGCTCCTCCACGATTCCCTCTTCCGAGGCCAGCGCGTACCCGGCAAAGTTGCAGGCTGCGCTGAAGGAAAGCCTGCCCAGCACGACCGTTAACCTGTCCGTAGAACTGCAGGGCGCCAAAACCACGGGGGATACAGCCGACACCCTCGTTAAGCTGGTGGAAGCAAAAAGGCCTACTTTGGTGATCTGGCAGACGGGAACCGTCGATGCCATCCGAGCTACCGATCCCGACGACTTTCGCAGCGCTCTGGATGCGGGAATTGGTGCATTGCAACAGGCGGGAACCGACGTGGTCCTGGTCAATCTTCAGTACAGCCCCCGCACCGAAAGCATGATTTCCGGATCACCATACCTAGATAATATGCGGGTGTCGGCGCACGAACATGATGTCCCGCTGTTTGATCGTTTCGCCATCATGCATCACTGGAACGATGCTGGTGATTTCGACCTGTTCAGCTCCGCCCACGGCGTGGAATTGGCCAAGCGGGTGCATGCCTGTCTCGGCCGTGCGCTGTCGAAATTCGTGATCGACGCGGCCCACCTCGGACCGGCGCAGCAGAACTAAAGGGAACCAGCGTTAATGAGGACCTACCGCCCTTTTTGTCGAAGCACATGGCTGGTGGCGGCCGCCGCCGTCACGGCGTCCGTGCTCGTGACCTCGCCGCTGCACGCGCAAGTTGCGCAAGGCGACCAGCATGCCGCGCTTACTGACGGCGCGAAATCCCACCCCCCATCCGACAAATCGGGACCATCCACGCCGGCCATTTCGTCCGGTACTGCGGGCGCCGCCGAGGCTGATGCCCAGAAGGGCATCGCCGGAAAGGCGATCGACAAGGTGAAGGAGGTCGCGAAGTCGGCCAGCGACATCTTCCGTCGCGTGCCCTGCCTGCCGCCGAAGGGCGTCTCGAAAACGATGGGCTCGCTGCCCCATGTCGCGAGCAAGCTTGCCGCGGGCCAGCCGGTCACCATCATCGCCTTCGGCTCGTCCTCGACCCAGGGCTATGGTTCTTCGGCGCCGGAATTCACCTATCCAAACCGGCTCGCGGCGCAACTGCACCGGCAGTATCCCGGCGCCGACATCCGCGTCGTCAATCGCGGCCGGGGCGGCGAGGACGCGCCGGAGATGATGCAGCGGCTGCAGACCGAGGTGATCGACGCCCACCCGGACCTCGTGATCTGGCAAGTCGGCACCAATGCCGTGCTGCGCAATCTCGACCCCGGCGAGACCGAAAAAATGGTCGAGGATGGCGTGACGCGCATCCAGTCGGCCGGCGCCGACGTCGTGCTGGTCGATCCCCAATATTCGCCGCGCGTCACCGAGCGCGCCGCTAGCGCCAACAAGATGATCCGGCTGCTCAACCACATCGCCGAGCTCCGCCATGTCAGCATCTTCCCGCGTTTTGAAGTGATGCGCGACTGGCACGAGAAACAGTCGATCCCGATCGACAGCTTCGTGATCGCCGACGGCCTGCACATGAACGATTGGGGCTATGCCTGTTTCGCCCAGTTGCTCGGCGACGACATCATCAAGTCGGTCGGTCAGATCAAGCTCGGCGTCAACGTGCCGGCGGATGTGCGGACGTATCGGCCGATGTAAGGCTGAAAGCGAATGGAGAGTGGCGAATAGGGCTGACCCTACTCGCCACGCGCCATTCGCCTGAATCACACCGCCTCCAGCGCCTGGGCAAAATCCTCGATCAAATCGTCGGCGTGCTCGAGGCCGGCGGAGAAACGAATAAAACCTTCGCTGATGCCGAGCTCGGCGCGCGCGTCCGGCCCCAGGCGCTGATGCGTCGTGGTGGCGGGGTGGGTGACGAGGCTCTTGGCATCGCCGAGATTGTTGGAGATGCGCGAGATCTTGAGCCCGTTGAGGCAGCGGAATGCGCCGGCCTTGCCGCCCTTCACCTCGAACCCGATCAGGGTCGATCCGGAACGCATCTGCTTCTTCACGGTCGCCGCCTGCGGATGATCGGCGCGGCCGGGATAGATCAGCCGCGTGATCTTCGGATGGCTTGCGAGCGCATCCGCGATCTTCGCGGCCGTCTCGGTCTGCGCCCGGACGCGCACCGCCAAGGTCTCCAGCCCCTTCAGCAGTATCCACGCATTGAACGGCGACATCGACGGCCCGGTCTGGCGCAGGAAGTTATGGATATGCTCGGTGATGAACGCCTCGGAGGAGAGGATGATGCCGCCGAGGCACCGTCCCTGGCCGTCGATATGCTTGGTCGCGGAATAGACCACGACGTCGGCGCCGAGCGACAGCGGGCTCTGCCAGATCGGAGTGGCGAACACATTGTCGACGATCAGCCGTGCGCCGCCCTGATGCGCGATCTCGGCAATCGCGCCGATGTCGAGCACGTCGAGCGTCGGATTGGTCGGGCTCTCGAGGAAGCAGGTCTTGGTGTTCGGCCGGATCGCCTTTTTCCACTGGTCGAGGTCGAGCCCGTCGACCAGCGTCGACTGGATGCCGTAGCGCGGCAAGAGTTCCTCCACGACGTAGCGGCATGAGCCGAACATCGCTTTTGAGGCCACCACGTGATCGCCGGCCTTCAGCGGCGCGAGGATCGCAGTCGTCACCGCCGCCATGCCGGTCGCGGTCGCGCGCGCAGCTTCCGCGCCCTCGAGCTCGATCATGCGGCGCTCGAACATCGAGACGTCGGGGTTGGAGAAACGCGAATAGAGGAAGCCGGGATCCTCGCCCTTGAATCGCGCCTCGCATTCCTCGGCCGTGGCGTAGACGAACCCTTGGGTCAGGAATATTGCTTCGGACGTCTCGCCAAATTGTGAGCGTAGCGTTCCGGAATGAACCAGCCGGGTTTCGGGGCGGTAGCGTGTAGCTGCAGACATTAGGACCTCCAACGTGACCATTTTCGTCCTTGGGAAAATGGTCACAAAAAAACCGGCCTGAAGGGCCGGGATCGCTGAGGTCCCCGGCCTGTTTAGCGACTTATTTAACGTGGCTGCAAGCCGGCCGGCTCAAATCACCACGGGATAAGTCATGCTGATATTCGTTCCCGCCCTTTCCGTCAAGGCGGGCATCGGCTAACCGATAAAATCCATTTTTTGGGCCTTTTATGGCTCTAAGCCGTCTTGAGGGACCGCGTCTGTGTCGTTCGTACTGCAAGACGATGCCAATGGGATCCTGCCCGACCGCATGATCGCGGCGATGGCGGACGCGGGCCTGATCCTGCCGGTCTATCCCTTTGTGGAGAGCCAGATCCAGCCCGCGAGCCTCGATCTTCGCCTCGGCGACATCGCCTATCGCGTGCGCGCGAGCTTTCTGCCCGGTCCCGACGCCACCGTTGCCCAGCGCATCGACGAGCTCAAGTTGCACGAGATCGATCTCGCCGACGACGCGGTGCTGGAGACCAATTGCGTCTACATCGTGCCGCTGCTCGAGAGCCTCGCGCTGCCCCCGGAGATCGTCGCAGCTGCGAACCCGAAGAGTTCGACCGGGCGGCTCGATGTCTTCACCCGCGTGATCGCCGACGGCACGCGCCGTTTCGACATGATCGGGGCCGGCTATCACGGCCCGCTCTATGCCGAGATCAGCCCCAAGACGTTTCCGATCCTGGTGCGCGAGGGCTCGCGGCTGTCCCAGGTGCGCTTCCGCACCGGCGATGCCATCCTCAGCGCCAACGAGCTCGATGCGCTACATGACGCCGAACGCCTGGTCGATATCGACGATGCCGATCTCACCAATGGCGTCGCGGTTTCGGTTGATCTCTCGGGCGAGAATTCCGGCGGCTTCGTCGGCTATCGCGCCAAGCGCCATACCGGCGTGGTCGATGTCGATCGCCGCGGCGGTTATCCGGTCGATGATTTCTGGGAGCCGATCCGCGCGCGCCCCGACGGCAGCCTGATCCTCGATCCCGGCGAGTTCTATATCCTCGCCTCGAAGGAAGCCGTGCAGGTACCGCCGGACTACGCCGCCGAGATGGTGCCGTTCGATCCCTTGGTCGGTGAATTCCGCGTGCACTATGCCGGCTTCTTCGATCCCGGCTTCGGCTATGCCGGCGCCGGCGGGCAGGGCGCCCGCGCCGTGCTGGAAGTGCGCTCGCGCGAGGTGCCGTTCATCCTCGAGCACGGCCAAATCGTCGGCCGCCTGGTCTATGAGAAGATGCTGGCCCGGCCTGATGCGATGTACGGCCAGCGCATCGGCTCGAACTACCAGGCCCAGGGCCTGAAGCTCTCGAAGCATTTCAGGGTGTGATCGCGAAATCTCCTGTTGCTCATTTGGTACGGTTAGCCTGAATCACAGATTACATTCCTTGTGACCACCATAACGACACAAAGACGTTGTGGCCTATCTCAGGGGGCGACGGCTTGATGGGTGGTCGGTGGACTACACTGTAACCTGTTTCGGGGTCATTGCGGCTTGGCTCGCCTTCAATGGACTTGTTGCCATTGCACTGACCTATTGCTCTCCGGGTGAGCGCCTTTGGCGCCGTCAGCCATCAGAACCTGTCGACCGCGGTCGTAGCCGCCACCCTTCGGAAGGGGAAACGACAATTTTGATCGTGTTCGAGGCCGCGTAGCGCTCGCTTGGTCTCACATGACGCGGGGTTGTGGCCTCGACGCATCGACAGTGCCGGAAATGTTCCCCTGCGGTCGAATCCTTTTGACTGATCAGGGACGAGATCACCCCCTAAAGGCATGTTTGATGCAGTAATTTCATGTCTGATTATATTGAGCGTCGGTATTCTCATAGCCCACGCTATCGACGCACTTCGACCCTAGCGGCCGGATGTCGTCGCCGGACATTTGAGGTATGCTCGGCACATGCAGGATAGCGACACCCTGTTCGACGCCTTGCGCCGCTCGGCCGACCCGGTCGTGGTCGATGCCGTCGATAATCTCGTCCAGAACGGACGTGACGAGGAACTCGCCCGGCTCAATGCCGTGGCCTTCGCTGCCGGCAGCGGCCTGGACGAGGAAAAGGTCATCGCGGCCCTTCTGCACGCATCGCGGCTTGGGCTGTTCGAGATGTCCTGGAACATTCTATGTCCGAGCTGCGGCGGCATCCTCGGTGCCAACGCCACGTTGCGGAGCGTGCAGAAGGAGGACTACCATTGCGCTTTCTGCGGGGTGGCGAGCGAGCCGGTGCTGGACGAAACGGTGGAGGTCAGCTTCACGGTCAGCCCACGGATTCGCCGCATCGCCGCCCACTCTCCGGACGAACTCGGCTTCTGGGACTATCACCGGCAGGTCTTTTTCGGGACGGGGGTCGTCTCCCCCAGGCCGGACGCGTTCGCCGAGCTCGCCAGTAAGGCTGTGTTGGAGACGATCGAGCTGCACGCCGGCGAACGGATGATTCTGGCTCTGCAACTTCCGGCGCAGCCCGTGATCGTCTTCGACCCGGTGACCCATAGTGCCCATTTGATCGAGACCTCAGGCGAACCGACGGCGGAACGCCGCGAGCTCTCGATGATCTTCATGAACGCCCCTACCGGCCTCAGCCGCATCACCCTGTCTCCGGGTCCATTGCGTCTTCTGCTGGATAACCGAACGGAGCGCCGGATTCTGGTCGGCGTCTATGTGACGGGCCCGGAGCTGGAGCGGCTGATCGGCGGCCGGCGCCCCTTCCTTACCGCCAAGCGATTGCTGACGAACCAGACATTCCGCGACCTCTATCGGACGGAGACCCTCGACGTCGAACAGCGGCTCAAGATCATGAGCCTGACCTTCCTGTTCACGGACCTGAAGGGGTCGACCGACCTGTACGATCGGGTCGGCGATCTCGTCGCCTATGATCTGGTGCGCTCGCACTTCCAGATCCTGAACGAAATCGTGGCGTCTGAATCCGGCGCCGTGGTCAAGACCATCGGTGACGCCGTAATGGCGACCTTCCCGGTGCCGCACCGCGCCGTCTCCGCCGCCCTCAAGATGCGCGATTCGATGCGAGCGCTGAATGTCCGGCGGGGCGCGGAGGAACTGATCCTGAAGATCGGGATTCACGAGGGGCCCTGCCTTGCCGTGAACCTGAACGACCGGCAGGATTACTTCGGCCAGACGGTGAACATCGCATCGCGGGTGCAGGCTTTGGCCACAGGCGACAGCATCTTCGCCACCCAGGCGGTGGTGCAGGATCCGGAATCGGCCCGACTCATTTCGTCGCGCGGGGTGGATCCCCAACCTCAGGTGATGACGCTCCGCGGTGTCGGCGAGCGCATGCCCATCTTCGCGATAAGCTGACCAGAGCACTTTAGCCCGGTTGGCCGCCAGCGGCGACATGGCCCTTTCCGTTGCGGCCGGGGACCGACGTCGGACGGGCTTCACAGATTAAAAGCCTGCCGGCTTGCCTTTCTGGTTCGGCGAAACACAGTTCTGGCAGATATTCAGTTTGCGCCTGAGCTGATCGTCATCAGCCCGCTGGCGCGCTGCTTCTTCCTCCCAGTTCGTGGATTTTGACGCCGAACCTTGCGCCGTTTCGTCCTTCCGCTTGCGGGCCGTCCGTTGCTGCGGAAGAGAAGGGATGGCTTCCGCTGGAGGCTGATAGAAGCCGTCTATATCGGTGGGGCCCAACGAGCCCTGCTGGGCATAGCAGCGCTCGCCAGATTGGCAGAATACCGCGGCCAACAGTAGGCCAGCATAGATGAGCTTCATGGACTCCCCTCCGGCACAATAAGGACCACCGGGCCGTGGCGGCAGCGATGCTTTTATAGCAGCAGTTTCTCAAGTCCCGTCGATGCGCGCGATAGATTATGACGGCATCGGACGGGGGCCTGCCGACCTGCGCTCCCTTGGGCCCGGAGAGCCGCACAAAATCTATCTTGAAACGACCGTCAGGGAATTTGGCGAACTCCGTCAGCACTGGCGGACGCCGGGGCTGGCGAAAGCGAAGCCCTGCGAGAGTCCGCCGCGATCACATTGGCGGGCCGCTCCAGTCGAAGCGACAACTTGAAATTTGAGGATTGGCCAAGCTTTGCACGGCCGACCATTCCTCGTTCAACCGCCTTTCGACAAACCCACGTTCAAGATCCGTAAGATTGGTCCCCAGCAGCCGCCGGTATCGGCTGATGTTGCTGTCATGGGCCCGCAGACGGGCGACTTTCTCGTCGGTCATCGAGCATCCATATGCAAAAGAAATCAATTTTGAGGCTACCAAAATACCGTCGTTGCTTGACGCCTTTATGAAGCTTTCGATCAGCTCGCTCTGAGCGTTCGGCAATTCACAAAACTCCGCCGCCGGGTTCGAAATGCAGTCTCCCGGCGGCGTTTGCCTCAATTGGTGCCCTTGCAAATACGATCAGGGCCCGTTGCAGTCACCCGCTGGCGATGCGGGGTGGCCGCCTACGCGTTGGCGCCGCCGTCGATGGTAAGCTCGGTGCCGTTGATCGAGCGCCCCTCCGGCCCAGCGACGAATGCGACCAGCGCTGCGACGTCCTCTGCCTTGCCGTAGCGGGGGATCGCCATCCGGGCCCGCTGGGCGGCCGCCTGCTCGCCTTCGGCGGGATTCATGTCGGTGTCGGTCGAGCCCGGATGCACGATGTTGACCGTGATGCCGCGGCCGCCGAGATCGCGCGCCAGGCCTTTTGTCCACGCGATCAGCGCGGATTTGCTCATGGAGTATAGGCTCATGCCGGGACCGGGCACCTGGGTCGCCAGATTGCTGCCGATCGAGATGATGCGGCCGCCTTCGCCCATGTGCGCTGCCGCCGCCTGGGATCCGACCACCACAGCGCGGACGTTGACCGCGAGCGTCGCATCGATGTCTTCGAGGCTGAGTTCGTCGATCCGTCCGCCCCTGAAGATGCCGGCATTGTTGACGAGGATATCGAGACCGCCGAGCGCCTCGGCGGCTTGATCCACGGCCGCCTTGACCGCAGCGGCATTGGCGCTGTCGGCCTTGATCGCAAATCCGCGCCGGCCCAAACGCTCGATCTCGGCGACTACCGCCTGCGCCTTGTCGGCCGAACGTTCATAGGTGATCGCAACGTTCGCGCCATCGGCGGCGAGCCGCCTTGCGATCGCGGCGCCAATCCCGCGGCTCGCGCCCGTCACCAACGCCCGCTTTCCCTGCAATGCGCTCATGTTCCATCTCCATTTCTGTGTTGACCGATACAGAAATAGGTTGGTTGCGCCGGGCGGTCAAGCTAATTATGTATCGAACAACACAGAAATCGGGTGGACGGATGGTCGAACGAGGTCGCCCCAGGGGCTTCGACAAGGATGCGGCGCTCGCGCGCGCCATGGAGGTGTTTTGGGTCAAGGGCTATGAAGGGGCGTCGATGACCGATCTCACCACGGCGATGGGGATTGCTTCGCCGAGTCTCTATGCGGCCTTCGGCTGCAAGGAAGAACTGTTCCGGCAAGCGCTGCAATTGTATAGCGCCACCGAGGGGCCTGAGATCTGGGATGGCATCGCCCGCGCGCCGACTGCTTTTGAGGCGGTGGAAAGCTATCTCATGCAGACGGCGAGGGCGTTCACGCGACGGAACCGGCCGACGGGGTGCCTGGTGGTGCTATCGGCGCTGCATGCGACCGAGCAGTCCGAAACGGTGCGGCGCGAGCTGATGGCGATGCGCACGAAAAACGTCGAGGATCTGCGGCAGCGCCTGCAGGAGGGCGTGGTATCAGGCGAGATATCGGCAAGCGCCGATCTCGCGGCGATCGCCCGATACTACGTCACCGTGCAACAGGGCATGTCGATCCAGGCGCGCGACGGCGCGACGCGGCGAGAGCTTGAACGCGTTGCGCGCGCGGCGCTCGCCGCATGGAAGCCCTTGACCAGCGCGCCTGGCTAATTCGCCGGCAATCGTCCCCGTCGTTCTTTCGGGGTGCGACCTACTTTGCGAGCAGCTCGGTCAGGTCGGTCGAGCTCGAACAGCGCAGCTCATCGATTTGCCGGGCCAGCAGCAACGCGCTCGCCCTCAGCGCTTCCAGCTTCGAGGCCTCGGGATGTTGTCTTTCGAGTTCGGTGATACGGTCATTGAAGCCGGTCAGCTCATTCTGGAGCCGCGCGATCTCTGCCGTGGCGTCGGTGGACACCACCGGCGCAGATAGTCTGGTCGCCCGCATAACCATCTCCCCAAGTATGGTCGATGCTTCGTGAACCGAATTCGTGGCGAGACCGAGAAGCCATTTGGGCGAGGATGCGACGGCCGCGGGCAATGTTTGCGTTCGCGTGCAGCAAAGCCACAGTAGGAACCTTGGCCAGAGCGTTTTCGAGCGAAGTGGACACCGGTTCGCGTGAAGAAAACGCGTCAAAACAGGAATCCAGAGCTTCGGTTCTGATTCAATCAGAACCGAAGCTCTGATCGATCCGATCGCTATTTCGCCGCCGAATGCGTCGCCGGCGTCACGCGCCAGACCGTGTTGCCGATGTCGTCGGCGACGAGGAGCGCGCCGTCCTTGGCAATGCGGACGCCGACGGGACGGCCCTGGGCCTCGCCCTTGTCGTTGAGGAAGCCGGTCAGGATATCCCGCGGCGGCCCTGCGGGCTTGCCATTCGCGAATGGCACGAAGATCACCTTATAGCCGGAACGCGGCTTGCGATTCCACGAGCCGTGCTGGCCGATGAAGGCGCCGCCGGCCATGTCCTGCGGAAAAAGATTCCCAGTGTTAAATGTGAGCCCGAGCGAGGCGGTATGCGCGCCGAGCGCATAGTCCGGCACGATCGCCTTTGCGACCAGGTCCGGCCGCTGCGGATCGACGCGGCTGTCGACATGCTGGCCGAAATAGCTGTAGGGCCAGCCGTAGAAGCCGCCATCCTTCACCGAGGTCATGTAATCGGGCACCAGATCGTTACCGAGCTCGTCGCGCTCGTTGACGGTGACCCAGAGCTCGCCGGTCTGCGGATTCCATGATGGGCCGTTCGGGTTGCGCAGACCGGAGGCGAACACACGCCACTCGCCGCTCTGGCGATCGACTTCGAGCACGGCGGCGCGATTGGCCTCGGCCTCCACGCCGTTCTCGCCGACATTGCTGTTGGAGCCGACGGTCGCATAGAGCTTGCTGCCGTCGGGGCTCGCGGTCAGGTCCTTGGTCCAGTGATGATTGATGGTGCCAGCGGGGAGCTCGGTGAGCTTCACGCCGGCCGCGTCTATCTTGGTATCTCCCTCGTGATACGGGAAGCGCATGATCGCATCGGAGTCGGCGACATAGAAATCATTGCCGACCAGCACCATGCCGAAGGGCGAATTCAGGTCTTTCAGGAAAATGCTGCGGGTTTCGGCGACACCGTCCCCGTCGGCGTCGCGCAGGAGCGTGATGCGGTTGGCGCTCGGCACGCCGGCCCCGGCCCATTTCTGCGCCTGCTTGTAGATGAAGCCCTTGATGCCCTTGCCGTCGTCCGGCTTCGGCGGTGCGTTGCTTTCGGCCACCAGCACATCGCCATTCGGCAATACGTAGACCGTGCGCGGATGATCGAGCCCGGTCGCGAAGGCGTTGACGGCCATTCCGTTGGCGGCCATCGGCTTGGTGCCGGCGGGCCACGGATTCGGCGTGGCGATATCGACGGTCGGGATCAGCGAATGTTCGGGCGGCGGCAGCGCCGGCGCGGCCCCGTAGCTCTGTGCGACGGTCTTGGTGTCCTCCGGGTCATTGCAGGCGGAAAGCGACAGCGCCAACGCGCCGATCGACATTGCCACGAGCAGATTCCTGCGCATGGGTGGGCTCCCTAAAGATGGTGCAGGGACAATCCGTTGCGCGGTCGAATGTTCTTATCGTTCGGCGTGAATTTCGTGTGGTGGGACGGGAGGCTACCCACCTACAATCGTGCAGGGGGCCCCTGCGCCGGGCGCACGTGGGATTGATCGCGGCCGTGGTAGGGAAGCACCGCGCCGCGGCAACCAGACCGCGTGCTTCGGAGTGGAAATGCCTGATATCGCGGTTGCCGAAATACCTGTCGACGAGGAAGAGCGCCCGCTGCCGCCGCCGGTGACGGCGCCGGCGCGTAACCGCCTGCTCGACGGGCCGATCCTGCGCACGCTGTTGTGGCTCGCCTGGCCCAACGTGATCGCGCTTTCGGCCGGCACCTGCGTGGTGATCGCGGAGACCTCCTATATCGGCCGGCTCGGCGTGGAATCGCTGGCCGCGATGGCGCTGGTGTTTCCCTGCGTGATCCTGACCATGACCATGTCGGGCGGGGCCATGGGTGGCGGCGTGGCCTCCGCGATCGCGCGGGCACTTGGCGCCGGCGAGACCGAACGCGCCTCCACGCTTGCGGCGCATGCGCTTCTGATCGGCATCAGCTTCGGGCTGGTCTTCATGCTGGGCATGCTGATCTTCGGGCCGCATCTTCTGGAATTGCTCGGCGGCCGCGGCAACGTGCTGGCGCAGGCGATTGCTTACAGCCAGATCTTCTTCGGCGGCGCCGTGCTGCCGTGGCTGATGAACACCATGGCGGGCGTGTTGCGCGGCACCGGCAACATGAAGCTGCCCTCGACCATGATCCTGTCGTCCGC
Source organism: Bradyrhizobium sp. Leo114 (assembly GCF_055229415.2). Classification (NCBI taxonomy): domain Bacteria; kingdom Pseudomonadati; phylum Pseudomonadota; class Alphaproteobacteria; order Hyphomicrobiales; family Nitrobacteraceae; genus Bradyrhizobium; species Bradyrhizobium sp. Leo114. Next base: position 36,687 of record NZ_JBUYEN020000003.1, on the reverse strand, counting down.
CGTGTGGCAGATCATCCTGGGCGGCACGCTGGGCCTCGGCCTCGGCCCCATCCCGCAATTCGGCATGCGCGGCGTCGCGGCGGGTTCGCTGATCGCCTATTCGATCAGCATTGCCGTGATGGGCTGGTACCTGTTCTCCGGCCGCGCCCGCGTCGTGCCGAAGCTCAGGGGATTGCGCATCCAGTGGGCGATGTTCATCGACATCCTGAAGGTCGGCGCCATCTCCTGCTTCTCGCCGCTGCAGTCGGTTTTGACCATCAGCATCTTCACCCACATGCTGGCGAATTTCGGCACCGCGATCCTGGCCGGCTACGGTATCGGCGCGCGGCTCGAATTCATGCTGACGTCGCTCGCGTTCGCGACCGGCATCGCCTCAGTGCCGATGATTGGCATGGCGGTCGGCGCCGACCGTATTGCGCGGGCGCGGCGGATCGCCTGGACCGCGGGCACGGTGTCGTTCGTCTCGGTCGGTGCGATCGGCACCTTCCTCGCCATCTTCCCCGACCTCTGGGTCAACCTCTTCACGGGTGATCCCGCCGTGCGCCTGGCCAGCCATCAATATCTGTCGACGGCGGCGCCGATGTACGCTTTCATCGGGTTGGCCATGTCGATGTTTTTCTCCTCGCAAGGCGCGGCAAAGGTGCTGGGCCCGGTGCTGGCGCAGACCGCGCGTCTGCTGTTCATCGCCGCCGGCGGCTGGTGGCTCTCGACGCATGAGGCGACCGCGCAGAACTTCTTCATGCTCGCAGCCGCCTCGATGGTCGTGCTTGGCGTGCTCTCATGCTTAAGCGTGGTGCTGACGCGCTGGGGCCCGAAGCGTGCGCCGATTGCGAAGGTAAGTCCCGCGCTGTCCTGACACGGGTTCATCACGGCGCCTCTCGCCCGAGCTTGTTCTGCATCGCACTGACGCCGAGATCCATCTGGGAGGAGATGTAGGCGCGATCTCGTTCGGCAGCATATCGGCGATCCATGTCACGCGGCTGCGGGAGTCGCCGTCGGCGAACACCTGGATGGATGCGCTGTGCTGCTTCAGCCGCTCGCTGACGACGGCATAGACCAGCCGCCGCCGCGCGTCGTCGCAGTCGACGAACAGTTCACGCGCGACCGTGCCGTTGGAGAAGGTGACGATGCGGGCATCGCCGTCGAGCTTGGTGTCGAGCACGAAGCCCGGCACCAGGCGCGTATGCAGCGCGCCGAAATCGCGTAAGGCATCCCAGACCTGGTCGGGATGCGCGTCGATGATGAATTCCTTGCGGATGGAAGCCATGGGGTGAATTCCTCTTGCATGTGGAGTTCGTCATTGCGAGGAGCGAAGCGACGAAGCAATCCAAGCCTCCGCAAGTGGCACCATGGATTGCTTCGCTCCGCTCGCAATGACGGCGGAGATGGCGGTTGCTTACGCACACACCGCCTCGACATTGTTGCCGTCGGGGTCGATCAGGAACGCCGCGTAATAGGTCGGGCTGTAATCCTTGCGATGGCCGGCTGCGCCATTGTCGCGGCCGCCGGCTTTCAATCCTTCGCTATGGAATGTCTTGATCGCCTCGTGGTCCGGCGCGCGGAATGCGACATGGGCGCCGCCATTGCTCTTGCCCTTGTGCAGATGCAGCCACAGCGCCGGCTCGCCCTTCGGGCCGAAGCCGGCGCCACTGTCATCGCGCGAGCACAGGACATAGCCGAGCGGGGAAAGCGCCGCGGTATAGAAACGCACGCTGGCGTCGAGATCGCCGACGCGCAGTCCGATATGGTCATACATGATCGTTCTCCAGTGCTTTAAGCGCGCCTGATGACGCGCTGGACTGGAGGAGGCTAGCTAGTGCAGCGCCAGCCGTTCTTGGAAAATCTTGCGGTCGCCGCGCGACGCTTTTCGGAACGCATGCGGCGAGACGCCGGCGGCGCGGCGGAACGTGCGCACGAAATTGGAGAGATCGCCGAAACCGACGTCGTAGGCGATCTCGGTGACCGAGCTGTCGTCATCGGCCAAGCGGCGCGCCGCGTGGCGCAGCCGCGAGCGCACGAGATATTGATGCGGCGTCACGCCGAGGACGTCCGAGAACAGCCTGAGGAAATGGAACGCGCTGATGCCGGCCTGATCCGCCGCATCATCCAGCCCGATTTCTTGCTGCGAATGCGCGTCGATCCACAGCGCGGCCTCGACCGCGCGGCGCCGATCGCGCAAGGCGGCTGTCACCGGCTTCGCCGCGCGCCCCGACACCACCTCGACGAAGCGGTTGGCCAAGAGATGGCCGGCCTCGTCAAGGCCGATGTCGCTGTTGCCATCTGCTGCCGTTTGCGCGAGCTCGCCCAGCACCATCAATTCCGGCAGCGGCGGCACCGATCCGATCTGCCAGACGGCGCGGCTGTCGCCGATCGCCTGCACCAGCTCCGGATGCAGGTAGAACGACAGGCATTCGTCGCCGCCGACATGGTCATGGGTGCAGGTATATTCGTCGCCGGGATGGCCGACCAGGATCGCGCCGGTCACCAGCTCATGGAAACGGCCCCGGCAATGGCAGCCGAAGCTGCCCTTGCGGACATAGGAAATCGAATGCGCATCATATTGTTCGGCAAACGGTTTCTCGCCGGGCACCGCGGTGCAGCGGAACTCGTTCACGGCAATGCGCTCACGCTGCAACAGCGGTCTTCGGATCATGCCCCAGGACTTAGCGATGCGCCCGCCGCGGCGCAACGCCCCAAGCAGCCCACCCGGAATCTGGATGTTTTCCGTTAAGGAGAACGCCAGAGGCGGCTTGGCGAAAGCCCCAGTCTCGGCTAATCAGGTGCGGAAAGCGAGATCCGCGGGCGTAGTTCAATGGTAGAACGGCAGCTTCCCAAGCTGCATACGAGGGTTCGATTCCCTTCGCCCGCTCCAATCCCTCGCGTCACCCGACATCGAATTTGACGCCCTGCGCCAATGGCAGTTCGCGCGAATAGTTGATGGTGTTGGTGGCGCGCCGCATGTAGCCGCGCCAGGCGTCGGATCCGGATTCGCGGCCGCCGCCGGTTTCCTTCTCGCCGCCGAACGCGCCGCCGATTTCGGCGCCCGACGGGCCGATATTGACGTTGGCGATGCCGCAATCCGAGCCGACCGCGGACAAGAAGGTCTCGGCCTCGCGGATGTCGGTTGTGAAGATCGACGATGCGAGCCCCTGCGGCACCGCATTGTGGCTGGCGATCGCCTCGGCAAGATCGCGGTAGCGCATCACGTACAGGATTGGCGCGAACGTCTCGCGCGGCACCGGGCCGGTTTGGGCCGGCATCTCGACCAGGGCAGGCGCAACGTAATAGGCGGCTTGTGATTGATGATCCACGCGGGTGCCGCCATGCACCTTGCCGAGCGAGGTTGCTTCCTCCAGCGCGCGGCCCATCGCCTCGAAGGCGGCTGCATCGATCAGCGGGCCGACCAAGGTGCGCGACTCGCGCGGGTCGCCGATGGTGACGGAACGGTAGACGCGGCTGAGCCTCGAGACGAAATCATCGGCGTTGCTTTCGTGCACGAACAGGCGGCGCAGCGAGGTGCACCGCTGGCCGGCAGTGCCCATCGCCGAGAACGCGATGCTGCGCAGAGCGAGATCCTGATCGGCGGAGGGCGTGACGATCGCGGCGTTGTTGCCGCCGAGCTCGAGAATGGCCCGGCCAAAGCGCGCGGCGACGCGCGGGCCGACCTGCTTGCCCATGCGCGTCGATCCGGTGGCCGACAGAATGGCGACGTCGGGGTGATCGACCAGGACTTCGCCGATCGTGCGGTCGCCCTGCACCAGTTTGGCGAGACCCTGCGGCGCATCGCCGAAACGCGCGAGCGCACGCTCAATGATCGCCTGCACCGCGCAGGCGGTCAGCGGCGTTTTCTCCGAAGGCTTCCACACCACGGCGTTGCCGCAGACCAGCGCAAGCGCTGCATTCCAGCACCACACGGCAACCGGAAAGTTGAACGCCGTGATGATGCCGCACACGCCGGCCGGATGCCAGGTCTCCATCATCCGATGACCGGGGCGTTCGGACGCGATCGTCAATCCATAAAGCTGGCGCGATAGCCCGACGGCGAAGTCGCAGATGTCGATCATCTCCTGCACCTCTCCGAGTCCCTCGGAGAGGATCTTGCCGACCTCGATCGTCACCAGCCGCCCGAGCAGTTCTTTCGAACCGCGCAATTCCTCGCCGAGCAGGCGCACCAGTTCGCCGCGGCGCGGGGCAGGGACAGTTCGCCAAGCCAGGAACGCGCTGCGCGCGCGGGCGATCGCCGCGCGCATGTCGTCATCGCTTCCAGGCTTGAGACGCCCGATGACCTCGCCGTCGATCGGCGAGCGGGCGATCAGACTGCCGTCGGCGACGAAGGCCGGCAGAGCCCGCAGCTTCGTCAGGAGATCGATGGCTTCGTTGGCGACAGAGGTACTCATGGCAGATGTCCTCGGATCAGCGGTCGCGCATGTCAGCGCCGGCCTCGATCCGTTAGCAAGTCCCGCAAGCGCTCGTCCGCGTCAAGTCCATCCGCCGCCACGCGAAGAGACTTCGCGCGGCGGCGCTGCGTGCTGGCGTTATCGCGCTGTTATGGCCGTGCTTCCAGGATCAGGTTGAACGGCGTTTCGGTGGCGCGCCGGAACCGGGTGAAGCCGGCTTCGCGGGCGATCTCGCGCAACCTGGCCTCGCCAGCCTGCGCGCCCAAGGCGAGCCCGACCTCCTGGTCCAGGGAGGCCGGCGTGCAGACCATGGTCGAGGCCGCATAGTAGACGCGCCCGATCGGATTGAGATTGTCCTCCAGCCGGTCGTTGGCGAAGGGCTCGACCAGCATGCAGGTGCCGTCCTTGGCCATGGTGCTGCGGGTATGCTTGAGCGCACCGACCGGGTCGCCCATGTCGTGCAGGCAGTCGAAGAAGCACACGAGATCGTAGCTGTTGGCAGGAAAAGTCTTCGCGGTGTGGGTCTCGAAGTGCATGCGATCGGACAGTCCCGCCTCCCGCGCCAGCTCGCGCGCGACCTGGACCGAGCCCTCGTGATAGTCGAACCCCAAGAATGTGGATTTCGGAAACGCTTCCGCCATCAAGCGGGTCGATATGCCATGGCCGCAGCCGACATCCGCGACCTTCGCGCCCCGCTTCAATTTGTCGACGACGCCCTCGAGCGAAGGCAGCCATTCCTGCACCAGATGATGCTTGTAGCCGGTGCGAAAGAAGCGCGCCGTTCCGCAGAACAGGCATTCGCTGCGCTTGTTCCAGCCGACGCCCTTGCCGGTCTTGAAGGCGTCGGAAATCTTCTGCTCGTCGAGGAATGTCGCCGCTACGACGTTGCCGACCGCGCCCAGGAAAACCGGGCTTTCGTCGTCGGCCAGCGCCATGGCCTGTTCCGGCAACATCGAGAACTTTCCGGATTTGGTGTCGTATTCGACGTAGCCCGAGGCGGCTTGCGCCGACAGCCACTCGCGCACATAGCGCTCCGCGGTGCCTGTCGCTTCCGCCAGCTCTGCGGAGTTCATCGGTCCCTTCTCGGCCAACGCCTTGTAGAGGCCGAGCCTGTCACCGATCAGCATCAGCGACGCGTTCATCGCGGCGCCGATGTCACCAATCATCTTGCCCATGAAAGAGTTCAGGCGGTCAGTATCAACTTCCATGATATGCCTCCGTTGAAATTGCTTTTCACCGAAACTGTCACATCGACGCTGCGCAAAGCGACCCTTGCGGGATGCAAAACCGCTTCATCGCAGCGCGAGATAATGCTGTGGGAGGTGAGGCGTTACTTCTCACGACAGCGAGATCGCCGTCACAAGCGCGCGAGCGGTAACGCAAACTTGCTCCGCTCTATGCTTTCTTCTCGGCAGTGCATGGCAGGGAGGCTGACGGATGTTGCGTCAGTAGCACCGCCATGCACCGCATCATATCACGCGCCCTGCGGCACCTGGTCGAGGAAGCCGGTGATGCTCTTGATGCGGCCGTCCTTCAGCACCGCGAAGTCCGTGCCCTTGATCGGGCCGTCGGCGCCGTCGGGACCAAGGCCCCAGCAAAAGCGGAGATGATCGCCGAAACCGTTGGGTTCGCCGATCAGTTTGAATTTGAAGGCCGGAAATTTTTCCTGGACGCCCGATATCAGCGCATCGACGCCTTCATGGCCGTCGCCGCTCATCAGCGGATCGACATAGCGTGCGTCCGTGGTCCAGTTCTCGGCCAGTATCTCGCGGCGCCGGCTCGGCGTGCGCTCGTTCCACAGTTCGATATAGCGGCTTGCGATGGTTTTGTGGTCGGTCATCTTGCTCTCCTTCGCGTGTCGCCGAATGGATCGGCTGCTGCGGACTATCGGATGTTGGCGTGAGCTAATCGATTACCTCCGAGGTCATCGCCGGCCGCTTGGAAATCTGCGGTGGTGCGCGAAACCGGATCACGTGCCAGCCGTTGGTTTCGCGCTAGAGCAATTCGAACAAAACTCTTCAGGTTCTAGATTCCGGGTCTCTGGATCCAATGATCGCCGACCTTCTCATAGGATCGCTTCACCGCCGCCCAGGCGGTCCGGTGTGCGGTCTCCTCTTGCCTGATGTCGCCCGCATGCGCGGCAAAGGAATGGTTGAAGGCTTCGCGATAGATGTCCTGGGCATGCGGAGGCAAATGGCTGCGAACCGGAAATGGCAGATCCGCATTCGAGGGATAGGGCATGGACAACTCCCCTGCTAACCCGCTCAGGCCAGCGCTAATATGGTGGTCCTATATTGTCCACGCTTGATCGAGGTCAAACCTTCCGCTGATGCCTGTCCGACCATGGCGCCGGCGAGCAAAGGGGGGTGAGCTTGAGCGAAAAGAGCAGACCACCGCAAGAGAAGCCGAGCGTCGACACGGATTGGGCGGTGCAGACGCTGCTATGGCCGATGGCAGCCACGCGATTGGCGCTGGAAGCCTATCTGCATTGGTTCGCTGGTCGCGACCCCACGCCGTCCGAGCCGGAGAACGAAACGCCGCCCCCCTGGTCCACGCCGAACGTGATCGCGCTGCAGCTCGCCTCGATGCGGCTGCGGGATTTTTCACGCAAGGCGACGGGCCAGCCGCTTCTGATCTGCGCCCCCTTTTCGCTGCACGAGGCCTTGGTCGCCGATTTCGCGCCCGGCCATAGCCTGGTGCAGGCCCTGCAACAGGGCGGCATGGATCGCATCTATGTCACCGACTGGTGCTCGGCGACATCAGAGATGCGCTATCTTTCGATCGACAGCTATCTCGCCGACCTCAACGTGGCCGTCGATGACATCGGCGCACCGGTCGATCTCATCGGCTTGTGCCAGGGCGGGTGGCTGTCGCTGGTCTATGCCGCCCGTTTTCCGCAAAAGGTGCGGCGGCTCGTGCTCGCCGGTGCGCCGGTCGATGTCTCCGTGCCCTCAGATCTGTCGCGGATGGTGGCAAGTGTGCCCGAGGCAGCGTTCGACGAGCTGGTGCACCAGGGAGAGGGCATCATAAGCGGCAAGCATACGCTTCGCTTCTGGAGCATGCCGCTCACCCCCCAGGACGTCGAAGCGACCTTGCAGAGGGATGTCGGTGATGGATCCGAACAGGGGGCGGCACTGCTGGCACGCTTCGAGCGCTGGGATCGCAAGCTGCTGGATTTGCCGGGAACCTTTTATATCGAGGCGACCAACTGGATCTTCCGCGAGAACCGGATCGCCCAGGGACAATTCATCGCGCTTGGCCACAAGATCGATCTCGCCGATGTGACGGTTCCGGTCTTCCTGCTGGCAGCAGAGAAGGACATTGTCGTGCCGCTCGAGCAGGCACTCGCCACGGCGCGCCTGCTCGGCACGCCGCCGCAATGGCTGGAGCAGTCCTCCGAGCCGTGCGGTCACCTAGGTCTTTTCATGGGGCGCGAGAGCTTGGGCCGTTCGTGGCGCCGGATCATCCGCTGGCTCCAGGCCGGTGGCGACGATGTTGCGGAACCAAGGCCCAGGATCAGGGCGTGAAACGAAAGCTTTCGGCGGGGAGCCGGGCTATCTCAACTCGGCTAGTGCGAGCGGACGCATCGCATCGGGCGCGGCAATATGCTGGACAATGGGCTGCCGGCGTGAAGCTTCGGTCTGGTCGCTGCTTCGGCCATGAACCGCCAGCAGCATGATCGCGACCGCGGCGGCAGCACCAAGCGCAATGATCTTGCGATGGGTGCCACGATCCGCGCTGATCAATGAATGGTTCATGGCACACCTCGGTCGATTCTATCCTCGTCAGGCGTTCAGGCGTTCAGCCGGTTTAGCGCAGCCCGGTTCCGCAATTCGATCCTGCGCGAGGTCGCCAGCGCGATGGCGCCGGATTGTTCCAACTGGGTGAAGGTGCGGGATACGGTCTCGATGGTGAGGCCGAGGTAATCGGCAATGTCCTGGCGCGACATCGCAAGTTCGATCGAATTCGTGCTGGCGGTGCGGCGGGCGATATCGAGCAGGAATCCCGCGACCCGCTCCTCGGCCGTCTTGATCAGGAGCAGCATGTGATTGCGGAAGCGCTGCAGTTCGCGCGTGGTGGCATCCCAAAGCTGCTGCGACAGATCCTTCTCGCGCTCGGCACGCAGCATCACCGCGCTGCGCTTGACGATCAGGACCTGCGCCCCGTTCACGGCCTCGGCGGAAGACGAGTGCGTTTCGCCCGCCTCAAAGCCGAAGATGTCGCCCGGCAGATAGAAGCCGCCGATCTGACGCCGGCCGTCTTCCAGCACCTTGTAGGTGCGGACGGTGCCAGAGACTACCTGATAGAGATATTCGGCTTCGTCACCTTCGCCGTAGATCTCGGCATTGCGCGCATATTGAAAGGGCGTGCCCATCAGCGCAAGCGGTCCCTGCATGGCCGGGCTTCCGAGACGGTGCGGCGTGCTCGCGGCCTGGATGACGGGGCGGGAAGCGTCGGTGTGCATGGCGGGCTCCTTCAAATCATCTGATGGAGCCAGAGTGCCTGCCTGCACCGCGCCTGAAAATTCGGAGTCCTTCCCTAAGGAGGATTACGGACCCTAAGGAATGTTACGGAGGGCTGGGACCCAGACAATCGTCATTGCGAGCGCAGCGAAGCAATCCATGGCTCCACGTGCGGAACGATGGATTGCTTCGCTGCGTTCGCAATGACGGACGATACGCGACGGCGGAGGCCCGCCAGCCAGCTCAATGCGACATCAGGGTCGGTACCGTCATGCACTGGAGCATTTCGCGGGTGACGCCGCCGAGCAGCCGTTCCTGCAGCCGCGAATGCCCGTAACCGCCCATCACCAGCAGATCGAGGCTCTCGTCGGCCGCAACGGACAGGATGGCCGGCTGGATTTCGGAGTGCGCGGCCGGGAAGGCCATGATCTTGGCCGGCAGTCCAAGCCGCGCCAGATGTTCGACGAGGCGCTGCGGGCTTGCTTCGTCGGGAATCGCCCCCGGATTGCCGATGGAAATGATCGTGAGCGCGTCGGCGTGCCGCAGCAGCGGCATGGCATCCCGCAGCGCACGGCCGGCAAGGCGGCTTCCGTCCCAGCAAATTCCGATGCGCCGCGCCGCAAATGCGCCGCGGAAGGTATAGGGCATGAACAAGACCGGGCCGCCTGACTGGAACAGGACTTCCTGCGGAACATCGTTGTCGAATGTATCGCGATCGGGTTCCGGCTGCAGGACGACGGTGAGATCATGAAGCCGGGCGCTGGCGCCGGCGATCGCGATTGCCTCGCCTGGTGTCGCGCTCATGGTGCGGCAGGTATACGAAATCCCTGCGTGCTTGGCCTCGACCTCGAAAACGAGCATCGCGGCCTCTGCGCGCTCCAGCGCGTGCTGCCGGGTCTCCTCGACGATCATGACGACCGCAGCGCCGCCGGCCGCGGCGATCGGAACATTGGCAGTCTCGTAGGCGACGGACAGCGCGTCGAGGTGGGCGCCGTACGCCATGGTCAGCAGCACGGCGCCGTCAATTACCGGCCGCGCCGGACGTTCGGAAGGGATAAGCACCAGCAGGTTCTTGAACATCGTCATTCTCCCCCACAATTGGTGGCAATCGGCCCGAATTGGACGCAGCCATAAGAGCACAACGGCCGATCCAGGTATTGATCCAGGTCAGAGGGCGCCGTCGTCATTTTGACGCACATCAAGGTCCGGCTCGTTCGCCGGTGCACGCTGGAGCTTAGGTTCTGATTGAACCAGAGCCGAAGCTCTAGATTTTTGCTTTGACGCGTTTTCTTCACGCGAACCGGTGCCCACCCTCGGATCAAGTCCGAGGGCATGCTTCGCTCGAAAACGCTCTCGCGACCCGAGCCTGTTTGGAGAGAAACAATGCTGGCAACGGATGTCATGCGAACCTGCTTCGCCACCATAAAGCCGAACGCGCCGCTGCTCGATGCCGTCCACCTGCTCCTGGAAACCACCCAGCGTGGCTTGCCTGTGATCGACGATGATGGATCTTTGGTCGGCATCATCTCCGAAGGTGATTTCCTGCATCGCCAGGAGCTGGGCGTGACTGGCCCCGCAGGGTTCTTGCTCGAATTGATGCTCGGAAGAGCGGAGGGTCATCTGATGCGTGAGCGGACGCACGCGTTGCGCGTCGATGCCGTCATGACGCGGGATCCCGTGCGCGTGGATGAGACCGCGACGGTAGACGATGTCGTCACGCGAATGGACGCGCACCAGATATCGCAGGTGCTGGTGGTCCGCGACGGCAAACCCATCGGAATCGTTGGCCGGACGCAGTTGCTCATCGCGCTCGAACGTTGTTTGAGCCCGCAACACTGACGAAGGGGCGGCGGGCTATTCGCAGCGTTTTCGGCCTGGGTTGCGTTGATAAAGCCACGCAGCGACCGATTCCCAAAACCGCCGTGCAGTGGTACTCGGACCTCATCGCCGCCAGCCAGCCGGCAGGCGCGGACCGGAACCGGCAAGCGGCTGCGGCGAAAGATGGGCGCGTGCTGATCGGAACTCGACAGGAACGGAGTCAATGACCGGGACCAGCCAAGCATTGCTCGCCGATATCGGCGGCACCAATGCGCGTTTCGCGCTCGTCAGGGGTGGTCAGATCGGCCCCATCGAACATGTCAAGGTCGCCGACTATCCGACCTCGGCGGAGGCGATCGCTGCCTTCCTCGCCCGCCACGCGATGGGCGACGTTGCCACTGCGGCGATTTTCGGCATCGCGGGCCCGATCGAGAACAACCGCGTGGTGCTGACCAACAGCCCGTGGATGTTCGATGCGGCCAGCCTGCGCCAGCAATTCGCCTTCACGGCTGTGCATCTGCTCAATGATTTCGAGGCGCTGGCCTGGTCGCTGCCGGCGCTGGGGGCTTCCGACGTGGTGTCGCTCGGCGGCCGAACTCCGGTCGCCGGCGCTCCCATGCTCGTGGTCGGGCCGGGGACCGGCTTTGGCGCGTCCTGCCTGGTTCCGGCGAGCAAGCTGCCCGTGGCAGTTGTCACCGAAGCCGGCCATGCCACCTTGCCGGCAACGTCGGAACGGGAGGAGCGGGTGATCGATCACCTGCGCGGGCGCTTCGGTCACGTCTCGATCGAACGTGTGCTATCGGGGTCCGGCCTCGCCAATCTCTATGACGCCCTGAACGCCATCGACGGCGCCGGCGCCCCCGCGCGCGATGCGGCCTCGATCACGCAGGCCGCGCTTGACGGGAACTGCGCGACGAGCCGGGCGGCGCTCGACATGTTCTGCGCGATGCTCGGCATGGTCTGCGGCAATCTGGCGCTGACCTTCGGCGCCCGCGGCGGCGTCTATATCGCCGGCGGCATCGTGCCTCGTTTCGTCGATCATCTGGCGGGATCGGGTTTTGGCACGGGCTTCACCAGCAAAGGCCGGTTCGATGCCTATCTGCGGGAGATTCCGGTCCATGTCATCACCAGGCCCGATGTGACTTTTGTCGGGCTCAAGGCGTTCTTCGAGACCAACGTCGCGGCCGCATAGGTCGCTTCGACGATGGAAGTCGCTCGATCACGCTCGACGAAATGCACGATGCCGGCCGCGCGTCACGGCCGGCATCGCCATTCTCGAGTAAGGCGCGCTTACTTCGCCGCGGTCACCATGATCTCGACAGTGTATTGCGGCGCCGCCAGCTTGGCCTCGACGGTGGCGCGCGCCGGCGTGTTGCCCGGCGACACCCAGCGGTCCCACGCGGCGTTCATCTCGGGAAACGTCTTCATGTCGGTGATGTAGATCGTCGTCGTCAGCAATTTCGATTTGTCGGTGCCGGCCTTTGCCAGATGGCCGTCGATGATCGAGAGGATCTCCTCGGTCTGTTTCGTCACGCTTTCACCGGCCGTCTTGTTGGCGACGATGCCGGCCAGATACACCGTGTCGCCATGCACGACGACCTGGCTCATCCGCGGCCCGGTTTCAAAACGCTGAATGGTCATATTGTTCTCCCGTTGATTGGCGGGTGACTACCTAGCGCAGTCGCTTAACACTGGCGAGTCGCGATTTATCCCACCGCCTTCGCCGCGGCGCGTCCCGCGTTTCGTCCGGAGAACAGGCAGCCGCCGAGGAAAGTCCCCTCCAGCGAGCGATAGCCGTGCATGCCGCCGCCGCCGAATCCTGCGGCTTCGCCGACGGCGTAGAGTCCCCGGATGATCTCGCCGTCGTGGCCGAACACACGTGAATCGAGATCGGTCTCGAATCCGCCGAGTGTCTTGCGGGTGAGGATGTTGAGCTTCACCGCGATCAGCGGTCCATGCGCGGGATCGAGGATGCGATGCGGCGCGGCGGTGCGGATCAGGCGGTCGCCGATATATTTGCGCGCATTGTGCAGGTTCATCACCTGCGCGTCCTTCACGTAAGGATTCGTGATCTCGCGGTCACGCGCCTCGATCTGCGTCCGGATGTGATCGAGCTTCAACAGGTTGTCGCCGGAAAGCTGGTTCATCGCAGCGATGAGATCCTCGAGCCTGTCGCGCACGATGAAGTCGACGCCGTGTTTTTTGAACGCTTCCACCGGCGCCGGCGCGCCTTTGTTGGTCGCGCGCTTGATCGTCATGCGCCAGCTCTTGCCGGTGAGATCGGGGTTCTGCTCGGAGCCCGAGAGCGCGAACTCCTTCTTGATGATGCTCTGGGTCAGGATGAACCAGGAATAATCATAGCCGGTGCCCATGATGTATTGCAGTTGCCCGAGCGTGTCGGAGCCCGGAAACAGCGGCGCCGGCAATCGCCGTCCGGTCGCATCGAACCACATCGATGACGGCCCGGGCAGGATGCGGATGCCGTGCTTCGGCCAGATTGGATTCCAGTTCTGGATGCCCTCGACGTAGTGCCACATCCGGTCGCGGTTGATCGACCGCGCGCCGCTCGCCTCGGTGATGCCGATCATGCGGCCGTCGACATGTGCGGGCACGCCGGAGATCATGTGCTGCGGCGGTTCGCCCAATCGCTTCGGCCAGTTCTGCCGCACCAGGTCATGATTGCCGCCGATGCCGCCGGACGCCACGATCACGGCTGGCGCGCGCAGCGAGAATTCGCCGACCACATTGCGCGAGGTGCTCTTGCCGCGCTCCACATTGGTCGGCTCGAGGATCGCGCCGGTGACGCCGTCGATCGCGCCGTTCGTCACCGACAGCGCATCGACGCGATGGCGGAACTTGAAGATCAGCCTGCCGCTCTTTTCGGCCTCGCGTGCGCGGCGCGCGAACGGCTCGACGATGCCGGGCCCGGTGCCCCAGGTGACGTGGAAACGCGGCACCGAATTGCCGTGGCCCATCGCGTCATAGCCGCCGCGCTCGGCCCAGCCGACGATCGGAAACAGGCGATGGCCCATCGCGCGCAGCCAGTCGCGCTTTTCACCCGCGGCGAAAGCGACGTAGGCTTCCGCCCAACGCCGCGGCCAATGGTCTTCGTCGCGATCGAAGCCCGCGGTTCCCATCCAGTCCTGCAGCGCGAGCGCGTGAGAGTCCTTGATGCCGAGCCGGCGCTGCTCCGGCGAATCGACCAAGAACAATCCGCCGAACGACCAGAACGCCTGGCCCCCGAGCGATTGTTCGCCTTCCTGCTCGACCACGATGACGCGTTTTCCGGCATCTGTAATCTCTGTGGCGGCAACAAGGCCTGCCAGACCCGCGCCCACCACAATGACGTCTACATCCTCAGCCATGTCTTTCTTCCCCGAGTTCCCTTTGAATGAGACCTGCACGTTCGCGCGCGGTCAACGGCAAAGGGAGCTTGGCGGCCGTTCCGCGAGGACACGGTAAGGTTGTTTCAGTTTGGGACCTCTCATCCGCAAACTGCAGCGTGTGCGCAACACTCGATTTGAATTTGTTTTGATCGAGCTGTGACGGCTGGACAAAAATCCAGACCCGCAACACGCTGGCCAAAGTCTTGCATCACTAAGATCAACGGATTCGATATTCGACTGGGGCAGGCCATGAAGTTGATGACGGGGTTGCTCGCGGCGGTTCTCCTGCTGGCGGGTATGGGGGCTTCGCATGCGGTGGTGCGGATCGCCGACGATCGTGGCGGCAGGATCGGCACTTACGTCGACAGATATCAAGGCCTTCGCAGTTCCGGCGAAACCGTCATCATCGACGGCCTCTGCGCATCGGCCTGCACCATCGTGCTGGGTGCGGTTCCGCATAATCGGATCTGCGTCACCTCGCATGCCAATCTCGGTTTCCACGCTGCATGGGATTTCGGCGCCAACGGCCGCGCCATCACCAATCCCGAAGCGACCCAGATGCTGTACTCGATGTACCCGACCTCGATCCGCCGCTGGATCGCCTCGCGCGGCGGCCTCACCCCGAGGATGATCTTCCTGCGCGGCAAGGCCCTGCAGGCCATGTTCCGGCCCTGCTACCTCGACGCCCAGGCCTCCGCCAACCGGGCGCGCTAGAGGCGCGGTCGCCCTCTGCCGTCATGGGCGGGCTTGACCCGGCCATCCACGTTCTTGACGTCAAGGAAGACGTGGATGCCCGGGTCGAGCCCGGGCATGACGAGTGGCGACAGTTCGGTATTTCCCTCCACATGATGTGACGGCGCGCCGCAGCATTGCGCTTGCCGGGCGGCGGAACCGGGCTTATTTCAAGCACATGGTTCAGCCGGTTTCCGCCTCGCATGGAATGACCGCGCCGGCCTCGGCACAGGGCAAGGCGGCGTCCGCCATCGCCTGGGGTGCCGCGGGGCTGGGCGCGCTCGTCGTGCTGGGCGCGGGCGCGCTCTGGTTCCATTACGGCACGGCGGTGTTCTTTGAGACCATCGCGGCCGGCGTCTCGGCCTGTTTCTGATCCAATAAGAGGAATTTTTTCATGGATCGGACCACCCGCCCGCTCGTGATCGTGGCTGCCTTCGCCGGCAGCCTGGCGATCGGGCTATTGCTGTTGTTCTGGACGATGGGCGGCCTGCGCAGCATGACCACCCCGTCGGCGATCGGCGGCCCGTTCCAGCTCACCGACCAAGCCGGCCAGACCATCACCGACAAGAGCCTGAAGGGCAAGCCGACGCTGATCTTCTTCGGCTTCACCCATTGCCCCGACGTCTGCCCGACCTCGCTGTTCGAGATTTCCGAAGTGCTGCGGGCGATGGGCACGGACGCCGACAAGGTGAACGCCTATTTCGTCTCGGTCGATCCGGAGCGCGACACCGCGGCGGCGATGAAGGACTATCTCTCCAGCTTCGACCCGCATCTGAAGGGCCTCACCGGCAACCCCGATGCCATCGCCAAGGTGCTGTCGGCCTATCGCGTCTACGCCAAGAAGGTCCCGCTCAAGGACGGCGACTACACAATGGACCACACCGCGCTGATCTATCTGATGGACCGCGACGGCAAGTTCGTCTCCCCGTTCAACCTCAAACGCAGCCCGGAAGAAGCTGCGGCCGACCTCAAGCGCTATCTCTGAGCTAAAGCCTCGCATCGTGCCCCGGATGGTCTATAAGGCCGTCCAATTCCGCAACATTGCCCGGCCAAATGTCAGATCAGACCGCCCCGCTCGACATTTCCCGTCCTGTCCGCGCCACGGCCGGATGGCTGGTTGTAGCGGCGTTGGCTGTCTGTAGCGGGTCCGCGCTGGCACAAACCCCGCCGCCGAAGCCGCCCGTCGAGGCGGCGCCGCAGGCGGTGCCCGGTTTCTGGGATCCGCGGCGGCGGCCTGAACGGCCGGATCTGTCGCGCATCACCGTCATCCGGTTCCTGACCGAAACCGATTATCCGCCGTTCAACTTCACCGGTCCTGACGGCAATCCGGCCGGTTTCAATGTCGACCTGGCGCGCGCGATCTGCGAGGAGATCAAGGTCACCTGCACCATCCAGATGCGCCGCTTCGAGACGCTCGTGGATGCGCTCGCCACCAACAGGGGCGATGCCATCATCGCCTCGATGGCGGTGACGCCGCAATTGCGCACAAGGGTTGATTTCTCCGATCCTTATTACCGCGCGCCGGCCCGCTTCGTGTCCCAGCGCAACGCCGTGCTGCCGGAGGTGCGGCCGGAATATCTCGAAGGCAAGAAGGTCGGCGTCATCGGCGGCACCGCGCACGAAGCCTATCTGAAGGCGATGTTCACCGACGCCGAGCTCCACACTTATCCAAATGACGACGCGCTCCGGCAGGCGCTTCGCCGCGGCGAGGTCGATTTCATCTTCGGCGACGCGATCGCGCTCGCGTTCTGGATCAACGGCACCGATTCGGCCGAATGCTGCGCCTTCTCCGGCGGCCCCTTCGTCGAGAGCCGCTTCTTCGGCGAGGGCATCGGCATTGCGGTGCGCAAGGGCAACGACCTGCTCCGGCAGGCGTTGAACTGGGCGCTGTTCCGGCTCTGGGAAAAAGGCCGCTACACCGATCTGTGGCTGCGCTATTTTTCCGTCAGCCCGTTTTAGCGCTGTCATTCCGGGGCGATGCGCGAGCATCGAACTACGATGTGCTATTGCACATCGGAGAATCCCGAGATTCCGGGTCTGGTGCTGACGCACCATCCCGGAATGACAGCTTCGCCGCTATTTTGCATTTTGCCGCGGAGGCCGTTAGTTTCCGCGGCCTTGGAGACCCCGATGTCCGTGACTGACCTTGCCGCAAGCCCGAGCGACCTGCGTGCGCTCGCCGAACAATCCAACGCCTGGCCGTTCGAGCAGGCGAAAGCGATTGTCGCGCGGCTGAAAAAAAATCCGAAGGATGAGGTGCTGTTCGAGACCGGCTATGGCCCGTCCGGCCTGCCCCATATCGGCACCTTCGGCGAGGTCGCGCGCACCACCATGGTGCGCCACGCCTTCCGCGTGCTCACGGAGGACAAGATCAAGACGCGCCTGCTCGCCTTCTCCGACGACATGGATGGCCTGCGCAAGGTGCCGGACAATGTCCCGAACAAGGAGCTGCTGGAGCAGCACCTCGGCATGCCGCTGACGAAGGTGCCTGATCCCTTCGGCACGCATCCGAGCTTCGGCGAGCACAACAATGCGCGGCTGCGCGCCTTCCTCGATCAGTTCGGCTTCGACTACGAATTCGCCAGCTCGACCGACTACTACACCTCGGGCCGCTTCGACGCCGCGCTGCTGCGGATGCTGGAGCGGATCGAGAAGGTGATGGCGATCATGCTGCCCTCGCTCCGCGAGGAGCGCGCCGCGAGCTATTCGCCGTTCCTCCCGATCTGCCCGCGCACCGGGCTCGTGCTTTACGTGCCGGTCACCGCACATGACGCCAAGGCCGGCACCATCTCTTATGAAGACCCCGAGACGAAGGAGAGCGTCACGGTGCCCGTCACCGGCGGCCGCTGCAAATTGCAGTGGAAGCCGGACTGGGCGATGCGCTGGTATGCGCTCGGCGTCGACTATGAGATGGCCGGCAAGGACCTGATCGATTCGGTGAAGCTGTCGGGCAAGATCTGCGCGGCGCTCGGCGGCACGCCGCCGGAAGGCTTCAACTACGAGCTCTTCCTCGACGACAAAGGCCAGAAGATCTCGAAGTCGAAGGGCAACGGGCTCACAATCGACGAATGGCTGCGCTATGCCTCGCCGGAATCGCTGTCGCTGTTCATGTATCGCGAGCCGAAGGCGGCCAAGCGGCTCTATTTCGACGTGATCCCGCGCAATGTCGACGAATACCAGCAGTTCGTCGACGCCTTCCCGCGTCAGGAAGGGCGGCAGCAATTGCAGAATCCGGTCTGGCACATCCACTCCGGCCATCCGCCGAAGGTGGACATGCCCGTCACCTTCCAGCTTCTGCTGACGCTGGTGTCGTCGTCGAATGCGGAGAATGCCGAGACCTTGTGGGGCTTCATCGGCCGCTATCGCCCGGGCGTGACGCCGCAGACGCATCCGAAGCTGGATGCGATGGTCGGCTATGCCATCAACTACTACCGCGACTTCGTCGCGCCCTCGAAGCAGTTCCGCGAGCCGACCGAGAGCGAGCGGGCGGCGCTGCAGGATTTGCGTGATGCGCTCTCCAACATGCCGCCGGACTCGACCGCGGAGGACATCCAGAACGTGGTCTACGAGATCGGCCGCCGCGAGCCGTTCCTCGATCCCGTGAAGAAGGGCAAGGACGGCCGCCCCGGCGTCTCGCTCGACTGGTTCAACATGCTCTACCAGGTCCTGCTCGGCCAGGAGAAAGGCCCGCGCTTCGGCTCCTTCGTCGCGGTCTACGGCCTCCAGAACGCCGTCAACATGATCGACGGCGCACTGGCAAGGTCGTCGTAGCTTTCTCAATCCGTCATGCGCGGGCTTGACCCGCGCATCCATCCAGCTTCGCAAGACTCTTTCGGTCGATGGATTGCCGGGTCAGGCCCGGCAATGATCGTCCCGTAGGGTGGGCAAAGCGAACCGTGCCCACCATCAAGCGCGGCGCAAGGAATGGTGGGCACGCTTCGCTTTGCCCACCCTACCGCTTCGCATCCCGCAACCCATCACTCGTCGCACGCAATAGCGTCAGCAGGAGGCCGTTGAGCGGCGTCGCCACGCCATGTCGTTTGCCGGCCGCGACGATCGCGCCGGTGAGCGCGTCGGCTTCGAACGGTCGGCCGGCGAGGCGATCGAAATACATCGAGGTGCCGGCGTCGGGCGGATAGGTGAGCAGCGTCGCCAGCATTCGCTGGGCCTCATCTGCCTCGAGGCGAGCGCCATCGGCGCGCCCGACGGCAACAGCCTCTTCGAGGATGGCAAGACACAGCGCTTTGACGTCATCGCGCCGGAACACCGCCTGCCGCAGCAGGGTCAGCGCGGTGATCGGATTGGCGACCGCGTTGATCAGGAGCTTTCGCCAGGCGAGCGTGGCGAAGTCGTCACTGCGCAGCACTCGCAGGCCGGTTTCTTCGAGCAGGGCTTCGAACGCCCGTCCATCGGCATCGTCCGCGACCGTGAACTCATAGTCGCCGGCACGTCGGAAGCGAACGCGGTCCGGCGCCAATCGCTCGCCATTGTAATAGACGAGCGTAGGAATAATGGTTGCGTGTCCGGCCAATGGTGCCAGCCGCTCCTTGTGCCCGATGCCGTTCTGCAGGACCGCGATCCGGGTGTCGGCGCCGCAGAGTCTTGCAAGCCACGGCGCGCTTGACGGCGTGTCCTGCGCCTTGGTGCAGAACAGCACCCAGTCCACCGGCGTCGCCTGCTCCGGATCGGTCAGTGCGCGAAGCGGAACATCGATTGCGCCTTCCGCACGCTCGACCACGAGACGATCGAGCGGCCGCCTGACACAGGCGACCACATCGTGCCGGTCCGCCGCGCGCAACAGGCCGGCGATGATACCGCCGATGCTTCCGAGGCCGACGACGGCAATGGTTTTGCGATCCGGGTTTCCTTCAGTGCCAGCAGTCATCCGAAATAGGTCTCCTCATCCTTAACTGTAGGGCGAACATTGCCGGCTTTGCCAACGCAAACTGCGTCTTGCCGCGTTGTTCTATCGAAAACATGCTGCCAACTGCCGCCAATGCGCCGCGCCCGCCTCGCGAAATTGGGATGGTTGGTGCACGGTAATTGCAATCGGGGCGGCGGCAATTTGAGCTAGACTGCGCCAATAACAAGCCGCCAGCACAGGCGCGCAAGGGAGGATCAACATGCAGTTCAGGGTTTCGCCGGACACGCTTACCGATCAAGGCGCCGCAGAGTGGCAGGCGCGCGTCGATCTCGCCGCCGCGCACCGGCTCGCCTTCATCCAGGGTTTCAGTGAGGGCATCTTCAACCATCTGACCTTCGTGGTGCCCGGCCGCAGCGACCGCTACTATCAGATTCCGTTCGGCATGCATTGGTCGGAGGTGACCGCTTCCTCTTTCATGGAAGTCGGCATCGACGATGCCGAGGTCAAGCGCGGCGAGGGCGAGGTCGAGCGCTCCTGCTATTGCATCCACGCCCCGATCCACAAGGCGCTGCCGCAGGCCAAAGCGGTGTTTCACACCCACATGCCGTTTGCCAGCGCGCTGACCCGGCTCGAGGATCCCCGCATCAAGGAGATCGGCCAGACCGAAGTCGGCATGGCCGGCAAGATCGCCTATGACGACGAATATACCGGCCCGGCGCTCGATCCGGCCGAAGGCGCGCGGCTCGCCAGGGTGATCGGCGACAAGACCATTCTATTCATGGCCAACCACGGCATCTCGACCGTCGGCGAGACCGTCGCGGCGGCCTATGACCGGCTCTACTACATCGAGCGCGCCGCGCAGGTGCAGATCTATGCGATGTGGACCGGACAGCCGCTGAAGAAGCTGCCTGCTCCCGTGGTCGAAAAGACCATGCGCGATATCGGCGGCACCAGCCTCTACAGGAGCCCAAGCCCGGCGCAGCGGCACTTCGATGCGCTCAAGCGCATGCTGGACCGCAAGGAGCCGGACTACGCGACGTAAGGTGAGGTTTGCGCGACTGCATCCAAGCCGTCATTGCGAGCGAAGCGAAGCAATCCATCTCACCGCTTGTGGAGATGGGGATTGCTTCGTCGCTTCGCTCCTCGCAATGACGGCGTCGTCCGGGGCTTGCGCGCCGCGGCGAAGCCGCTTGGTGTAGCCGGGACCCGGGACCCAACCACAGTAATGTGCTCCGCTGTAACCGCTTGTTCGCGTCACAACAGCTCCCTGTGGTTATGGGTCCCCGCCTTCGCGGGAACGACGAGAATGCCGAGTCTACGCGCGATGCTTCTGCAGCCGACGTTTACGATCGCACGGCCGGCGGCGCCTGCAGCGTCGGCGCCGCAGCCGCGAGGATCTCCGCACGATCACCTGTCCGCGGCGGATAGATCCGCACGTGATTGATCGTCTGCTTGGTCACTTTCGCGGCAGCCCCACTGGTACGCACCTGGCGATCCCACCCTTCCGTGTACAAAGCTCCCCACGCGCCGAGATCGAGCACGGTGACATACCAATCAATATGAAGCGGTAGCATCGGCTGCCCGAACAGGTCGGCCACGACGTTATGGCCTGCGAAGCGGCCCATCGGCCGGGCGAACTGGCAGGACATCACGGAGGCGTGGACGCCGTCCACGAAACTGCAGGCCACATCGCCGGCGGCAAAGACATTTGTTGCACCGGTCACGCGCATGAATTGATCGACGATGACGCGACCATACCGGTCGCGTTCAACATCCAGCGCCTCAGCCAGCGGACTTGCGCGCATGCCCGCGCACCACACGACTGTCCGTGTGGGAATGATCTCCCCCGAACTGAGCGCGATCGCGTTCGGCTCGATAGCGGTAACCCTCACGCTCAGTCGCGTTTCAACGCCGAGCGCCAAGAGCGCCTCATTGATGACAGGGCGGGCATTATCCCCGATCGTGACGCCAACCGCGGGATTGGGGTCTATGAGAACGATGCGTTGCCCGTCGGTGACGCCGGCTCGATCGAGCTTGCCCGGCATCTCGGTTGCGACCTCAATTCCGGTGAAACCGGCGCCGACCACGACCACCGTGGAGCGCGCTTCCGATGGCGCCTCGGCGCCGAGCGCTGCGAGATGTGCGTCGAGCCGGACGGCAGCCGCATAGGCGTCCACGTCGAAGCCGTTGGCCGCGAGGCCGGCAATCGCCGGGCGCGCCAGTTCGCTGCCAAGCGCCAGCACCAGCCGATCGTAAGTCAAAACCTCCGGGCCGTCGCTCGCTGCGACGGTCACCTGCTGTTTGACCGCATCGATCGCTTGCACCTCGGCAAGTCTGTGAGCGACGCCGATAGGGTCCAGCACCTCGCCAAGCGGGATCGCCGCCTCGCTCAGGTCGACTTCGTAATTGCGGACTCGAATGTTGTGATAGGGATTGCGATCGATGACGAGAATCTCGACCTCGGCCGCGCGGCCGATCTCATCGCGCTTGCGCGCAGCCCCGATGGCAGCCCAGAGGCCGGCGAATCCCGCACCAAGGACAAGAATGCG
The DNA here is from genome assembly GCF_055229415.2 of Bradyrhizobium sp. Leo114. Taxonomy (NCBI): domain Bacteria; kingdom Pseudomonadati; phylum Pseudomonadota; class Alphaproteobacteria; order Hyphomicrobiales; family Nitrobacteraceae; genus Bradyrhizobium; species Bradyrhizobium sp. Leo114. The sequence goes on along the minus strand of NZ_JBUYEN020000003.1, from coordinate 14,478 downwards.
CGCCACAACAACCTCCTGTGGTTATGGGTCCCTGCTTTCGCAGGGATGACACCAGAGAGTTACTGCCTCACCCACACGATCCGCGCGATCCAGGCGACGTCCTCGGCCGCGAGCGTGCGATCTGCTTCCGCCGGATTGAGCGACTGCAATTCGAGCGTCTTCGCCGTGCGGCGTTTGCACTCCTTCACCAGTATCTCGCCGTCCTTGGTTCGCACCACCACGCGATCGCCGCGGCGGATCGGAGTTGACGGCGACACCATAATGATATCGCCCTCGCGGAAAACCGGCCGCAGCGTGTCGCCGAAGATTTCGAGCGCGAAGGCGTGCTCGTCGGGGACGGTCGGCAGCGCCACTTCGTCCCAGCCTTTGCCGGTCGGAAAGCCGTTGTCGTCGAAAGCATCGCTTGCCGACGCTTCGGCAAGGCCGATCAGCGGCACTGACGGGCCGCCGCGGCCGCCGCCGTCGCCGATCAACTGCACGAAGGTGTCGATGGACACGTTGGTCGCGGCGAGCGCCTTCGCGACCGATTCGGTCGAGGGCCAACGCTCGCGGCCGTCGGTGGTGATGCGCTTGGACTTGTTGAAGGTGGTCGGGTCCAGCCCGGCGCGCCGGGCAAGCCCGGACGGCGACAATCCGGCGCGCTCCGCCAGCCGGTCCAGTGCGGCCCAGACCTGGCCGTGGGTCAGCAGGCGCGATTGCTTGGGCGGTCTGACCATCGGAATTCCGCCGTTCTGATTTAGGAATTATTGCCGGAACCTGCGGCTTTCCGCAAATGTCCCCAATCGGCCCTGCTGTGGCGCTTGAGTTGCGCCACGGGCGTCGATACGGTCCATCGCTGGCCCGGCCAGCTTCGGGAAAACCCCAACAGACTCAAGCGTGAAGCATGGGACACCGGATAGGTGCGCACGATCTATAAAATCAGCCCTGCCTCAGCTTGGCGCGAGGCCGAGCGGGCCGGAGTGTATCGGGGTAGTGCCGACGATCTGCGCGACGGTTTCATCCACTTCTCCACCGCATCCCAGGTCGCCGGGACCGCGCGAAAGCATTTTTCCGGCCAAACCGGCCTGTTTCTGATCGCGGTCGACGCGGATGCGCTGGGTGATGCCTTGCGCTGGGAGCCTTCCCGTCACGATGAATTGTTTCCGCATCTCTATGGCGAGCTCGATCTCGGCGCGGTCACCGCGGTCTACGACCTGCCGGCGCGCGCCGACGGCACCCATGCGATCCCGGAGACGTTGCCGTGATCCGCGCCTTCGATGCCGTCTCGCTGCCGCTGCTGCGCTGGCTCGATCCGGAGGACGCCCACCGGCTGGCGATCCAGGGGCTGCGCTTCCTGCCGCCGATCCGCCAGCGGCCGGATGATCCGAAGCTCGCGGTGCGCGCGTTCGGACTGAATTTTCCCAATCCGGTCGGCATGGCCGCGGGCTTCGACAAGAACGCGGAGGCGCCCGATGCGCTGCTCAAGCTCGGCTTCGGCTTTGTCGAGATCGGCTCGGTGACGCCGCTGCCGCAGTCCGGCAATGCCAGGCCGAGGCTGTTTCGGCTTGAGCGGGATGAAGCCGTCATCAACCGCATGGGCTTCAACAACGACGGCGCGGCGGCGGTGCTGCGGCGGCTCGCCGGCCGCGCCCATCTTTCCGGCATCGTCGGCGTCAATGTCGGCGCCAACAAGGATTCGCCGGATCGTACCGCCGACTATGTGAAGCTGATCGAGACTTTTGCGCCGGTCGCGAGCTACTTCACCATCAACGTGTCCTCGCCGAATACGCCGGGCCTGCGCAATCTGCAGCAATCGGCCGCGCTCGATGACCTCCTGGCACGGGTCATCGAGACCCGGGAGCGGGTGCGGAAAAATGCCGGCGACTCGCCGGTGCTCTTGAAGATCGCGCCGGACTTAAGCCTCGCCGAGCTCGACGACGTCGTTCACATCGCACGCTCGCGCCGCGTCGACGGCATGATCGTCGCCAACACGACGCTGGCGCGGCCGTCCACGTTACGTGAGCAGGCCCGCATCAAGGAGCAGGGCGGTCTCTCGGGCCGGCCGCTGTTCCGCCTGTCGACGCGGATGGTGGCGGAGACCTATGTGCGCGCTGAGGGTGCGTTTCCCCTGATCGGCGTCGGCGGCATCGATTCCGGCGGCGCCGCGCTCACAAAAATCCGCGCCGGCGCCAGCCTGATCCAGCTTTATTCCTCGCTGGTCTACAAGGGCCTCGGCCTCGTCGACGACATCAAGCGCGATCTCTCCTCGACGCTCCTGCGCACCGGCCGCGACTCGCTGTCCGAAATCGTCGGCGCCGATGCCGCCACCATCACGGCCGAGGACTGGCCGGTACGGTGAGCCATGTCCGGCCTGCACCGTCATTGCGAGGAGCGATAGCGACGAAGCAATCCATGCCGCCGCGCGGGAGAGATGGATTGCTTCGCTTCGCTCGCAATGACGGCGTAGTCGGTTCGTACTATGGCGTCGCGAACGATGCCCTGAACAGCGCCGGATAGCGCAGCGCCTCCAATCCGCCGCGCGCGGCATAGTGCACCAGCAGTGCGGTCCACAGCCCGGCATTGCCGAAGGGGCGCAAGAGAAACCAGGCGGCGAGGAAGATCACGAGCGACAGCACCATCAGATTGCGCATGTCGCGCGCCCAGGTCGCGCCGATATAGACGCCGTCATAGGCGAAGGCGAACACCGCCAGCAGCGGCGACAGGATCACGAACAGCAGGAACGCGCGCGCGGCCTGCCGCACCTCCGTGTTCGCGGTCATGATATCGATCAGAACAGGCCCGAACAGCGCGAATGCCGCCATCACTGCGAGCGCAAACGCAAAGCCCCAGACGATGACCAGCCGCACTGCGCCGGCAAATGCATAGCGGTCGCGCGCGCCATAGGCGCGGCCGCAGAGCTGCTCGGCGGCATTGGCGAGGCCGTCGAGGAAGAAGGCGCTGACTAAAAGGAAATTGTTGAGCACCGCATTCGCCGCCAGCGTGACGTCGCCGGCGCGGGCGCCTTGCGCGGTGAAAAACAGGAACGCCGTGATCAGTGCTGCGGTGCGGATCATGATGTCGCGGTTGACGGCGAGCATCCGCATTAGTTTTTCGCGCGCAAACAGCGTGCCCGGCAGGATGTCGAGCTTTCCTCCCGTCAGATGCCGCGCAATGAGGATGCCGAGCAACAGCCCGGCCGTTTCCGCGATCACAGCGGCGATCGCCGCGCCGGCAATGCCGAGAGTGAACACCAGCACCAGCAGTATGGTCGCCGCCATGTTGACGACGTTGATCGCGATCTGCGTCGACAGCGCCAATGTCGCCCGCGCCTGGCCGATCAGCCAGCCGAGCACGACGTAGTTGGCGAGCGCGAGCGGCGCCGACCAGATGCGGATCAGGAAATAGGTCTTCGCCGCCGCCGTCACGCCTTCGCTGCCGCCCATCGCGCTGAGCAGGATCGCGGCCAGCGGCCCCTGCAGCACGATCAGCGCGGCGCCGATCACCGCCGCGACGATGAAGCCGCGCACCAGGATCGCACGCAATTCCTGCGTCTCGCCGGCGCCGAGCGACTGCGCGGTGAAGGCAACCGTGCTCATGCGCAGGAACGCGAACAGCCAGAACATGCAGTCGAACAGCACGGAGGCCATCGCGACCCCGCCGAGCAGCGCCGCATCGTCCAGCCGTCCGATCGCCGTGGTGGAGACGATCCCGATCAACGGCGTCGTCAGGTTCGCGATCATCGCGGGACCTGCGATGGCGAATACCTGCCGGCTCGTGACCTCCGCGGATGGGTTTGGTGCGTGCATCTTCTAGAACACCACCACCATGCCGTCGCTGGCGGCGGTGTAGGGCAGCTCGTCCACGCGGCCGAGCATGTCGTCGCTCATGTGGGTCAGCACCAGCCGCTTGGCGCCGATCTCGGGCAGATGCGCTTCCAGCGTCGCCAGGCTGAGATGGTTCTTGACGATCTTGTCGTAGGTATTAGCTTCCGCGATGAACAGGTCGGCGTTGCGCGCCGCCGGGATCAGCGTCTCCGTCCATTCGGTGTCGGCGCTGTAGGCAATGACGCGGCCTTCGGTCTCGATCCGGTAGGCCAGGAACGGTCCGCCGGATTCGCCATGCACGACCGGATAGGGCGTCACCGTCACCGCGCCGAAGCTGCGGCTTTGCTCGGGCACCAGCGGCACGACGGAGAGCTCGAAACGCTGCTTGGTCTTGGACGAATGCTCGAACAGCGCTTCCATCACCTGTGGCAGCCGCGTCTCGATGCCCTCAGGCCCCGCGATCACGAGCGGCCGGCTGCGCCGTGAGAACTGTGCATCGAGCAGGAAGAACGGCAGGCCGGCGAAATGGTCGCCGTGGAAATGCGTGATCAGGATCAGATCGATCTCATCGCGCACGATGTCGAGGCGCTTCATGGCCGGTAGCGAGGATGCGCCGCAATCGATCAGGAAATTGACGCTGTTGCCGGTGACGTGGAAGCAGGTGTTGTACCTGCCGCCGGAGCCGAAGGCGTCGCCGCAGCCGACAAATCGCAGTTGCATCGCCCGGCCCGCGCCAGCTAGCGGCCGCGCGGCGTGCCGAACAGCCGCGACAACAGCCAGACCGGGATCACGATCACGGCGCCAAGCAGGAAGTAGCGCCACAGCCAGTTGATGGTGTCGAAGCCGAGGTCCCACAGCCGCTGGAACAGCAATTGGATGCTGTGGATGATATTCCAGGGATCGAATCCGACCGCGGCGAGCACGACGCCGACCAGGATCGACAAGAGGATCAGCCGGAAGGCGACCGACAGCGGCGAGCCGCCGAGAAAGCGGTACAAACCGTCATTCTGGCTGGCCGGCAAGTCACGGACGTCGTCAGGCATTGCTGTCTCCTCGCGGGTGTGCATCCGCATTATAGGCAAGGCGATGCACATGGGGAACCCGCGCCGCGCCGTCAATGCTTATCATCCACGGGCGGAACCTTAATTTGCCGTCACACTCTTCAGCATCCGCTCCAGCGTCTCCAGCCGGTCGGCCTCGCGCGGCGGCTTGTCCCAGCGCAATCGGTTGATGCGCGGAAACCGCATCGCAACGCCCGACTTGTGCCGCGGCGAGCGCTGCAGACCCTCAAAGGCCACTTCGAGCACCAGGCCCTGGTCCGGCTCGTGCACGACATGGCGGACGGGGCCGAATTTCTCGGTGGTGTTGCGGCGAACGAAGCGGTCGATCTGCAAGAGTTCCTCATCGGTGAAGCCGAAATAGGCCTTGCCGACCGGCACCAATTCGTCGCCAGCACCGCCATTGGTCCAGACACCGAACGTATAGTCGGAATAATAGGACGAGCGCTTGCCGTGGCCGCGCTGCGCATACATCAGTACCGCGTCGATGATGTGCGGATCGCGCTTCCACTTCCACCATTGCCCCTTCGGACGGCCCGGCAGATAGGGCGCATCGCGGCGCTTGAGCATCACGCCCTCGACCGCTTCCGCATCCAGTCCCGCGCCGGCGCCGGCCGGATCGGCACGCGCCGCGGTCAGCGCGGGCCAATCGGTGAAGGGGACGGTCGGCGACAGGTCGATGCGCGGATCGGCGAGCTTCCTGATGAAGGCTTCCAGATGCGTGCGGCGCTCCTCGAACGGCAGTTCGCGCAAATCGTTCTCGTCGTCGCCGAGCAGGTCATAGGCACGCAGATGGATCGGATAATCCTTCATCAGTTTCGGCGAGACGACCTTTCGGTTCAGCCGCTGCTGCAGCACGTTGAAGGTCTGCACCCGCCCGTCGCGCAGCACCAATAGCTCGCCGTCGATCGCGCCGGGCAGATGCAGCGACGGCAGCAAATCCGGAAAGCTCTTGGTGATGTCCTCGCCGCTGCGCGAATAGAGCCGAACCTGCAAATGCCCGCGCTCGTCGCGGCCTGAGACGGCCTGCACGCGGATGCCGTCCCATTTCCATTCGGCGATGAAATCCGCCGGATCGAGACTGGCGAAATCCGCATCCTCGATCGCATGCGCCAGCATCACCGGGCGGAATGGCGCCGGGTCGCGGTTGACAGGCTTTTCGGCCCGGCCCTCCAGCCAGGCGAACAGATCGAGATAGGGCGGCGCCAGCCCCGGCCACATCAATTCGATCTCATGCGGATCTTTCTCGCCGAGCGCCGCGGCCGCGGTTTTCGCGAGCCGCGCCGAAATCCCGATCCGCATCGCGCCGGTGACGAGCTTTAGCAGCGCCCAGCGCCCGGTCTCGTCGAGCTCGTCCAGCCAGCGCGCGAGCTGCGCCGGCAACTCGGTCTTGCCAAGCGTGCGCAGCCGCGTGACGACCTCCGTCAGCGTCGGCGGCGGCGGATTGTTGTGGCCGACGAGCGCCACCTTCGGCCACATCAGCGCAACGGTTTCGGAGAGATCGCCGACATAATCATACGAATATCCGAACAGCACCGGATCGGTGCGCTCCATGATCAGGTCGCGGATCAGGCCCGGCTTGGCGTGCTTGAACGACAGCGCGCCGGTGAGCGCCGCCAGCGCATAGCCGCGGTCGGGGTCCTCGGTGTCGCGCAAATAGGCCGTGAGCAGCTTCAGCTTGTTGTTGCGGCCGGGCTCATAGGCGAGGCGGTCCAATAGTTCGGCGAAACGGTTCATGCCCCGCCTTCCTCGCCGTCGAGCACGACTTCGGTCTCCTCTTCATCGCCATAGCCGACGAGATCGAGCGGCCGCGCGGCAAGCCCCTTGCTCTTGCACCAATGCACCAGCGCGTCTTCCTGACCGTGCGTCACCCACACCTCGCCGGCGCCGGTCGCGCCGATCGTCGCGGTCAGCCCGTCCCAGTCGGCATGGTCAGAGATCACCAATGGCAGCTCGACGCCGCGCTGGCGCGCGCGGGCGCGCACCCGCATCCAGCCCGAGGCAAACGCGGTGACCGGGTCGGGAAAGCGCCGTGTCCAGATGTCGGAGGTCGCCGTCGGCGGCGCCAGCGTGATGGTGCCGGCCAGCTCGGCCTTCTTCATGCCGCGCACCGGGCGCAGCTCGCCGAGCGCAATCCCGCGGCTCTCGTAGTAGCGCGTGATCTTCTCCATCGCGCCATGCAAATAGATCGGCGCGTCATAGCCGGCCTCGCGCAATAGCGCGATCACGCGCTGCGCCTTGCCGAGCGAATAGGCGCCGACCAGATGCGCCCGCTCCGGAAACAGCGCCACCGATGCCAAGAGCTTCTTCACCTCATCGGCCGCATCGCCATGCCGGAACACCGGCAGGCCGAAGGTCGCCTCCGTGATGAAGACGTCGCAGGGCACGAGCTCGAACGGCGCGCAGGTCGGGTCCCGCGCATCCTTGTAGTCGCCGGAGGCGACGATGCAGAGATCCTTGCAGGAGACCGCGATCTGCGCGGAGCCCAGCACGTGCCCTGCGGGATGGAATTTCACCTTGATGTCGCCGAGCCTGACCTCCTCGCCATAACGAATCGCCTGCGTGGAGCCGGCGAAATTGTCGCCATAGCGCAGCCGCATCATGTCGAGGGTCTCTTGCGTCGCCAGCACCGCGCCATGGCCGGCTCGCGCATGGTCGGAATGGCCATGGGTGATGACCGCGCGCTCCACAGGGCGGACCGGATCGATATGAAAGCCACCCGGTTTGCAGCAGAGACCGGCAGCAACTGGCAGCAGGATGTCTTGCGGACGCATGCCGCAGTATATAAGCCGGCTTAACCCGATTTTTAGCCGTCATGCGCGGGCTTGACCCGCGCATCCATCTCTCTAAAGATTCCATCTTTCTATTGATGGATTGCCGGGTCGAGCCCGGCAATGACGGAACTGGTTCCCCAAGCGATGTCCGGACGTCTCTTCCTGTCCTCCGGCGATCTCGTTGCCGACCGCCGCTATGAATTCGCGCGCGATTTGCAGTTGCGGGGTGATCTCGCCGCCGCCGCCGACCTGCTCGAGCAGGCGATCGAGCTCGCACCGCGCTTCGTCTCCGCCTGGTTCGTGCTCGGCGAGATCCGCCAGGAGCTCGGCGAACGCGAGGCGGCGATCACAGCCTTCCGTCGCGCCCGCGACGCCGACCCACAGGATCATCACGGCGCCAGTCTGCATTTGATGCAGCTCGGCGCGGAGGGATTGTCCGACATGCCGAAGGCCTATGTGCAGGCGCTGTTCGATCAATACGCGCCGCGCTTCGACGAGGCTTTGAAGCGCGATCTCGGCTATCGCGGCCCCTCGCTGTTGTTCAAGGCGGTGCTCTCGGCGCGCGCCGCCGCGAACAAGCCGGCCTTTTTCAAGCGCGGCATCGATCTCGGCTGCGGCACCGGGCTCGGTGCTGCCGCCTTTGCCAAGAACGTCGATCGCTTCATCGGCATCGACCTCTCGCCGGGCATGATCGAGCAGGCGCGCGCCACCGGCCTCTATGCCGAGCTCGAGGTCCAGGACATGCTGAACGGGCTGCGCGCCAGGGATGACGCCAGCGCCGATTTCATCCTCGCGGCCGACGCCATGGTCTATGTCTGCGACCTCGCGCCTGTTCTGGCGGAGGCTGGACGCGTGCTCGCACCCGGTGGCGCCGTCGCCTTCACCGTCGAGACGCATGATGGCGACAGCATCGTGATCGGCGACGGGCTGCGTTATGCGCACGGCGCGCCCTACATCGGCGCCGTGATCGAGGCCGCAGGCCTGAACTTATCGGCGCTGCAGCCCGCCTCCACGCGCAACGAAGGCAAGGTGCCCGTCCCCGGCCTGGTCGTGATTGCCACGAAGACGTAACGGCCGTAGCCCGGGGAGCGCTCTTGACCGCAGCAATAACCGGCCGTCATTCCGGGGCGCGCACAGCGCGAGCCCGGAATCCATCACGCACCGGGTGACGGCGGACAAATGGATTCCGGGCTCGATGCTGCGCATCGCCCCGGAATGACGGCAGTGAGCGTGGCGAAGCCGGAGTGAATTAACTCCGGTCGCCAATCGAAACCTTCACCGGCTGCGGCATCAGCAAAACTTGAGTCTAGACGCTACCCTTTCCGTCGCGCGGAACTGTTCGAGCGTCATTGCGTCGCAAAGGCAAAAGTTCGGTATTGCCGAGCCAAGCGGAATGTTGATCATTGTTGTCGTCTAGGGAGAGACAACAACAATGAAGAAGCAAACCAGGCGCGAATTCTGCGCCACCGCCATCAGTGCGTTCGCCGCATCAAGCCTGTCCGCGCCCTATCTCTGGGCCGCCGAGAAGAAATATGATCCGGGCGCCAGCGACACCGAGATCAAGCTCGGCCAGACCGTGCCGCATTCCGGCCCCGGCTCGCTGTATGGCGTGCTCGGTCGCGTCGGCGAGGCCTATTTCCAGATGCTGAACGAGAAGGGCGGCATCAATGGACGCAAGGTCAAGTTCCTCACCATGGACGATGCCTACAGCGCGCCGAAATGCGTCGAGGCAACGCGGCGCCTGGTGGAGCAGGAGGAAGTGCTGGCGCTGTACGGCTCGCTCGGTACCGCGCCGCAGACCGCCGTGCACAAATATCTCAATTCCAAAGGCGTGCCGCAGTTGCTGCTCAACACCGGCGCGTCGAAATGGAATGATCCGAAGAATTTCAAATGGACCATGGCCGGCCTGCCGCTCTACCCGACCGAGGCCCGCATTCTGGCCAAACACGTCGTCAGCGTGAAGCCGGACGCGAAAGTCGGCATTCTCTACCAGAACGACGATTTCGGTCGCGACTTCTTAGGTCCGTTCAAGAAGGTGCTGGGGGATGCCGACGGCAAGGCGCAGGTCATCATGGAGCAGACCTACGATCTCACCGATCCGACCGTCGATTCCCAGCTCATCAATCTCTCGAAATCCGGCGCCGATGTCTTCTACAACATCACGACAGGCAAGGCGACGTCGCAGTCGATCCGCAAGGTCGCCGAGCTCGGCTGGAAGCCGCTGCATCTGCTCTCGGCGGGCTCGACTGGCCGCTCGATCCTGAACGCCGCGGGGCTTGAGAACGCAACCGGCATCGTCGCGATCCGCTACGCCAAGGAAGTCGGCGTGCCCCGCTTCGAGAAGGATCCGGACGTGCTCGCCTTCGAGGAGCTGCGGAAGAAATATCTGCCCAATGTCGATCCCGACAACACGATCGCCTTCGCCGGCTACGGCCAGGTCGCGACCATGGCCGAAATCCTGCGCCGCTGCGGCGACGACCTTACCCGCGCCAATGTGCTGAAGCACGCGACCACGCTCGCCGGCTTCCACTCGCCCTATTTCCTCGACGGTATCAATTACAGCTACACGCCCGAAGACTACACGCCGATGAAGACGCTCTACATCTCGATCTTCAACGGCAAGGATTGGGACATCTCCGACAAGCCCGTGACGGAGTAGGCGGGGAACTGCTTCATCTCCCTCTCCCCGCTCTTCGCGGGGAGAGGGTTGGGGAGAGCACCCCTCGACGAAGTGCCCCCGAAGGCATAGCTCTACCCGGTGCCCGTCCTGACCCAGCCCGCGGCCCCGACCGAGGCCGAATCCCTCCTGCCTCTCCGCTTCCAGAAATGGTTCGCGGCCCGCGGCTGGTCGCCGCGCGCGCATCAGCTCGCGCTGTTGGCGAAGGCGCGCGAGAACCGCTCGGCATTGCTGATCGCGCCCACCGGCGCCGGCAAGACGCTGGCGGGATTCTTGCCGACTCTCGTGGAGCTTAGCGGCGGGCTGCACCGCCCCAGCCCTCCCCCTTTCAGGCGGAGGGAGAATGACCTGCTCGCCAGCGGAGAGGGAGCGACCTCAAGTGCGCCGCGCTCCAACCTCATCTCCACCGGCCGCAGCGTGAAGCGCGCCGGCGGCCTTCACACCCTTTACATCTCCCCGCTGAAAGCGCTCGCCGTCGACATCGCGCGCAACCTTGAGGCGCCGGTCGCTGAGATGGGGCTGCCGATCAAGATCGAGACCCGCACCGGCGATACGCCGGTATCGCGACGCCAGCGGCAGCGGCGCTATCCGCCGGACATCCTGCTCACCACGCCCGAGCAGCTCGCGCTCCTGCTCTCATCCGATGACGCGCCGTTCCTGTTCTCCTCGCTGAGGCGCATCGTGCTCGACGAGCTGCACGCGCTGGTGACCTCCAAGCGCGGCGACCTGTTGTCGCTTGGTCTCGCGCGGCTGTGGCGGCTCGCACCGGAGATGCGCGCGATCGGCCTGTCGGCGACGGTCGCCGAGCCGGAGCAGCTCGCGCGCTTCCTGGTGCCGCAGCAACCGGCCGCGCAGATCGCCGCCGATGTCGTCACCGCCGGCGGCGCGGCGCCGCCGATCGTCGAGATGCTGGATACGCGCGAACGTCTGCCGTGGGCCGGCCACACCGCGCGCCATGCGCTCGGCGAGATCTATGAATTGATCAAGCAGAACAAGACCACGCTGGTGTTCGTCAACACGCGCAGCCAGGCCGAGATGCTGTTCCAGGATCTCTGGCGCATGAACGACGATGGGCTTGCGATCGCGCTGCATCACGGCTCGCTCGATGTCGCGCAGCGCCGCAAGGTCGAGGATGCGATGGCGGCCGGCCGGCTGCGCGGCGTGGTCTGCACCTCCTCGCTCGATCTCGGTGTCGACTGGGGCGATGTCGACCTCGTCATCAATATCGGTGCGCCCAAGGGCTCGTCGCGATTGATGCAGCGCATCGGCCGCGCCAATCACCGTTTCGACGAAGCCTCGCGTGCCGTGCTGGTGCCGGCCAACCGTTTCGAGGTGCTGGAATGCCGCGTCGCGATCGACGCGATTGCCGAGAATGCGCAGGACACGCCGCCGCTGCGATCAGGCGCACTCGACGTCCTGGCGCAGCATGTGCTCGGCTGCGCCTGTGGCGAGCCGTTCTTTTCCGATGAGCTGTATGACGAAGTGCGGACAGCGGCGCCCTATGCCGCGCTGACGCGAGCCGATTTCGACGACATCGTCGATTTCGTCGCCACCGGCGGCTATGCGCTGAAGACCTATGAGCGCTTCGCCCGCATCAAGCAGGACAAGCAGGGCCGCTGGCGCGTCGCCAATCCCCGCGTGCGGCAGAGCTACCGTCTCAACGTCGGCACCATCGTCGAGGACACCATGCTGAAGGTGCGGCTGGTGCGCTCACGCGCCGGCGGCTCCGGCTCGACCGGCGCAATCGCGCGCGGCGGCAAGATGCTAGGCGAGATCGAGGAAGTCTTCATCGAGGGCCTCGTGCCCGGCGACACCTTCGTGTTCGGCGGCGAGGTGGTGCGCTACGAGGCACTGGTCGAGGACCAGGTCTATGTCTCCCGCGCCAACGACAAGGATGCAAAAGTGCCGTCCTATATGGGCGGCAAATTCCCGCTCTCCACCTACCTCGCCGAGCGCGTCCGCAAACTGCTCGACGATCGCCGGGCGTGGAATGCGCTGCCGGACCAGGTCCATGAATGGCTGTCGCTGCAGAAGGATTTCTCCCGCGTGCCCGCGGTCCGCGAGCTCCTGGTCGAAACCTTTCCACGCGGCAACAAGCATTATTTGGTCTGCTATCCCTTCGAGGGCCGGCTCGCGCACCAGACGCTCGGCATGCTCCTGACGCGACGGATGGAGCGCGCCCGCACCCGGCCGCTCGGCTTCATCGCCAATGAATATGCGCTGGCGATCTGGGGGCTCGGCGACCTCTCTTTTATGATCCGGCACGGCCAGCTCGATCTCAACGCGCTGTTCAATCCCGACATGCTCGGCGACGATCTCGAAGCATGGCTCGCCGAATCGGCGTTGATGAAGCGCACCTTCCGCAATTGCGCCATCATCTCAGGGCTAATCCCGCGTCGCCATACTGGTGAGGAGAAATCGCGACGTCAGGTGCTGTTCTCGACCGACCTTGTCTATGATGTGCTGCGCAAGCATCAGGGCGATCATGTCCTGTTGCGCGCGGCCCGTGCCGATGCCGCAACCGGTCTGCTCGATCTGCGCCGGCTCGGCGATATGCTCGCGCGGATCCAGGGGCGAATCACGCACCGGGAACTGGAGCACGTCTCACCGCTCGCGGTTCCAGTGATGCTGGAAATCGGCCGCGAGTCAGTTTATGGCGAAGCATCCGACGAGCTCTTGGCGGAAGCCGCCGACGAACTCGTGAAAGAGGCGATGTCATGAGACATCGTAGCAAAGTAGATGAATTTTTGGAGCACATCTCTCTCCACACCGTCATGCCCGGGCAAAAGCGCGAAGCGCGTCTTCGCGCAGATGTCCCGGGCATCCACGTCTTTCGCTTCGGCGCGTGCGGAAGAACGTGGATGGCCGGGACGAGCCCGGCCATGACGGAGCAAGTGGCTCTCACCGTCGATACGACCGCCGCCGTCGATATCGCCGGCGTGTCATTCGCCGCCGATCTCTCCGGCGCTTTGTTCTGGGAAGAGCAGCGCCTGCTCGTCGTCTCCGACCTGCACCTGGAAAAAGGTTCGAGCTTCGCCACGCGCGGCGTGCTGCTGCCGCCTTACGACACCGCGGCGACCCTCGGCCGTTTGGCCGCCGTGATCGCCCGTCATGACCCGCGCATGGTGATCGCGCTCGGCGACAGCTTTCATGATCGGCGTGCGCACGAGCGGATGAGCGCGCAGGATCGCGACGCCATCACCGCGCTGCAGGCACGGCGCGACTGGATCTGGGTTTCGGGTAATCACGATCCGGCCCTGCCGTCCGATCTCGGCGGCATGGTTGCCACTGAAGTCGCGATCGGCCGCATCAGATTCCGCCATGAGCCGACCGGCGCCATCGGCGAGATCGCCGGCCATCTGCATCCCAAGGCCCGCGTCTCGACCCGCGGCCGCGCGGTCGAACGCCGCTGCTTCGCCAGCGATGGCGAGCGCGCCGTGATGCCAGCCTTCGGCGCCTACGCCGGCGGCCTCAGCATCCGCGACGCCGCCTTCGCAAAACTCTTCGGCACACCGGCCTTCACCGCCCACCTCCTCGGCGACACCAAGCTCCACACCATCGCCGCCTCCCGCTGTTATTGATTGGCGCCACAAGCGCCCCCCTCATCCCGAGAAGCCGCGCAAGCGGCGTCCCGAGGGATGGGCCACGAACTCCTCACTCTCCGTCATTCCGGGGCGCGACGAAGTCGCGAGCCCGGAATCCATTCGTCCACTTGCGCTGGCGGAGAAATGGATTCCGGGCTCACGCTACGCGTGCCCCGGAATGACGGCGGAGAAAAATTCACCAGCGATTCCAAGTTGATTTGCGCCGTCCAGCCCTCGCGCGAAAAACATTCCGCTTCCGCCGTCGGGCAAATCAGTGATTTAACTCCGCGCGTCTCACGCGAATGAGGGGCGGCTCGCGATCGTCACGAACGTTGCGGTGAGATGCGGTGGACGCGATGCGTGCGACTGACGAGCGCATGCAACGCGGACGGCGAAGTCGTGTGGTCCTGGCGCCCCGACGCTGGCGCTAAGTTTTGTGGATCAAGTATCCGCAGAGTGACGGTGGCAAAAGAGCCCGGTCACCGGGGAGAGCACGAAGTAAGCCGTAAACCATCGCGCAGGGAAAGCCGGAATGCTTCGGTTGAACCTGTGGTCCTACCCCCGTGCTTTTTGTTGCACGGG